>JARKOQ010000153.1 GCA_029976005.1 Aggregatilineales bacterium | reverse complement strand
CTGCTGGCCGGGCTGATCCTGTGGCCGCTGGCGGAAGGCCAGGCCCAGGACTTTGGCGTCAGCGTCACGCCCAACCGCGAGGAAGTCTACGTGCGCATCGCCCCCACCCTCGGCCAGGAGGTGATCGGCGCCCTGCACTGGGGCGAGGTCGTTCCGGTCACCGGGCGGACCGGCAACCGCCAGTGGTACCGCATCAACTTCTACGGCCAGGAAGGCTGGGTCGGGGCCGAAGTCGTGACCGTGATCGGCAACCCGGAAGGGCTGCCCCTCGGCGCGCCGGCCGTGGCCCCCTTCGACCTGGGGGATGGCCCCCGCGCCGGGCCAAGCAACTATCATGGCCCGGCCACGATCCGCCTGCCGGAAAGCGGCATCCGCTTCCGGGCCGGCCCCAGCGAAGCCTATTTCATGATCGACAACGTGCCGCGCTACGAGGTCCTCTCCGCCACCGGGCGCAGCCCGGACAACGCCTGGCTCCAGGTCAATTTCCGGGGTGTGCTGGGCTGGATCGGCAACCTCGGCCCGACCTTCATCGAGTGGCAGGTGGGGGACATCAGCCTGCTGCCGGAGTGGGGCGTCGTGGCCGACGGCCCGCCGGTCAACCAGCCGGTGATCGGCCCCTGGGCCTCCCGCGACGCGATCATGACCGCCATGCTGCTCCACATCGACCTGAGCGTGGAGCGCCTTAACCTGATCTCCGGGGTGTGGAGCACGATCGAGCGCGGCGGGACGCGCGTGTGCAGCTTTGGCATCGGCGCGCCGCAGCCCTACATCCCGCGCGAGCGGGACCTCAACGCCTACCCGGAGCTGGACCCCGTGATCGCCGCCCTCAACCAGGGGCTGGAGGAGACCGGGCGGGCCATCGAGCTGTGGGAGGAGTGGTGCGACCTCCAGGCCCAGGGCATGAGCGACCCGGCGCGCGTCCAGGCCGGGCTTCAGGCCGTGCGCAATGCGCGGGCCGGCTATGACAGCGCGCGCAGCCAGATCTGGGGGCTGGGCCTCGTCGCGACCGCCACGCCGATCCCGCCGGCCATGACTCCGGCCGTC
The DNA here is from genome assembly GCA_029976005.1 of Aggregatilineales bacterium. Classification (GTDB taxonomy): domain Bacteria; phylum Chloroflexota; class Anaerolineae; order Aggregatilineales; family Ch27; genus JARKOQ01. The sequence goes on along the minus strand of JARKOQ010000153.1, from coordinate 6,698 downwards.
CCGGTGGCGACCACCACCGCCGGGGCCAGTCTGCCCGACCTGATGGCCTTCGGCCTGGCCGGCAACCGGGTTATTTTCAGCGGCCAGTTCGCCCATCCGGAGCTGGCCTGTTCGTGGCAGGGCTTCGGCGGCCAGGTGACCGGCCTGAACGGCGAGCCGCTGGTTGGCTACACGATCCGGGTCGAGGGCGTGACCGATTCCTCGCTGGTGCAAACCACGGTCTCCGGCGCGGCGACGGTCTACGGCCCGTCCGGCTGGGAGATCAAGGTCGCCGACGCGCCCAACACCTTCGTCTACCGGGTGACGCTCTACCAGAACAACCGGCGGGTGTCCGATCCCAAGCTGGTCTCGTTCCCCGGCGACTGCGGGCGCAACCTGGCGATCCTGAACTTCAACCAGCTCACGCCGCTGGGATAGCGGCCAGCCTGTCCAGATCAACAAACGGCCCGCGGGTGATTTCGCGGGCCGTTGTTTTTCGGAGCGAAGCGAGCCTTCAACGGGCCCCCGCTTCCGCGGAAAACTTCTCCACCAGGGCCAGGGCGGCGGCCCGGTCAGCGACGAAGTGCACCCGGCCAGCCAGTTGTCCTCCCGCGTAGACTTTGAGGAACAGGTCGGCCAGCGTCCGGCCGAAGGTGTTGGGATTGAGAATCAGGAAATCACCGCAATTGCAGTGGCTCATGCACAGATCCCAGGCCCGTTTGAAGTTGTGAAGCGCATTTCCCGAGGGCAGAGCCGTGTAGGCGGTCACGTCGATGACGTGATGGACCACACCCCCGGCCTCGTTCATCAGCGTGAGGCTGTCCCGGATCGCCCGGTGGAAATCCTCCCACTCCCAGGCCGATTCGGCGACGTACAGCACGCCCTGGCGAGAGTCATTGATCCAGCATACCTGAATAGACATCACTCCTCCGATAAACACCTTGACCTATGGCTATTCTGGGGCACAAATCCGCATAACGGTGTGAATTATTCAGAAAAGATCGGCCCGATGGGAAAGCCGCGATGGGGACGCTAGGCGTTCCGAATCGTCACCCGCTCCGCCAGGGGGCGCAGCCCCTCGGCCGAGGGTGGCGGGAAGCCCACTCCTACCGCCGTGCCCAGTGACAGCACGGCCGTCGCGGGCTGGCCGGCGTAGACCAGCGAGGCCGCCGTGCCGTCGTGCAGCAGGAGCATCTGGGTGGTGGTGCCCGTCCGCGCGCCGATCTGGGCAGCCAGGAAATCCTGGTAGCAGTCGGCCAGGAGCGCCAGCGGGTTGTAGCAGCCCTGGCCCTGGGGTTCCGGCTGGCCGTGATCGACGTAGCAGGCCATGCTGGCGGCGATCAGCGGGTGGAGGCGCGCCCCGTGGCCGGTGACTTCGGCCCGCGTCGCGGCGATTACCACCGCGATGCTGTTGCTCAGGCGCTGGGCATAGGTCTGGCTCCAGTCGGCCTCTTCGTGATCCTCGCAAGTGGCCTGGAGGTCGGACAGGCGCACCAGGTTGGTCAGCACGCCGCCCTGAAAGACGGCCACCGCGCGCTTGATGAAGCTCTGGCCGAAGTCGAAGACCAGCCCGGCGTGGTTGCGGCTGGGGATGCAGCGCGCCACCCCCAGGATGGGCAGCGCCGCGCCGTAGGGCGAGACGCGCACGGCCATGTCGGAGAACCCGTTGGCGGCCAGCAGGTCGGTCGCGGCCTGGGCCGCCAGCGGGCCGAGCGCGCCGCTGACCAGCCCGCCGCCCAGCCACACCTGGCGGATCGATCCCCAGAACTGCCAGTGGGCGGCTTCCCAATCCTTGCGCACCGCCCGGTTGACCGGGTCGCCGCGCCGCAGGGCAAGCAGAATCGTCCCCAGGCGCTGGCCGTAGCGGTGAGCCACGCCCGCCGCCGCCGTCCGCACGACCGGGTCCGGGGCCTCGAAGCAGGCGTCGAGCAGGCGCGGCAGGTCGCCCTTGACGGCCGGCAGGCGCAGCCGCTCGGCGTTGGCCCGGATCAGCGCGCTCAGGGCGCGGGCCGAAACCAGGTCATGGGCCGTCTGGCCGCGCAGCGCCGGGTCGAAGTCCGCGCCGGGGATGTCCATGATCCGGATGGCATTGAAGGAGGCGCGCTTGGTCAGGGGGAGAAAAGGGTTGGTCATGCCGTTCCTCGCACGGTGGCGATCCTGGCATCCATTGTACCCGATTTCGCTCCCGCGCCAGCCCGCCCCGATTCGGGCGCATGCCGGGCTGGGGCTTTGGAAAACAGAACAGGGCACGGCAATGCCGCCGGATAACACGGACGCGGCACGGATTTTCACGGACGCGGAGGAATGATCGGTGTGAATCCGGGCGTCATCCGGCTCATCCCAGGCCGTCGCGCAGGATGGCCTGCAAGGCGGGCACGTCGTGGGGGGCGATTCGCCCGGCATGCCCCCGCGCGAACCAGTAGGCGGCGGTGGTCATTTCCGCGTCGGCCGAGCCGCCGGGGTCCTGGGGCGGGATCGGGCCGACCAGGGCCGCGTAGGGCAGGCGATGGACTTCGAACAGGCGCAGGGCCAGGGCGAAGTGGTTGATCTGGTTGCCGTAGCCGCCTTCGGTGAAGCTGGGGTGGAGGCCCTGGCGGTCGCCCCAGCCGCAGTGTTCGGGCGGATCGCCCTCCGGGCTGCCGGTTTGCAGGCGGAGCAGCTCGCGCACGCTCCAGGTGCTCCAGTTGTCGTACTGGCGGCCGAAGCGCGCCTCGCCCTTGCCGACCAGGAGCCGCCCGCGCAGCCCGGTCAGCCAGACCGGCGGCAGGGTGATTCGCAGCCGCCGTCCGCCCAGGCGCAGGCCCAGGTCGACCACGCGCAGGTCGCCGCCGATGGCTTCCTGCCAGTCGGCGGTCGCGGCCCGGTAATCGCCGCCGCGTTCGGCGGCCGTGTCCGGCAGCAGCGCGATCAGCTCCGCCAGGCCCGCCCCGGACCGGTGCAGGCGGTATACGGCGTCGAGCAGGCGCAGGTAGGCCGCCTGTCCGGCCAGGCGGGCGATCTCCGCCTGGCCGTGCGCGGCCGCGTAGGCTTCCCACAGGGCCGGGGGCACGGCCGGAGTCTGGGCCTTCAGATGGTCGAGGGGGGACGGGGTTGGGGACATGGGCGTCATCGAATCAGTGTTGGCGGGCGGCGCAATGAGCAGGGCCGACTCTACCCCCAAACCGCCAAAAGTCCGAGGGGGGCTTGGAGACAGGCAGAAACCGGATTCGGCCACGCGGGGCCGTCGGGGATTGGGTGAGGGTTGGCAAATTGATCCGGTCATGCCGCGGACCGTTGCAGGGACGACCGCCGGTCGTCCGGGGCGGTTCGCGAACCGCCCCTACAAATGGCGTATCGATCCCGTTGCCGGATCAATGTGTAAAGGTTCATCAATCCGCGACCCAGGCGGCGTTCGACAAACGCCCCGATCGGCCGGCCGCGTCACCCCCCGCGCATCGCGGTGCCGGGGAACGCCCGCGCCAGCGCGGCCAGCCACTCGTCCTGGGGGTGGATGAGCGGCGGCAGGGCGTCCAGCGGAGCCCAGAACAGGCTGAAGACCTGGTTATCCGTCTCCACCGTCCAGCGCTCCGGCGTCTGGCCGGTATAGAGCAGGTGGTAGAAGTGGCGCAGCCGCCGGTCGGTCAGGGTATCGTCCCGCACCCAGCCGGTGATTTGCAGCGTCACGTAACCGGGGTCCGGCACGCGGTCGTATTCGACGTATTCGACCTGGGTGAAATTGGCCTGCTGGCGCAGGGCGCCGACCGTGATCCCGCGCCGCAGGCGCGCCCAGTCGAAGCTGGCCTGGTCGGGCCGGCTGTAGACGGTCGCCTCGTGCAGCAGGACGCGCTCCCCGTCCGGCAGGCGCTCCTCCATCTGGCCCAGATAGGCCCGCAGGGTGAAGCCCTCCAGGCCGGTTTCCTCGCGGGCCTCGCGCTGGGCGGCGGCTTCGGGCGTCTCGCCCGCCTCGACCGTCCCGGCGGGAATCTGAATACCGGCGAAGGGATGCTCGATCAACAGCAAAACCGGCCCGCCCGGAGCCGATCGGGTGATGAACGACGTGACTTTTGCCATCGATACAGCCATGCTCACACCTCCGTGGCAATCTTGACCGGGGCGGGTTGGCGCTCCGGGCTGAGGAACCAGACGACCAATGCCAGCCCGATCCCGGCCAGCCCGGCCAGCAGGGGCAGGTCATGGGCCGGGGTGCGGTCGTAGAGCTGGCCCGCGATCCACGAGGACGCGGCCGTGCCCATGAAAAACAGGGTCTCGACCACGCCCGACGCCAGCCCGCGCTGGTCGGGGCGCACGACCCGGCTGAAAGCGGCCTGGGCCAGCACCCACATCGTCGGGACGACTCCCAGCGCGAGGTAGGCCGCGCCGATCGGCAGGGGATCGGCCAGCAGCCACAGACCCAGCAGCGCCCCGCCCGCCGTGATCATCAGCAGGGCCGTCCCCAGGCGGGGATGCGCCCGCGCCACGAGCGCGTTCCCGGCCAGCGTCCCGACGGAATAGACCGAGTAGAACAGGCCAATCGCGGCAGTGGACAGCCCGCGCACGTCTTGCAGGAAGTTCGGGGCCAGGGCGGTGCCCACGTTCAGGGCGACGATGATCAGCGCGAAAAGCGGGATCAGCCGCACAAACGCCTGATTGCGGAACAGGTCGCCGATCCTGGCTCCGGGCTGGGGCCGGGCGCGGACTTCCCCGGCCAGCGCCAGGCACCCCGCCGCCAGGACGCAGGCCGCCCCGCCCAGCAGCAGGGTCAGCGGGATGCCGAAGCGGGCGGCCAGCCCGCCGCCGATCATCGGGGCGGCGACCATCGCCGCCGGCCATGAGCCAAAGACCAGGGCCATCAGTGGCTCCGCCCCGGCCTGTCGCCGGTCTTCGGGGATGTTGAGCGACACGTAGGCCACCGCCGCCGGGTTGCCGATCGCCGCGCTCATGGAATAGGCGACCAGGCCGAAGCCCAGCGCCGGCCAGGTGGCTGCCAGCCCCATCCCCAGCGAGCTGGCCGCGATCAGCAGCCAGGCGACCGCGAGCACCCGGCGCGGGCCGATCCGGTCGGTCAGCCAGCCGGAGAGCAGCGGCAGCAGGCCCCCAACCGCCGTGGCGACCGCCAGCACGCTCCCGATCTCGGCCGGAGTCGCGCCCAGGTCGGCCAGGTGGATCGGACGCAGGTTGTACCATAACCCCGAACCCAGGGCGCACAGGAAATTGCCCGCCATGAACAGGCGGTGATTGCGGCCAAGCGCGGCGAACATGGCGGTTGCTCCGGGTCACGGCTGGGCAGGCGCAGGTGTTGCGGCGAGCCGTGCACCTCAGCATAGCGCATCCGCCCCCGGAGCGCCAAAGGTGGAAGCGGCAAGAGACAGGAGGCAAGAAAAGGCAAGGGGGCGATTGGCGGGTGAGCACCGTCGCGTCGCGTTGATGCAGATTGATAAAACAGTCGGATGTCTGAAGGGCGTGCAGTGCACTAAGCCGTCAGGGTGCGGCGGATCGCCCTAACCCGTAACAAAAGACGTTCTGGTTTCATGATAGAATGTGGACAATATTATGATTGTTCTCCAGGGGGATGGGAAACAATGACCCGACACGTAGACTTCAACCCGCAGAATCTCAAAACAGGACAGCCCGATAGTTGTGCAGCTTGTGAGAACAAGCCAACCCGACCTTACAGCTTCCAGTATGGAATTAAGACAGCCCAGGACGCACTCAAAAAGACCTATACAACGGCCTGGATTACAGTTCATTTGTGCGAGGGGTGTGTCCAGCAGCAACGGCGGCGCATGATAAGCCAGGTAGTCATCGCATTTGCCATAGGGATCGGTCTGCTAATCTTGAGCAGGCTGCTCGCCAGTTGGGGTGTAGCACCCGAGAATGCTAATTTCTTCCGCGATGTTGGGATCTTTGCCTTTCTTATTGGTGGATTGCTAATCTGGGATACTAAACTGGGGCGCAACCTGAACTTCGTGGGTTCGAGGAGGGCGCTAAGACTGAATGAGAAAAACTTGAAAGAGCAGGGTTATACCCAATTCTGGGAAGATAAACGCGAGGTAGGTAGCCCTGCAAAATAACGTGGCCGAGGATTTTTGCGTTGCAGCACTGCCATTATCGTCTTGAGGGAAATCGTGCGTTCCTGGGGGAGGACCATGATCGACGATCAAAAAAAACGCAGCCGGCGCCAGATTCTGTTTATCGTACCGGTAGGGGCTTTACTCATCTTCCTTGCATTGGCGGCATTCAGTGACCAGCTTGAGCATGGCGTGAACATTCCGTCGCCCAGCGGTCCGGATTCAGTCGAAAACCTAGGGTCTCCCGACCAGCCTGCTTCCTTCGGCATTCGAAAATCTGGGTTCGAGCGCTTCATGGAGGCTATCGCGATCAACGCGCTGCCGTGCATTTGTTTTTGGTCCGGGATCGGGGTGATGCTTGCGTCGATTCTTCAGTTCAGCATAACTTTCGATCTGAAAAACAAACGGATTTCCTCCATCTTATCGATTGTTGTGCTACTGGTTATCCTCATACCCATCGCCATAGCAATAGCTATGATCATCGCTTCAAATACGGGTTAGTACGCTACGGTTCGCCCTCCTTGTCGGTAACTAGCGATAGCGGGTCGGGTCGAGGGCGTCGCGCAGGCCGTCCCCCAGGAAGTTGAAGCCCAGCACGGTGATCATGATCGCCAGGCCGGGGAAGATCGCGTACCACTGGGCATTGAAGATGTAGTTCTGCCCGGTGTTGAC
>JARKOQ010000169.1 GCA_029976005.1 Aggregatilineales bacterium | reverse complement strand
ACGTGATGGCCATCCTCAACAGCCTTGTCGTGGCCTTGCTGCCACGCACCCCCTTCGCCTGGCTGCCGGATGCCCAACGTTTCTTCGAGGCTCATCTGCCCGATGCCCTGGCTTTGCTCCTATGACTTTGCTACAGCCCTGATTGGCTGTTGGCTATTAGCTCTTGGTTATCAGTCGTCAGTTCACAGTAGTCAGTAGACAACCCACAGAGATGGCACGCTGCCCGCCCTCTAAAGGCTGTTATGCTCCTTCGCATCTGATTTCAAGAGAACGCTGGCCGCGCAACCCCACCCTAAATCTCTCCCCGCAAGCGGAGAGGGACTTGAGTCGCCTCCCCCATTTCTCCGCTGGCGCTGTTTCACCGCTGGCGCTGTTTCACCGCGCCGGGATAGGGGTGAAAGTCCATCACACCCTCTAGTCTCTGTTTTCTCTGGCCTCGGCGCGGCGAAGCCGCGCGGCCTCATGGCCTCTGGCCTCACCCCTTCAGCAGCGTGGCCGCCAGGCAGGTGTAGACCGCGCCCTCGCGGCGCAGGTCGCTGCGCATCAGGCTGACCGCGTCGGCGGTCCACTCGCCCAGCGTCCCGACCGTCGCCGCCGCGACCACCTGGCCGGCCGCCTTCACGTCGGCGCTGGATACGTCGTCACGCACGCGGCCCAGGGTCAGGTGCGGGCTGAAGGGCCGCCCCTCCGGCCGGAAGCCGAGCGGCTCCAGCGCCGATTCCACCGCGCGCTGGAGCGCCCCTAGCGCCGCCAGATCGCCCTCCAGACCGACCCACACCACGCGCGGCCGGGCCGGATTGGGGAAGCAGCCCAGCCCGGCGGCGCGCAGGGTCAGCGGGCCGTGCCCGGCGCAGGCCGCCGCCACCGCCGCCGCGATCGGCTCCCGCTGGCGGGCGGGAGTCTCGCCCAGGAACTTCAGGGTCAGGTGAATCCCCTCGCCGCGCACCCAGCGCACCGCCCGGCGCGGCATCTGGGCCTGCAAGGCGTCCTGCGTCTGGGCCAGGGCATCCAGAATCGGGGCGGGCAGTTCCAGCGCCACGAACAGGCGTAGTTCTTGATCGGGCATGAAATCCTCCTGAAAATAGGTTATTAGTTTTCAGTGATTAGTTGTCAGTTCAGACAAAAGATCAACCCGTCCTGACCGGACATGGAACCGTCAAAGCTCAGATGCTTTTTCCTGTCTCTTGCCTCCCTGCCTCCTGCCTCTCCAGGAAGTCCAGGATCAGATCGGCCACGATCTCCGGGGCCTCGTCGGGAAGCTGGTGGGCCACGCCCGGCAGGCGCACCAGGCGCGCGTTGGGAATCAGCGCCGCGGCCCGCGCCCCTTCCGAGGGTGGAATGGTCAGGTCGTGCGCGCCGACGATCACCAGGGTCGGCAGCCCGATCCCCGCCAGGCGGGCGCTCACATCGGTCTCGATCGCGCCGGACAGCCCGCCGACCGCAGCCGCCCAGGCCGTCCGGTCGGCGTCCTCGGCCTTGCGCCGCGCCGCCGCCGAGCCGAAAAACTGCGGCTTGACTCCGAACGTGAACGGGATGAAGGCCCGCGCCGCGATCCGGCGCACCGGCCGCCAGACCCGGATTCCTCCCCGCCCGACCGGGCCGCGCAGCAGCGCGTCCAGGTGCAGGGCCAGCCGCCCGGACACCACCGGGGCCAGCAGGACCAGCCGCCGCGCCCACTCCGGCCGTTCCAGGGCCAGCAGCAGGGTCAGCAGCCCGCCCAGCGAGTGGCCGATCACGGCCTGGGGCTGAATCCCCAGCGCCGCGCCGAACTCGAACACGGCCCGGCAGTCGTCCGGCAGGGTCAGGGGAGTCTGCCGCGCCAGGGGCGAATCGCCGCAGCCGGGCAGATCGGGCATCCAGCAGCGGTAGGATCGGCTCAGCGCCGGGAGCATCGCCAGCCACAACCGGCCGGAGCACATCCAGCCATGCAGCAGGAGCAGGTCCGGCCCCTGCCCGGCAACGCGATAGGCCAGCGGGCCGGAAGGCAGAGCCACGGTGCGCAGTTCGGGCGGCGACCCAGCGGCGCTCATGGGGACTCGGCCAGAAGGGGTCAGGATTGGGAGGGTCGGGCTGCTTCGCGGTAGGCGTCGTTCAGCACCCGCAGCACCCAGTCCAGCACCGCGTCGACCCGGTCGACGATCTGCTCCCAGGTCTCGGCGGACAGGCGATCGACCAGCACCTGCTGGACGACCTGGCGGTAGAGCAGCCAGACGGCGGCGTTGTCGGCGTAGCCGATCCCCTCCTGCTGGCGGCGGCGCGCGCTGGCCCGCAGCGTCTCCTCCATCGCGGCGGTATCGCCGGTGCGCATCACGTGCAGCAGGCTCTGCGCCGACCGGCGGATGGCCGCCTGCAAGGTCGCTTCGTCCAGGGCCGCATACGGCGAGTTGGGCAGCAGCCGCATGGCCTGGCTCCACTGGCGCGTGATGGCGTCCTCGTGCGTGGCGATTTGCTCCAATAAGTCGTCCATGATGCCCCCCACGGCAGAGATGGTCAGGCCGCCGGCGTGAGAAACACCCAGGCGCCGGAGCGGCAAGCAGGATGCAAAAACCGGGCGGCACAAAAGCGTCCGAGCGTGGGACAACCACGGATCGGGGCGGCTCGCGCCACGCCTAGAGGCTGTTATGCACTTTCGCATCTGTGTTCAAGAGCGGGTGCACGGACGTTACCCCACCCTAAATCCCTCCCCGCAAGCGGAGAGGGACTTGAGTTGCCACTCCCCTTTCTCCGTTTACGGGCCGGGGGATAGGGGTGAAAGTCCCTCACGCGCTCTAGGGCTGCCGCGCCTCGTACAACAGAATTTCGTCCGGGGTGCGGAAGAAGGTCACGGGCGCGGCCGCATAGGTTCCCTGTGCCGGAGAACCGGGCACGCACGTCCCATCGTAAATCCAACCCAACCGCCCATCCTCGTCGACCCGCACCTGGAGCCAGGTCGAATCGTACAGGCGGCCCACCACGGTGAAGGCCGTGCCTTCCGGCAGAAAGCCGCGCCAGCGGAAGTTCAGCCCCGGCCCCATCCGGAGCCGCACCGCGCAGACGGTCAGCCCGGCGTCGGGATTGCGCAGCGGCAGCGCGCAATCCGGCGCCACCACCTGGGTCGCCAGCGATTCCAGGCGGCGCTGGCCGAGCGGTTCGTAGTCCTCCAGCACGAACAGCAGGGGAGCCGCGGTCGGCGGCCGGGTATAGACCCCGGTGAACGTAAAGGATTGGGTTTCGCCGTAGAGCGCCCCCAGCGGCTCCGACCGGTAGAGCAGCACCCCGTGGCTGTCCAGCACCCGCAGGCGGACGTAATCATACCCGCCCAGCTCATCGACCGTGCCATGAAAACTGAGCGCCACGTCGAACGACTCGCACCCGGCGCGCTGCACGTCCAGGGTTGCCTCGGAGGCGGCCTGGGCCACCCAGCCGCCCGCCCAGAGGCCGAGCGCGATCACCCCGGCCAGCACCAGTCCCATCCCACGCGCGACCTTGCTCACCGCCTGTCCCTCCCATCGCCCAGCCTTGACACGACCGGCGGGCAGAGTATAATGAGTTGTGTTGGGTGCCTGTAGCTCAGCGGATAGAGCGCTTGCCTACGGAGCAAGATGCCGGGGGTTCGAATCCCTCCAGGCACGCCAGAATCCTCGACTTCGGTTGAGGATTTTTTGTTGCCCCGCAACACCGGCTAACGCAGCAGGCGCTCGACCGTGCGGCGCACTTCGGCCAGCTCCACCGGCTTCGCCAGACAGGCATCGGCCCGGAGCTGCTCGGCCAGTTTTTCGGCGTTGGGCAGCGCGGAGATGATGACCACCTTGACCCTGCTGAGTTCGGGCGTGCTGCGGATGAATCCCAGAACGATGTCCCCACTCGCCAGCGGCATGCTGAGGTCGAGAATGACCAGGTCGGGCCGGCCGCGAAGCTGGTTCAGGCCCTCCACCCCATCCCTGGCAATCTCGACGTGATGGCCCATGCGCTCCAACAAGGTCTTGTAGATGTCGCGCATGTCGGCATGATCTTCGACCACCAGCACATTCGCCATGATCGGGCCTCTCCCCTGAAGCGCGCCAGCTCCATGCGATCGCCGGAATCGACGCGATTGGTCGAATCGATGCGAACCGCCGCCTGCATTATAGCACAAGGCGGCGGTTTGCCAGCGGAGCCTTAAGGGTCGCGATCCCAGGCCGCACAGGGGTTCCGCGCTTCGAACGGGACGCCGTGCTATTCGGCAGGCGCATCCCCCACGGCAGCCGCCTCCGCCAGGACGCCCGCCTCGGCCCGCCACTGGGCGATCAGGGCGCGCATGGTGTCCATGTCCAGGTGCTCGTGGTAGTGGAAGTTGCACTGGAGCATCGGCGCGCGGTCACAGGCGGCCAGGCACATCACGTGCTCGACCGTGAACATCCCGTCCGGGGTGGTGCCGCCATCCTCGATGCCCAGCTCCTGGAGCAGCTCTTCGTAGAACTTGTCCGCGCCGCGCAGGGCGCAGGGCAGGTCCGTGCAGACCTGGAGCCAGTACCTGCCCTTCGGCTCTTCGCGGAACATGGTATAGAAGCCCGCGATGGAGCGCACCTGGGTGGGGTCGGTGCCGATCAGGGCCGCGATCTCGGCGCAGGCGTCCTCGGTCACGTAGCCGTACTCTTCCTGGGCCAGGTAGAGCAGCGACATCACCGCCGAGCGCTTGTCGGCGTACTTGGCGAAAATCTTCTCGATGCGATCCGCATATTTGTCTTTGAGCATGGAGGCCCTCATGAAAAAGACGGCTATTGGCTCTTGGCTATTGGCTGTTAGCTCTTGGCTGGTAACTGCTAGCTAAAAGCCAAGAGCTAAGAGCCAAAAGCGCCTTTTGATTCTATCGTCAGCCTGCGGGCAACTATAACACATCCGGCCGTATTCAACACCCGAAACAGTCCAAATTGTCGGATGCGAATCCGCCCGGCCGGGCCGCCCCGCGATTAAGGCGATTCCGCGCCCGTTTTGCTGTTGTTCGGCATGCGAATTCCGGGCGGATAGCGGGTATTCTTACCCGGTTAGCGTAACCATTCCTGTTCCCTCTGCTCTTTCAGGAGGTGCCATGTCGCTCCATCGCCTCACCCTCCTCGTGCTGCTCGCGGGACTGCTGCTGCCCGCCCTGCCCAGCGCCGCTCAGGACAACCCCCTGCCCCGCTTCGAACCGGGCCCCTGCCCGGTCGACTTCCCGGCCCAGCTCACGGTCGACTGCGGCACGCTGACCGTGCCGGAGGTTCACGCCAGCCCGGACGGCCCGACGATCCAGATCGCGGTCGCCATCATCCGCGCGATCACGGCCACGCCCCGGCCCGACCCGCTGATCTTCCTCTCCGGCGGCCCCGGCTCCAACACCCTGGACAGCTTCGCGTCCGGACTCGGCCGGCTGGAAAGCCTGCTCACCACCCGCGACGTGATCCTGATCGACCAGCGCGGGATGGGCTACTCGCGGCCTGCCCTGCAATGCACGGAAATGACCGCCGTGACCCAGGCCGGCGTGCGCCTGCCCTACGGCCCGGAGGCCATCGCCCAGTCGGCGGAAGCCATCGCGGCGTGCAGCGCCCGGCTCCAGGCCGAGGGCGTCGACCTCGCCGCCTTCAACACCGTGGAGAGCGCGGCCGACGTGGCCGACCTCGTCCGCGCCCTGGGGCTGGCTCAGGCCAACCTGTACGGCGGCTCCTACGGGACGACCCTGGCCCTGTCCGTGATGCGCGACCACCCGGAGGTGCTGCGCAGCGTGATCCTGGACACGGTCACGCCGACCGACGTCGACCTGAGCGCGGCCTGGGGCGCGAACGCCGAGCGCGCCCTGAACCTGGTCTTCGACCAGTGCGCGACGGACGCGGTCTGCAACTCGGTCTTTCCCAACCTGAAAGAAGTCTTCTTCGAGGTCGTGGCCCGGTTCGATGCCGAGCCGCTGATCCTGCAAGTCACCCACCCGGACACGGGCGAGCCGGTCGAGTTCCGGGCCAACGGCAGCGATCTGATCGCCGGCGTGATCACCATGCTGTATCACCCGGATCAAATCCCGATGGTCCCGGCGGCGATCTACAGCGTGTACCTGGGCCAGACGGACGTGCTGGCCCCGGCCGCGGCGGCCAGCCTGCATGAAGGCTCGACCAACGGGGCGTTCGTGGCCTTCCGCTGCCACGATGATACTCTGGCGACCGCGCCGGAAGTGGTTGAAGCGGCCATCGCGGCGATCGACCCGCGCTTGCAGACCTTCTCCACCGCGCGCTACGACGACGAGCTGGCGCGCTGCGCGGCCTGGGACGCGGCCGCCCCGGCGAAGCCGTTCGAGCTGGAGCCGGTCACCAGCACGATCCCGACCCTGCTGCTCTCCGGCGAGCTGGACCCGGTCACGCCGCCCGCCTGGGGCGAACAGGCCGCCCGCACGATCGCCCCCAGCTATCACTACGTCTTCCCCGGCATCGGCCACGGCGGGAACGCCTTCAGCACGGACTGCGGCGCGAACATCACCCGCCAGTTCCTGCGCGACCCGCAGCAGGCCCCGGATACGAGCTGCCTGGCGCAGCTCAAGCCGGTCACGTTCATCGTCCCGCAGTAGGATTTGGGCAGCGCGCAGATCGGGTCCGCGCCGATGTGGGACGACCGGCCGGTCGTCCCTACATGTGGCGAATCGATCCTGTATCCCGATGACAAAAAGGGCGCTCCCGGATGGAGCGCCCTTCGTGTGTTCAGACCGGCAACCCGATCAGCCTACACCCACAGGCCGCCGAGCACCTTGGCCAGCAGGGCCATCCGCACGAACATGCCGTTTTCCATCTGCTGGAAGTACACCGAGCGCGGGTCGGCGTCGAGCAGGTCGTGATCGGCGGGCGTGCCCATCTCGTTCTTGCGGGGCAGCGGGTGCATGAGGATCGCGTCCGGCTTGGCCTGGGCCAGCACGGAGGGCAGCATGATAAAGCTGTCCTTGACCGCCGCGTATTCGGCCGGGTCGGCAAAGCGCTCTTCCTGGACGCGCGTCCAGTAGATCACGTCGGTGCTGCCGATGACCTCGGACAGGTCCTCCGTCTCGACGATCCGCATGTTGGCGGCCTTCAGTTCGGCCAGGATTTTCTCCGGCATCTTGAGCTTGGCCGGGGAGACCAGGCACAGCGTGACGTCCCGCGCGCCATAACGGGCCAGCAGCTTGGAGAGCGAATGGACCGTGCGGCCGTTCTTGAGGTCGCCGACCAGGGTGATCGTCAGGTCGTCGAAGCCCTTCTTGAAGTCGAAGATCGTGAACATGTCCAGCAGGGCCTGGGTGGGATGCTCGCCCACGCCGTCGCCGCCGCTGATGATCACCGGCTTGCGCTGAATCTGCTCGCGCAGCTTGTCCAGGTAGTAGGCCGCTTCGTAGGAGGAGCCGACGTCCGGATGGCGGAGGATGATCGCGTCGGCATAACAGCCCGCCGCGCGGACGGTGTCGGCCAGGTTCTCGCCCTTGTAGACCGACGAGAACTGGACGCCGTTGCTGGCCGCCACGATCTCCCCACCCAGGCGGCGCATGGCGGCCTGGAAGGACATATCGGTACGCGTGCTGGCTTCATAAAAAAGAGTGACCGCGATTTTGCCCGCACATAACTCCAACAGGCCACGGTCACTCTGCTTGAGACGCTTCCGGATCGAAGCGGTGGCGTCGAACAGAATCTTGAGGTCGTTGCTCTCGAACTGTTCGACCGAGATAATGTGCTTGCCGACGAAATCGCCGTGGATCTTCTCCGGGGTATACAACTCAAGGAAACGATTGGGCAGGCGCAGGTCGTGGCTGTTTTCAGGCGTCATGAGGTTCCTCCAGGGCGGCGGCGGCCGCCGGACTCGAAACGGATGCGTTGGTTGGGTTCACAGGGCAGTGTGAGGCGAGGGGCGATCCCGCCGCCCCCCATCCGGGTGTCCGGCCGCCTGAAATCGCCCGCATACCCCACATCTGGCGCGTCGACGGGTTCGCAACCGCAGATACGGGGCCGGACGGCGTCCCGCCCGAAGGACGGTCGGCCAGCAGCCAAAACGGCCAGATTATAGAGAGTCCCGCCCGGTTCGGCAAGGGGTAGTTTTGAGCGCGCGGGCAATCGCATCAGATCGCAAGGGACGTCTCACCCCAGAGGCCAGGGAGGACACCGAGGGCAAACCAGTTCACCAGCCCCCCGATCAGGCCCACCTGCCCAGGCCGGGATCACCGTCGGCATAAGCGGCGCCGGCGACTGCTGCGACAATGCCGTGGCCAAGAGCTTCTTTGGCGCCCTCAAGACCGAACGCGCCACCCAACCCTTTGCCACACGTCAGGAAGCACGTCTGGTGACCTTTGAATACATCGAAGGCTGGTGCAATCGAGAGCGTCTCCACTCGGCGCTGGGCCACCTCAGCCCGCTCCAG
>JARKOQ010000135.1 GCA_029976005.1 Aggregatilineales bacterium | reverse complement strand
GGCAAGATCGTCGTCCTGGAAGGCATCCCCGGCGCGGCCAGCTCCGAGGATCGCAAGACCGGCTCCACCCCGGTATTCGAGGCCGCCGCGGGCATCGAGATCGTCGCCCAGCAGACCGCCGAGTACGACCGGGCCACGGCCTTGAGCGTGATGGAGAACATCCTGCAAGCCACGCCCGACATCAACGCCGTGTTCTGCTACAACGACGAAATGGCGATGGGCGCGCTGGCAGCCCTGGAAGCCGCCGGACGCGACGACGTGGTCGTGACCGGCATCGACGCCCTGCCCGATGCACTGGATGCCGTGCGGGCTGGCAAGCTGGCGATGACCATCCGCATCCCGGTCTACGATATGGGCCGGTGGGCCACCCGCTTTGGCGTGTGGGCCGTCACGCACGATATCGCCGTGCCGGTTCAGAACATCATCCCCGTGCAATTCATGACACAGGAAACGCTGGCCCAATAACGGGCCGTCGTTGAAATCGGCCGTTCAGAGAGAGTTCTTGGGAGGCAATAGCTGAATGAAACGCTTGTCTGTCTTGATGGTTCTGGTGCTCCTGGTCGCCGGAGTCGTTCCAGCTTTGGCCCAGCAGGGCGAGAGCTTCGTCACGGTGATGCATTACTTCACCGACACGCTGGGGCGTGAGGCAATCAACCACGTCTTCGAGAATTTCCAGAACGAGTCCGGCGTGACCGTCTTTGACAACCCGATCGGCCACGAGGACTTCAAGACCACCATCCTGGTGATGGCCGCCGGCGGTGACCTGCCGGACCTGTTCTCGTACTGGGCGGGCGCACGCACGCAGTTCGTCGTGGATAGCGGCCAGCTCGGCTCGCTGGACGAAATGTGGGCCGCCAACAACCTCGACGACGTAGTCCCGGCCTCGATCGCCCAGGGCGCGACGATGTACAACGGCTCGCACTACCTCATCCCCTTCGGCTATCACTACGCCGGCTTCTTCTACAATCCGGCCGTGATGGAAGCGGCAGGGATCACCGAATTCCCCGCCACCTGGGATGAATTCAATGCCATGTGCGACACCCTGCTGGCCTCCGGCGTGACCCCTATCGCGCTCGGTTCCATGAACCGCTGGCCGGCCCAGTTCTGGTTCGACTACCTGCTGCTGCGGACGGCCGGGCCAGAGTACCGGGCGGCCCTGATGGCCGGGGAAGCCTCCTACACCGACCCCGAAGTCGCGCGCGCCATGGAGCTGTGGAAGGAGCTGGTCGACAAGGGCTACTTCGTGGCGGATGCCAACGCCTATGACTGGACCGACGCCGCCGACCAGGTCGCCAACGGCGAAGCCGCCATGACCCTGATGGGCACCTGGATCACCGGCTACTGGAACGGGCAGGGCCTCGAACCCGTCACCAACTACGACTTCTTCCCCTTCCCGGCGATTGACGAGGGCGTGCCCAACGCCGTGGTCGGCCCGGTGGACGGCTTCGTGATGTCCGCCAACCCGGCCCACCCGATCAGCGCGCAGAACCTGCTGGCCTACCTGATCACCAACACCGACGCGCAGGCGATCTGGGCCGTCGGCCAGGGCGCGCTCTCCCCCAACGTCAACGTCGATCCGTCAATCTACAACGACGTGATGAGCCGCGCCGCCGATACCGTCGCCGCTGCGGAAACCTTCGCCTTCAACTATGACCTGGCCACCACCCCGCCGATGGCGGAAGGCGGCCTGGACCTGTTCGCCAAGTTCATGAACGACCCGTCCGGCTACCAGGGCTACCTGGAAGAAACCCAGGCGGTCGCCGTCCAGGTCTTTGGCGGCAGCTAGCGTCCAGCGTCTTTGCAACCAATAAGGGCAGGGACCATTCCCCTGCCCTTATCGTCCACATCGCCCACGGGCATGACCCGGCACCCGGACGTTCCAAGGAGATTCCACAGTGGCCCGATCACAACGGCTGTGGCGGATTGGATTCCTCGCCATTCCTCTGACGTTGTACTTCATGATCGTCATTGTCCCGCTCGTGTACTCCTTCTTCTTCAGCCTGACCGACTGGAACGGCTTTAATCCGGAGTACAACTTCGTCGGGCTGGGCAATTTCGAGCGAATCTTCAGCGATCCGCTGTTTGGGAATGCCATCAAGAACACCGTGATCTGGATCGCCATCGCGCTGACGGTGCCATTCCTGGGCGGGCTTGGCCTGGCGCTGATCCTGCACCAAGGCCTGCGCGGCGCGAACCTGTACAAATCCCTGTTCTATCTCCCGATCTGCCTGTCGCTGGCCGTGATCGGCCAGATCTGGATTTGGATCTACCAGCCGCGCTGGGGATTGCTCAACCTGACCCTGAACGGAATCGGGCTGGAGGACGCCACCCGCGCCTGGCTAGGCGATCCCCATACCGCCCTCGCCGCCGTGATGCTGGCCTGGGTCTGGCAGCAGCTTGGGCTGGGGATGGTCATCTTTCTGGCCGGGCTGACCTCGGTGCCGACGGAACTGACCGATGCCGCCCAGATCGACGGAGCCAACTACTGGCAGAATTTGCGTTACGTCGTGGTGCCCCTGCTCCAACCGTCGACGGTCGTCGTCGTGGCCCTGGCCGTGATCAACTCCCTCAAGAGCTTCGACATCGTGTACATCATGACCGGCGGCGGGCCATTTCACTCGTCCGACACCCTGGCGATGTTCATGTATGACGAGTCCTTCAAGAAGTATTACATGGGCTACGGCAGCGCAATCTCGGTGGTCCTGTTCCTGATCGCCCTGGTCGTCATCGCCTTCTATTTCCGCCAGATTCGGGCTTTGGAGCGCATCTATGACTGATCTGCCGCTCAACCGGTATGCTCAGGAGGATTGGGATCGGCTGGCGGCGCGCCAGGCGAGACAGCAGCGGATCGTCCAGATCGTCCTCTACGTCACGCTGACCATCCTGGTGATCGTCTATTCGATGCCCAGCATCGGCGTGCTGATCACGTCCTTCAAGTCGAACGCGGAGATTTCGCGCGCAGGGTTGTGGTCCGCGCCGGCGCAGCTCAACTTCGCCAACTACGAGGAAGCCTGGGTCAACGGCAACGTGCGCACGTATGCGCTCAACTCGTTTCTGGTGACCATCCCCGCGACGGCGCTGTCCATTGCGCTGGGGGTGCTGCTGGGCTACGTCTTCAGCCAGATGCCCTTCCGGGGCAGCGAGGCGCTGTTCATCGTGATTGTGGCCGGGATGTTCTTCCCACCCCAGATCGTCCTGGTGCCGCTGTTCCGGCTGTTCAACACGATCGGCCTGTACGACACCCTGTGGCCGATGATCATCGTCCACGTGGCGTTTGGCCTGCCGATCTGCACCCTGATCACGCGCAATTTCTTTGCCACGGTACCCTCGGCCCTGCGCGAAGCGGCCATCATCGACGGGGCCAACGAGGGCCAGATTCTGGTGCAGGTCATGCTGCCGATCAGCCTGCCCGCCCTGGCCGTCCTGGCGACCCTGCAATTCACCTGGATCTGGAACGACTTCCTGTGGCCGCTGATCTTCACCCAGTCGGACAGCAGCCGGACGATCATGGTCGGGCTGATCACGCTCAAGGGACAGTACTCGGTCGCCTGGGGCGTGCAGGGGGCCATGTCGGTGATCGCCAGCCTGCCAACCCTGTTCATCTTCATCTTCTTCCAGCGCTACTTCATCAGCGGCCTCACCCTGGGGGCCGTCAAAGGGTAAACCCGCCGCACGGGGCGTCCGGGCACGGTCTTCTTCCCTATGGCACACCGCCTGGGGCCCGCACGATGCGGCCAACCACCGGGGAGTCTTCGGATTCGGGTGGCCGCAAACCCCGGACACGGTCATACCACCGGGCCGTCCGGAAGGAATACGGATCATGCTGAGGGACAATCAGTGAAAATCCGTGTTCCATCCGTTTTGTCCGTGTCCAGAGTTTCTTGACTGCCCCAAATCCAAAACGCGCACTCTCCCTCGTTGAGGAATCAGACGATCGCCTGTAGACTGTCTGAAGAAGGCAACCAGTTCGCGCTCTCCACACAGGGAATTCATATGAACTCAGGCAAAGCCATCCGGCTCAACCACATCTTCGCGCCTGACCGGCGCTCGGTGATTATCGCCATGGATCACGGCCTGCCCGGCATCGGGCCGTTGGGCCACCTCGCCCACCCCAGGACGCTGATCGAGCAGATCAGGGCCGGGGGCGCGGACGCGATCCTGACCACGCCGGGGATTGCTTCCCAGTTTGGCGAAGCCATCGGCCGGCTGGGGCTGATCCTCCGCCTGGATGGCGCGGCGACCACCCTGGGCGGCGGCTCCGGCAGCATGCGCCTGATCGCCTCGGTCGAGGACGCGCTGCGGCTGGGGGCGGACGCCGTCGCCGTGATGGGAATCTGCGGCACGCCGGAGGAAAGCGACAGCCTGGAGACTCTGGGCCAGGTGGCGACCGAATGCCGCCGGTTGGGCATGCCGCTGATGGCCGAAATGCTGCCGCTCGGCTATCAGGCCAAACCGAACGTGAAGCAGATCACGCTGGCTGCCCGCATCGGCGCCGAACTGGGGGCGGACATCATCAAGACCAAATACGCGGGCACGTCCGAGGAGTACCGTGAAGTCACCGACACCTGTTTCGTCCCCGTCCTCACCCTCGGGGGCAGCGCGCGTTCCTCGGACGAAGTGATCGCCGAAATCCAGGGGGCCATGCGCGCCGGCGCGGCCGGAGTCGCCTTCGGCCGCAACGTCTGGCAGGCGGAAGACGTGGCCGCGATCACGCACAGTCTCGTCCAGGTCGTCCATGCCGAAAGGTAGCACCCCGTGAAGCCCCAAACCATCGGTCTGATCGTCAACCCGGCGTCGGGCCTGGGCGCGGCGCACAACCTGGAAGTCGCTCGCCGGCTGGTCCAGGCGCTCGCTCCGCAGGACATCTGCACCGGCCCCGGCCAGCTTGGCGAGGAGGCCGTCACCGGGATCGCCCAGGCCGCGATCGTCCCGATCGAGGGGCGAACCGGCCGGGCGGCTTCCCAGGCGATCGCCCAGGCAGCCCTCCGGAAGGGCGTGCAAGCCCTGGCCGTCGTCGGCGGTGATGGCACGCTGGCCGATATCGCCTTCGCCATTGCTCGGGCTGGCGCCCGCTGCCCGATCCTGGGAATTGGGGCCGGTTCGATCAACGCGGGCGCCCTGGTCACGTGCAAGGCCAGTCAGGTCGGGGAACTGGCCGGGGCCGATTTCGCCGTCAGGACGGTGACGGCCCTCGAAGCGGAATGCAATGGCGACGTCCTGGCCTTCGCCTTTAACGATATCGTGATCGGCACGACCATCGTCGGCATGACGCAAAACGAACTCTGCGATCTGGACGCCAATGCCTTCCTCAACGGCGAGCGCGTCCTGGGTGTGCCGCGCCCTGTGGGCAGCCCAACCGCGTCCGTGACCAAGCGCAGCGAAACCAGGCGCCTCCTGGTCAGCGCCGGAACGTCCGTCGGCACCGTGATCGCCGGTCTCACCAGCTACGACTGCTTCTTCGGGAAGGCCGTGGTCGGCGGGGTCTGCCTGTCCTCGCTGGTCGGAATCCCGGCCGGCTGCCTGGTGTGCGACCAGCCCCTGGTTCGCACGCAGCTCGATCGAGAGGCCCATCGGAACACGGAGCCGATCCGCTCGGCCTACGTCAGCCTGGACGAGGGCGAGGTCATCGAGGCCACCGGGCTGGCCTATCCGGCCGTGCTCTGCGCCGACGGCAACCCATTGAAGGCGCTCCAACCCGCCGATATTGCCCGTCTCCGCGCCCGGCCCGGCGCGGTCGAAGTCCTGCGAATCGTCCATCATGATTGATACCCAAGGGGACAGACGACCATGAAATCAGTACGCTATTACGGCCCCGGAAAAGTCAGCGTTGAGGAACTGCCCCCGCCCGCCATCGGCGACGGCGAGCTTCTGGTCGCCATGAAAGCCTGCGGCATCTGTGGGACGGATGTCAAAACCTACGTGCGGGGGCATCCGCTGATCTCGCCGGGGAGCGTCCTGGGCCATGAAATTGCGGGGGTGGTCATGGAGTCCAGGCACCCCGCCTTCAACAGCGGGGATCGGGTGGTGGTCGGCCCGTACGCGCCGTGTCTGGCGTGCGCCATGTGCCGCCGGGGCCACTTCAGCCTGTGCGAGAATCTGTTCGAATCGTCCCTGGAACCGGGCGGCTTCGCCGAGCTGATTCGGGTGCCCAGGCGGCTGATCGATCAGGTCGTGTTCAAGATCGCCGATGGCCTGGACTTCGAGACGGCCTCCCTGACGGAACCGCTGGCGTGCTGCATTCACGGCCTGGACGCCCTCGACTTCCAGGCGGGCCAATCCCTGCTCGTGATCGGCGATGGGCCGATGGGCTTGCTGCAAGCCGCCCTGGGGAAGGCCCTGGGAGCCTCCACCGTCCTCCTGTCCGGCGTGACCCCCAACCGTCTGGCCTTCGCCACGCGGGTCGCGGATCAGGTCATCGACTCATCCAGCCAGGACCTGGCCGCCGCGCTCAAAGAGGCCCTGCCCGCGGGGCCTGACAAGGTACTGGTTTCGGTGGGCAGCGTCGATCTGGTTCAGCAAGCCTTCGCGCTGGTTGGCAAAGGCGGCGCGATCAACATCTTCGCCGGGATGCCCAGGGACGCCTCGTTCCCGCTCTCGGTGAGCCGCGTCCACTACGACGAAGTAAGCGTCGTCGGCACCTTCGGCTTCGGCCCGCCGGATTTTCGCCAGGCGATCGACCTGCTGGCGAGCGGCACGCTGCCGATCGCCGGCTTCGTGACCCGCAAGGTTGGCCTGGATGGGGTGGAGGCCGCGCTGCAAGCAGCCGGGCGCTACGAAGAGATCAAGGTGCTTGCCGTGGTCGAGTGAGTCTCGACTATTTCAGGGGGGTACATCCCCGACCAGCCCGCCTCGGCCGCCGCGCCGCGCGAGTAACGCATGGCCTTTGAATGAACGAGGAGCGGGCGTCAGTCCGTCGCTGACGCCCGCCCGGCATTTCTAGCGTGCAACGGCTTCTTCCATCCGGAGGACGGCCCCGCCCAGGGCCATCCTCCGGATGGAAGCCACATCGCCGCAATGATCGACTCCAACGGCTGGCATGCGGATTGTTCGGAGTCCAGCAGTTCTTGCAGGTGATCGGCCATGCCGTTGAACTCGCCGCCCAGGACGTTGATCTCGTCTTCGTCGGAATGGCCACCCGGCGGCTGAGGTCCCCACCGGCGATCTGGCGCGTGGTCTGCAAAACGCGCGCCAGGGATCGGGCAATACCGCGCTGAATGCTGGTGGCCAGGAAGCCCTCCAGCCCGAACGCTACGATCACCGCCCAGGTGATGGTCCGCAAGACCAGTGCCGCATGGGCGTTGACGGCAGCCTTGGCCTGAGCAACCTGTTCTTGGGCAATGTCCTGCAAGTCGCCCAACAGATTGCTGATGTTGGTAAACCCGACATCGAAGCTGATCCGGTCGACCTGCTGATCGAGATCGGCGTAAATCGCCAGGTTATCCTGGTAATCGTCCACCAGAGTCTGGATAGCCCTGGCACGATAGATTTCCGGATCGACTTCCTGAAAGCGGATCCGGAATGCATCCCACAGTT
This sequence comes from Aggregatilineales bacterium, assembly GCA_029976005.1. GTDB lineage: Bacteria > Chloroflexota > Anaerolineae > Aggregatilineales > Ch27 > JARKOQ01. Next base: position 37,296 of record JARKOQ010000135.1, on the reverse strand, counting down.
CAGCGATTTGAAGGCATGTCCTCAACTGGGCGACCGCCACAAAATCCGCCTCCAGGGATTCGGTGCGCAGCACCAGGTTGATTAGCTCAGGATCGCCAATCTGTTCAGCGGCAGCTCGCAAGGACTGAAAGCCCGCCTCAATCCTGGCCAGGACTCCCCCCTCGGACACGACCTCGCCCAGGCGTCCCCGGGTTTCGACGAGGATGCCACGTGCCTCCATGAGATCGGCCAGTTGTTGGATATTCGTCCGATACGCTTCCGCCCATGCCAGTTGGTTCAGGTCCACGCCCTCCAGCGGTAGCCCAATCGCACCAATGGTCGCCACCAGATGGGTGAAGGAATCCAACCGCCTGAGAATCAGGTCGATATGGGTGATAGTGTATTGACTTGCCTCCAGATTCATGGTTTAATTAAATCGGTTTAGTAAACCGGTTCAGAAAAGCTGTCGATGGCATCCCGCCGTTCCCCGGCCCCCTTCTCGAACCCTTCGTCTGTACACTGGCTGAATATCACAAAGGAGTCTGTCTCATGAAGCGCCGACTTACGTTGATATCCACCCTGTCTGTGCTGTGCGCCCTGCTGCTCGGCCTCGTTGGGCCTCTCGGCATCAGTGCCGCCCAGGAGCAAATCCAGCTCACCTTCTGGAACTACTGGGATGGCAAGAACGGCGAGTCGATCCAGGCTCTGGTGGATCGCTACAACGAAGCGCACCCGGAAGTCCACATCGAGAACGTCTACATTGGCTGGGGCGAACTGCTGCCCAAGCTCCAGATCGCGATTGCCGGGGGCGACACGCCCGACATGGCCGCGGCGGACATGGCCTGGATGCCCCTCCTCGCGAACTCCGGCAAGCTGCTGCCGCTCACCGACCTGGTGGCCTCGGCCGCCGAACCGATGGACGATTTCTATCCGGCTCTGCTGGATGTGGACACCTACGGCGATGTCCTGTACGGGCTGCCGGTCAGCACCAACAACCTCGAACTGTTCATCAACGCCGATCTCTTCACGGCGGCGGGCCTCGACCCGGCCACCCCGCCCACCACGTGGGACGAACTCAAAGAGGCCGCCGTGGCCTGCGCGAACCCCGATGCGGGCGTCGTCGGCATGGAACTCTACACCCTGCCCGGCGAAGGCCTGACCTGGCAGTTCCAGGTATATCTGTGGCAGGCGGGCGGCGACTTCCTCAGCGAGGACCTGACTTCGGCCGCGTTCAATTCCGAGGCCGGACTGAAAGCCCTCAACTACTGGATCGATCTGATCGACTCCGGCGCGTACAGCCTGTCGGATTGGGGCCTGTTCGGACAGGGCCAATCCTGCATGGTGATGGACGGCACCTGGATGGTCGGAATCTGGGCGGATACATTGCCCTTCGAATGGACGACCGCGCCCATGCCCTACCCCGCCGACGGCCAGCCGGCCACCAACATGGGCGGCGAGCACATGTTCATCATGGCCCAGGATGAAGCCAGGCAACAGGCCGCCTGGGACTTCATGGCCTGGTTCACCAGCCCCGAAATCCAGACCGAATGGGACATGATGACCGGTTTCATGCCCGTGCGTGACGCCGTGGCCACGTCCGAAGCCTACCAGACCTGGATTCAGGACACCGAGCCGCGGCTGCAACCCTTCGTCGCCATGCAGCAGTACGCGCACAACCGCCCGCCCGTCGAAGTGTACGCCGAGCTGTCGGATGTCTTCTCCGGCATGCTGGAACAGGCTCTCTACGGCCAGATGAGCGCCCAGGAAGCCCTGAGCGCCGCCGAGATCGCCGTCAACGCCCTGCTGCGGTAGTCTAAGTCCGGTTGGTTACTCTGCGGATGGGCCTTGTGCAGGCCCATCCGCGTTTCGACACGGGGAGAGAATCAGCAGATGCAGCGCGTTACCTCCTACTGGCGTCGGGCCAACCGGCGCGGCGACCTGAGTACAGCCCTCATCGCCCTGCTTCCAGTCACGCTTCTGTTCATCGTATTCAACCTCTATCCGCTCATCTACTCCGGTTATCTGAGCCTGATGGAGTGGGATGGATTCAGCGATACCCGCACCTTTGTCGGGCTGGGCAATTATCAAAGTCTGCTTTCATCGACCGAATTTGGAAACTCCCTCCGCGTCACGCTGATCTACACCGTGGGCGTCACGGCGATCAGCATCGCCCTGTCGCTGGGCATCGCCGTCCTGCTGAACGCGGGTATTCGGGGCAGGACGGCCTACCGGGTGCTGTACTTTCTGCCGGTGGTCACCTCGACCATCGCGGTCGCCGTGGTGTGGCGCTACCTGCTCACGCCGACCACGGGCTACGTGGACGTGGCGCTCCATTCCCTGGGGATAGCGCCGCCCGCGCCCACCTGGCTGCGCAACCCCACCTGGGCGCTGCGCATCGTCATCCTGGTGGGCATCTGGAAACGGCTGGGCTTCAACATCGTGATCTACCTGGCCGGATTGCAGGGCATCCCCCAGGAATACTACGAGGCATCCCAGGTGGATGGCGCCAGTCCGCTTCACCAGTTCCGGTTCATCACCGTGCCGCTCATCGCGCCGATCACGCTGCTCCTCGTGATCATGTCGGTGATCGACTCCTTCCTGATCTTCGACGTGGTCTACGTCATGACCAACGGCGGCCCGCTGGATTCGACCAACGTGATCGGACTGCTGCTCTACAACCAGGCCTTCCGCTTCTTCAACATGGGCCAGGCCTCGGCCATCGCCTGGGTCATCTTTGGCATCGTCTTCGTGGCGACCCTGATCCAGTGGCGCGTGTTCGGCATCAGAGGAGAAAAGGCATGAGGAAATGGTTCAGGCCCGGCCACCTGCTGATCCATCTGACGCTGCTGGCCGGCGTGAGCATCATGGTCATTCCCTACCTGTGGATGGTGACTCTGTCGCTCAAGCCCCAGGAGCTGACCTATTCGCCGCCCTATCTGTTCCCCAATACCTTCGAATGGCAGAATTACGCCCAGGCCTGGCAGGCCGCGTCATTCAGCCGCTACTACTGGAATTCGGGCCTGGTGACCCTGGGCGTCACCGCCGGGCAGATCGTCCTGTGCTCGCTGGCGGCCTATGCCTTCGCCCGGCTGCGTTTTCCCGGCAAGGAAGCCCTGTTCCTGCTGTTTCTGGGCACGATGATGGTGCCTTTCCACGCGATCCTGATCCCGTCCTATCTCATCATCCAGCGCCTGGGCTGGGTGGATACCTACACGGCCATGATCCTGCCGCGCATGTTCAGCGCGTTTGGCATCTTCCTCATGCGCCAGTACTACGAAGGCATCTCGACCGAGCTTGACGATGCCGCTATGATCGATGGCTGTTCGCGGCTTGGCATCTGGTGGCGCATCCTGCTGCCCCTGACCGGGCCGGGCCTGGCTACACTGGGCATCTTCGCCTTCATGTTCGCCTGGAACGAGTTCCTGTGGCCGCTGGTGGTGATCAACGATCCGGACATGCGCACCATCCAGCTCGGCCTGGCCATGTTCCAGGGCCGCTATGGCACCCAGTGGACTCTGCTCATGGCCGGCACGGTAACCGCCACGATTCCAACGATTCTGATTTTCCTGTTTGGCCAGCGCTGGTTTATCGCCAGCATCGCCACCACCGGACTGAAGGGGTGATTTCATGACTGAGCTGTCGGGCTGGCAGGCTCCCGATTGGGCGAAAAACGCGATTTTCTACCAGATCTTCCCGGAGCGCTTCTGCAACGGCGATCCAGGCAACGATCCCCAGGGAACCGTGCCATGGGAGAGCATCCCCACCCGCGAGACCTTCTTCGGCGGAGACCTGGCGGGAATCACGGCCAGGCTGGACTACCTCCAAAGTCTTGGCATCACCGCGCTGTATCTCACGCCCTTTTTCGCGGCCCGGACCAATCACCGCTACGACACATCGGACTATCTGGTCATCGATCCGGCGGCCGGGACACTGGAGGACTTCCGCGCCCTGGTCGCCGCCCTCAAGCAGCGCGACATGCGCCTCGTCCTGGACGCGGTCTTCAACCACTGCGGCGACGGCTTTTTTGCCTTCCAGGACGTGCAGGCGCGCGGAGCCGACTCGCCCTACCTCGACTGGTTCCTGATCCAGTCGCTGCCGCTGGACATCCAACGGCCCAACTACCAGACCTGCGGCGGCGCGGGATTTCTGCCCAAGCTCAACACCGCCAACCCCGCCGTGGCCGAATACCTGCTGCGGGTGGCGGAACACTGGCTGCGTGAAGGCACGGACGGCTGGCGGCTCGATGTCCCCTGGAAAATCCCGATGGCCTTCTGGCAGGAGTTCCGCCGCCGGGCGCTCCAGGTCAACCCGGACGCCTACCTGGTCGCCGAGGAATGGCGCAACGCGACCCCCTGGCTGACCGGTGACACGGTGCATGGGGTCATGAACTACCGGCTGCGCGACGCGATTCTCGATTTCTGCGCGCGCGACCACATGGACGCCGAGGATTTCGACATCGAGCTGGGACGGCTCCGCCAGGAACACGGCCCCACCGCGCCGTATCACCTCACCCTGCTTGGCAGCCACGATACGGCGCGCATCAGGACGGTGTGCGGCGGCAGCACGGCCCGCGTCCTGATTGCGGCGGCCTTCCAGATGACCTACATTGGGATACCGATGATCTACTACGGCGACGAAATCGGGATGGCCGGAGAAAACGATCCCCTGTGCCGGGCGGGCATGGTCTGGGACGAAGCCGGCCAGGATCGCGCGTTGTGGCAGGCCTACCGGACCCTGATCGCCCTGCGCAAGCGGAGCAGCGCCCTGCGGGATGGCGCGTTCGAGCCGCTGCTGGCCTTCAACGGGGTCTACGCCTACCGCCGCTTCAGCGCCGACGACATGGTCGTCGTGGTCCTGAACCCGCGCGAGGCCAGGGACATGGTCAGGATTCCCGCGCCCTGGTATTATCAGTGGGTTGACATACTGACGGGCCAGGTGTTTAAGACAGCCGATAACATGCTCGAATTCAGCCCGTTACCGGCTCAGTCGGCCTGGGTGTTGGTGCCGCGTGTTGGGGATGAAGCATGTCACGAGTGACGATCCAGGATATCGCGGAGCGCGCCGGAGTCTCCAAAACATCGGTGTCCTTCGCGTTCAACAAGCCTGAGCAGCTCTCCGAGGCCACCCTGACACGTATCCTGGAGGTAGCGAGAGAGCTTGGATTCAACCCCGATCCCATCGCCAGCAACCTGAAGACGCGCCGGACCGGCTGCATCGGCATCCTGCTGCCTCAGCCCTTGCCGGTCATCGCCCGCAATACGCACACCATGGCCTTTCTGGAAGGCGTCGGCGCGGCCTGCCAGGACGAAGACCTGTCCGTGCTGCTGGTGCCCCCTCAGAAAGGCAGCCTGCGCCGCGCCATCCTGCGCGCGGCGGTGGACGGATTCCTTACCCTGGGCCTGGAAACGTTTCGCGAGACGATGCAGGTCCTCAAGCAGCGCGGCATGCCCTTCGTTATGGTGGACAGCGATCCCGTCGAGGGCATCTCCTGCGTCAACATCGACGACCAGGGAGGCGCTTATGCCGCCATGCACCACATCGTCTCGCGCGGGCACCGCAAGATCGCCATCCTGGGCATCCGCTCCGGCTCGTTCGGGCACTATCGCGACTACGCGGGCACCCTGCGCCGCCGCATTGATGGTTACCAGCAGGCGCTCGGGGAAGTGGGCCTGTCGCTCGGCAACCGGAATGTCCGGCTGTTGGAATGCGAGTGCGACATCGAGGGCGGGTACGATGCGTTCCGGGAAGTCTGGTCCAAGCGCTGGCATCCCACGGCCATCGTCGCCATGGCGGACGTCCTGGCGATCGGGGCCATGCAGGCCGCCAGGGAACTGGGCGTCGACATCCCGCAGGAGGTCGCGCTGATCGGCTACGATGATATCTCCGCGAGCAGCCTGGTCTGCCCATCCCTGTCGACAATCCGCCAGCCGGCCATGGAAAAAGGGCGGGTCGCGACCACGACTCTGATTCGCACCCTGAAGGATGCTCACGCGGAGCCTCAGCACATCGTGCTGGATGTCCAACTGGTCGAGCGCCAGTCCTCCTGACGACCCGGCCGGGCGGCCGGCCTTGCCCCGCGCGATGGCCTGAACCTGAGCATCCTCAAGCAAAGTTCCCTTTGACGATCCGGCTCCCGAAGCTGTGGATCATCGAGCGCCGGCTCCGACCGGCGTTGATTGCGCCAAATCCATCCGCTCGCGTAGAATTAATCCGGAATTGGCAGTCGTTGCAACTGGCAACGATCAAGGAGCGATATCTGGTCTGGTGAAGCAGTTCTCCCAGAAACTCGCGGGGTACCCGGCCAATGAAACAACCAAGTCGCGCACGCCTACTCCGGATCAGCCTGATCTACGCCATCGCCACCACGATCTGGATCATTCTCACGGATCGCCTGACTACCCTGCTGACGCAGGACGTTGAACAACAGGCGTTGCTTCAAACCGCCAAGGGCTTGCTGTTTATTACTTTTACCGCAAGCCTGATTTACGCGCTCCTGCGCCGTGAGCTGCGCCTCGAGGAAGAAGTGATCGCCGCGCTGGGCGATTCCGAGGCCCAGTGGCGCTCCCTGGTGGAAAACGCGCCCGACATCATTTTCACGGTCAATCGCCAGGGCGACATCCTGTTCATCAACCACCCGGTCGCGGGTCTGACCCACCAGGACGTTCTGGGGACGAACGTCCTTGCTTACACCCCGCCAGAGTATCAGACGACGATCCGTGAGGCGCTTGCCTATGTTTTCGAAACCGGCCAACCCGCGCGCTACGAGATCGAGGCGCTCGGCCCGCATGGCACACCCGCCTGGTATTCAACCGTGCTCAGTCCGGTCATGCGCGGCGACTCCATCTCCACCGCGACCCTGATCACCCGCGACATTACCGCCCGCAGGCGAGCCGAGCAGGAGTTGCGCGAAAGCGAAGCGAAGCTCAAGCTGTTCATCGAACACGCCCCCGTCTCCCTGGCCATGTTCGACCCCGACATGCGCTATCTGGCGGTCAGCCGCCGCTGGATCACGGACTATTCCCTCGAAGGGCGGGAGGTGATTGGGCAACTTCACTACGACCTGTTCCCGGAACTCCCGGAGCGCTGGAAAGAGGCGCATCGCCGCGGCCTGGCGGGTGAGGTCGTGAAGGCCGAGGAGGACAGCTTCGAGCGGTCGAATGGCACCATCCTGTGGCAGCATTGGGAAATCTGGCCCTGGTACACTTCCAACGGCGCGGTCGGCGGCATCGTCATCTTCACCGAGGATATCACCGCACGCCGATCGGCCCAGGCAGCCCTGCGTCTCAGCGAGGAACGCTATCGCCAGATTGTCGAATTGGCCCAGGAGGGCATCTGGGTGATCGATGCCGAGAACAAGACCATCTTCGCGAACGCGAGAATGGCCGAGATGCTCGGCTACACGGTCGAGGAAATGAACGGGCAGCCCCTCTTCGCCTTCATGGATGACGAAGGCAGGCGATTGGCCGAAGCCAACGTGGAACGCCGGCGGCAAGGCATCACCGAGCAGCATGAATTCCTGTTCCGGCGCAAGGATGGCACGCCGCTCTGGACTTTCATGGCCACCAATCCCCTCCTGGACGAGCAGGGGCATTACCGCGGCGCGCAGGCCATGGTCACCGACATCACCCGGCTCAAACAGACCCAGAATGCCGAGCACGAACAGCGCATGCTGGCCGAGGCCCTGGCCCAAACAGCCAATGCATTGAGCAGCTCCCTGGACCTGGATACCGTGATGAACGCGATCCTGGAAAACATCACGCAGGTGGTGCCCCACGATGCCACCAACATCATGCTGATCAAAAATGAACGGGTCTACATCGCCTATTGGCGTGGCTACCGACCCGAGTTCATCCCGTACCTCAGGGAATTTGAAATGCCGTTAGATTCCACATCCAACCTGCATCACATGTGGGCCACTGGATTGCCATTCCTGGCATCTCATGTCGAGGAATATCCCGATTGGGTGAGGGTGCCTCCGAATGAGTGGGTCGAGTCCTACGTGGCCGCGCCGATCCGGTCGCATGGCAATGTGATCGGGTTCCTCAATCTGGACAGCAGGACGCCCGGTTTCTTCACCGAGGTCCATGTCCAACACCTGCAAGCCTTTGCCGACCAGGCCTCGATCGCCATCGAACACGCCCAGCTTTACGAGCAGATCCAGAACCATGCGGCCGAGCTTGAGCAGCACGTGATCGAGCGCACCGCCCAGCTCAACCAGACCAAGGAACGGATCGAGGCCATCCTGAACAGCAGTTCCGACGTGATCATCCTGTGCCAGACCGACGGGCTTATCGAGCAGACCAATCCCGCCTTCTGCCAGGTGTTCCGCTGCGCTCCGGATGAGAGCCTGTTCCAGCCCGTGACGCGCCTGGTCATCCCCGAGGACGCCGGCCGTCTGGCGCAGGCCTTCCAGACCATCCAGGATACCCGCCAGACCCAGCGCCTGGAAGTCGGCATCCAGCACAAGGGGGGCACGCCGTTTGATGCCGAACTGACCCTGACCCTCGTCGCCGGGCAGAATGAGCGCATCCTGGGCATCGTCTGCACCATTCACGACATCAGCGAGCGCAAAGAGATGGAGATGGGCCTCCGCGCGGCGCTCGCCAGGGAAAAAGAGCTGAACGAGCTGAAGGTGCGCTTTGTCGGCATGATCTCGCACGATGTGCGCACGCCGCTGTCCGTCATCAGCTCCAGCACCGACATCCTGCGCACCTACCATGACCGCCTGGGCGAGCAGCAGCGCACCAAACACCTCGACCAGATCGACTCCCAGGTCAAGCGGATGGTCACGCTGCTCAACGATGTCCTGACGATCAGCCGTGCCGACACCGGCACGACCTCCTTCAGTCCCAAGCCAGTTAATCTCAACCAGTACTGCCGGAGTTTGGTGGAGGAATTCCAGGGCAATCTTCAAGTGGTTCACCCGATCGAATTCTCGTTTCCCGGCGAGGTTCTGATGGCCCTCGTCGATGACAACCTGTTCTACCAGGCGCTCACCAACCTGCTCAACAACGCCATCAAGTACTCTCCGGAAAGCAGTCCCGTTCGCTTCAGCCTGTCGTCCGATGGCGAGAACGCCGTTCTCCAGATCGCCGACAACGGCATCGGCATCCCCCAGGAGGACTTACCCCACCTGTTCGAGGCATTCCATCGCGGCTCCAACGTCGGCCAGATCAAGGGTACAGGTCTTGGGCTGGCGATCGTCAAGCGTTCCATCGAAGCGCATGGGGGCACGGTGACGTGCGAAAGCCAGCTTGACACTGGCACGACCTTTACGATCAGGTTGCCCAGAATCCATCAGGGAGACACAGACCATGACGAAAATCCTGGTGATTGAAGACGAGGACATGCTACGCGACAACATCCTCGCCTGGCTCACCTTCGAGGGCTATGAAGCGATCGGCGCCGCCAACGGCGTGGACGGTGTGAATACCGCGATTCGCCTTGAGCCGGACCTGATCGTGTGTGACATTGGTCTGCCGTACCTCGACGGTTATGGCGTGCTGCTTGATGTGCGGGCCAACTCCACCACGCAGTTGATCCCGTTCATCTTCCTCACGGCCAAAGCAAGCCCGGACGCCATCCGCAAGGGCATGCATCTGGGGGCCGACGACTACCTGACCAAGCCCTTCGCTCGTACCGACCTGCTCGATGCGATCCAGACCCGGCTCAGGCGAAGGGCGATCCGCGAAGACGAGAATAAGCGGCAAATCGAGGCATTTAAGGATGCTCTTTCTCTCGAGCGCAGCCAGCGCCTGCTGCAATTCAAGCTGGTCGCGATGTTCTCGCACGACTTCCGCACCCCGCTTTCGACCATCATGACCTCCACCCGGCTGCTGCGCGATTACGCCTCCCGAATGGACGAGGCCCGGCGGGAGGCGCAGTTGGATCGCATCGAGGTCAGCACGCACAAGCTGATCCAGATGCTGGACGATATGCTGCTCGTCGCCCAGATCGAATCGGGCAAGTTCGAGTTCACCCCGGAGCCAACCGACCTGGCGGAGTTCATCCAGCAGATCGTGGAAGAGTATCAGGCGGTCTACAGCATGACCCACCAGATCATCCTCGAAACCCATTTCGTCGGGAGTGCGCTGGTCGATCAACGCCTGGTGCGACAGATCGCCTCCAATCTCATCTCGAACGCGATCAAGTACTCCCCTCAGGGCAAGGAAGTCCGGATCAGCCTGGACAGCGCGGAGGATCGCTACGTGTTCGTCGTCCAGGATCAGGGGATTGGCATCCCGGAAGCGGATCAGGACACGTTGTTCGAAGCGTTCGAGCGCGGTTCCAACGTCGGCAACATCTCCGGCACCGGGCTTGGCCTGGCGACGGTCCAGCAAGCCGTGGAGTGGCACAAAGGCAGCCTGACCTTTTCGAGCACGGAAGGGGTTGGCACCACGTTCACGGTGACCTTGCCGCATAGCGTCCCGGAGACGTAGGCAGCCCCTCTCTAAAAAGCGTGACACAGGGCTGCGCGGCATTGCAACTCTGTGTCGCGGGATGGCTTTGCACTGGCGAAGGAACAGGCCGGCCTACCGGATTTGTCCGGGGATCGCTTCTGGCCTATGCTGAGCTTTCGAACCCCTGTCTCACGCCGATTCCCCCAGGGAGGTCTCGCGTGATCCGCAAAGCGTTCCTCATGTTCGTCGCACCCGACCAGCACGCCGAGTACAAACGCCGCCACGATCAGCTCTGGCCGGAGATGGCGCGGGTGCTGCGCGAACACGGCGCGCACAACTACTCGATCTTCCTCGACCCGGCCACGAGCCAGCTCTTTGGCTACGTCGAGATCGAGGACGAGGCGCGCTGGGACACGATCGCATCCACCGAGGTCTGCCGCCGCTGGTGGGCCTACATGCAGGACATCATGCGCACCAATCCGGACGGCAGCCCGGTGTCGGTCCCCCTGGAGAGCGTCTTCCACCTGGCCTGACCTGCCCGGCGAGACGCAGCGGCTCACGCCCCGCTGAGCGCCTCGCACAGCAGCAGGAGGGTCAGCGCCTGCCCGTACCAGCGCGGCGCGATCGGAATCCGGTTGTACTCCTCGTAGGCGATGAAGCCGCCCGTGCCGCTGGACACATTGGCAACCACCCCGTCCGGCTGGATATTGGCCAGCGTGGCCGCGACCGCTTTCTCGCCCAGCGCCCGGAAGCCCGGCTCCAGAATACCCAGCCGCACGCCGCGCAGGGCGGCATACCCCAGGGCCGCCGTGGCGGACATCTCCAGGTAGGTGGCCGGATCGTCGAGGAGGGTGTGGAACAGGCCGTTGGCCTCCTGCAACCGGGCTACGGCCGCCATCTGGCGCTGGAACGAAGCGACGATACTCGCGCTGCGCGGATCGTCCAGGCCGAGCGCGCTCAGCATATCGACCAGGCTGGCCGCCAGCCAGCCGTTGCCCCGCCCCCAGAACGCCCCGGCCACGTAACTCCGCGCGATGCCATCGTAGAAGTGGCGGTAGAGGCCGGTCGCGGGGTCTTGCAGGCAGGCCTGGTGGGCGGCGAACTGGGCGAAGACCTCGTCGCGGCAGTCCGCCCGGCCAAACAGCCGGGCGCTGTCCGCCAGCACGATCCCGGCCATGAACAGCGTGTCGATCCAGACCTGCTCGACGAGGTGCACGTCCGGCTCGATCCAGGAATGCTCGAAGCAGCCGTCCTGGCATCTGGACGCGCTGTGCAGCAGCCAGCGCAGGAAGTAGCGCATCTCCACCCGGTAGCGCTCGTCGCCAAGGTGCTCGTAGAGCTTGAGCACGGTCGCAAACACAATCGCGCCGTTGATCGAATACGAAACCTGGTCCTCGGCCAGCAGGCGATCGACGTACAGCTTGCAGTACTCCAGGTAGGATGGCTCACCGGTCGCCTCGTAGGCCCGCATGAGGCCGTACAGGCCCACCCCCTGCTGCCAGTCCCAGTGGCGCAACGCGGGCGGGTGATCGGTGGCGTCCGCGCGAAGCATCTCGATCAGCGCGCCGGACACCTGCCGGATGCCAGACTGCAAGCGGTCGATCATCGTCGGTTTCTCCTCGGAAAACAGCGGCCAGTGATCAGCCAAAGGCAAGACCAGCGCATGGTTTTACCCACGAATGCCACGGGCGGCGATACCTTCACCCCGCATCGAAAAGAGCATCGGCGGCCATCCTCGCGGCCAGGGCGCTCCCGAAGCGAACGCCCGTAATAGACCTGCTCGCGTCCGGAAACTGAGATAAGATCAGACCCGACACACCGTCTTCGACCAGCGCGGATTCTGGTCTATGATAGGGAGCGGGGCAGGGGAACCGTGCCCCTGTGTTGAAGTCCCCAATGGCGCGTGCACTCGAACCGACCGGAGAAAAGCCGATGCCTTCCACTTCTGAACAAAACCTGGAAACCGCCTACCAACTGGCCCGCGAGCGCTACCAGGCGCTTGGCGTCGATACCGAGGCCGCCCTCAAGGCGCTCCGCTCGATCTCGATCAGCCTGCACTGCTGGCAGGGTGACGACGTGGGCGGCTTCGAGGACCCAGGGCGCGGCCTGAGCGGCGGGATTATGACCACCGGGAACTATCCCGGCAAGGCCCGGTCGATTGACGAGCTGCGCGCCGACCTCGACCTGGCTTACCGCCTGATTCCGGGCCGCCACCGTCTGAACCTGCACGCCATCTACCTGGAGACGACCCGCAAAATCGAGCGCAACCAGATTCGCCCGGAGCACTTTGCCGGCTGGGTGGATTGGGCCAGGGCCAACGGCCACGGCATCGACTTCAACCCCACCTGTTTCTCGCACCCACTGGCCGACGATGGCTTCACCCTGGCCCACGCGGACGCCGGAATCCGCCGGTTCTGGATCGAGCACTGCATCGCCAGCCGCCAGATCGGCGCGTACTTCGGTCGGGAGCTGGGCACGCCGTGCGTGACCAACGTGTGGATTCCGGATGGCACCAAAGACACGCCGTTCAGCCGGGCCGCCCCGCGCCAGCGCCTGAAGGAATCGCTGGACGCCGTCTTCGCCGAGAAGATCGATCCCCGCCACAACCTGGACGCGGTCGAAGCCAAGCTGTTCGGCATCGGGTCGGAAAGCTACGTGGTCGGCTCGCACGAGTTCTATCTGGGCTACGTGACCAGCCGGGACGACCTGCTGCTGTGCCTGGACGCCGGGCACTTCCATCCGACGGAAGTGATCTCGGACAAGATTTCCTCGGCGCTGCTGTTCGTCCCGGAGCTGCTGCTGCACGTCAGCCGGGGCGTGCGCTGGGACAGCGACCACGTGGTCACGCTGACCGACGAATTGCAGGCCATCATGCAGGAGATCGTGCGCGGCGACTACCTGAACCGGGTTCACATCGGCCTGGACTTCTTCGATGCCAGCATCAACCGGATCGCGGCCTGGGTGATCGGCGCCCGCGCCAGCCTGCGCGGCCTGCTGCTGGCCCTGCTGGAGCCGCGCGACCTGCTCGACCGCTACGAGCGCGACGGCAACTTCAGCGCGCGGCTGGCCCTGCTGGAAGAACTGAAGGGCATGCCCTTCGGCGCGGTGTGGGATGCCTACTGCCTCCAGCAGGAAGTCCCGGTCGGGATGGCCTTCATGGACGAGGTCAAATCCTACGAAGCCGCCGTCCTGGCAAAGCGAGCGTAACCCATGACTGCCCTGACCGTGCTGGCGATCGATCTGGGGGCCGAATCCGGGCGCGTGATGGCCGTGCACTTCGACGGCGCGCGCCTCGGCCTGGAGGAACTTCAGCGCTTCCCCAACCCGCTGACGGCGGTGCGGGGCACGCTGTATTGGGATGTGCTGCACCTGTGGCGCAACATCCAGCAGGGCATCGAGAAGGGCAAGGCATACCACCCGGCCAGCATCGGGGTGGATACCTGGGCGATCGATTTCGGTCTGCTCGACGCGGGCGGCAACCTGCTCGCCAACCCAATCATGTACCGCGACGCGCGCACCAACGGCATGCCGGAGGCCGTCTTCGCCCGCGTGCCGCGCCGGGAAGTCTTCGAGCAAACCGGCATCCAGTTCATGCAGATCAACACCCTCTACCAGATGATGAGCCTGGTGGTGAGCCGGTCGCCGCTGCTGGACGCGGCCCATACCTTCCTCACCATCCCCGATCTGCTCAACTACTGGCTGACCGGGGTGAAGGTCTGCGAATTCACCAACGCGACCACGACCCAGATGTTCAACCCGCGCACGCGCGCCTGGACAGGCGAAATCCTGGACGCCCTCGGAATCCCCACGCGCATCCTGCCGGAGGTCGTCCCGCCGGGGACGAAGTTGGGGACGTATGAGGGCATCCCGGTGTTCGCCCCGGCCACCCATGACACGGGCAGCGCGGTCGCGGCGGTTCCGACCGTTCGCCCGGACTTCGCCTACATCAGCAGCGGGACGTGGAGCCTGGTCGGGCTGGAGGTTCCCCAGGCCATCATCACCGACGCCGCCTACGACGCCAACGTCACCAACGAGGGCGGAGTCGAGAACACCTACCGCTTGCTCAAGAACGTCATGGGCCTCTGGATTTTGCAGCAGTGCCAGGCGACCTGGCGCGAGCAGGGGGCCGGCTACAGCTACGACGAACTGGTCGAGCTTGCCCGGAACGCCCCGCCGCTAAAGGCCCTGATCGACGTGGACGACGGCCGCTTCCTGCCCCCCGGCGACCACCCCCAGCGTATCCGGGACTGGTGCAAGGAGCATGGCCAGCCCGTCCCGGCCACCCACGGCGAGATCGTGCGCTGCGTGCTGGAAAGCCTGGCGCTGAAGTATCGCGCCGTGCTGGATACGCTCCGGCGGCTCTCCGGGCAGGCGGTGAGCGCGATCCACATCGTGGGCGGGGGCGCGCAAAACGGGCTGCTCAACCAGTTCACGGCGGACGCCGCCGGACTCCCGGTCATCGCCGGGCCGGTGGAAGCGACCGTACTGGGCAACGTGGCCGTCCAGCTCATCGCCTTGGGCGAGCTGGACAACCTCGCCCAGGCGCGCCAGATCGTGGCCAAAAGCGGTATCATCGGCGTCTGCGAGCCGCGGCAATCACCCCACTGGAACGACGCTTATCAAAGGATGTGGCACCCATGAGATTTGACTTACAGTCACCCCGCAACCAGCTTGTGCAGATCATGAACCGGATTTACTACGGCGGGCTGACCACGCTTTCGGGCGGCAATCTGTCAATCCTGGACGACGACGGCGATATCTGGATCACCCCCAGCCGGGTGGACAAGGGCAAGCTCACCCCGGCGGACATCGTCCAGGTCGGCGCGAACGGGCAGGTGACCGGGTTGTATCCCCCGTCGACCGAGCTGCCCTTTCACCGGGCCATCTACCAGCGGCGGCCCGACATCCGCGCGATCGTCCATGCCCATGCCCCGGCCCTGGTCTCGTTCAGCGTCGTGCGCAAAATCCCCGACGCCAACCTGATCCCCCAGGCCCAGAGCGTGTGCGGGCGCGTGGGCTGCGCGCCCTACGCCCTGCCCAGCAGTGACCTGCTGGGCGAGAACGTCGCCGACCTCTTCGCCCAGGGCAACGACGTGGTGCTGCTGGAGAATCACGGGGCGGCGACGGGCGGCGCGACCCTGCTGGAAGCGTTCCAGCGGGTGGAGACGCTCGACTTCTGCGCCCGCACCCAGATCGTCGCCCAGGCGCTGGGCCACGTCACCAGCCTGACCGACGACCAGATCGCCCTGGTCGATCACCGCCAACACCTGCTGCCGGAGTTCACCCCCCGGTCGCACAGCAGTTGGGAGCGCGACCTGCGCGGCCAGATTGTCGAGTTCGTGCAGCGGGCCTGTGGGCGCCGCCTGATGATCAGCACGGAAGGCGTCGTTTCGGCCAGGGTCGACCGGGACAGCTTCCTGATCACACCCACCGGCTTCGACCGGCCCAGCATCGAGCACGAGGACGTGGTCCTGATCCGCCAGGGCCAGCGCGAGGCGGGCAAGAACCCCAGCCGGTCGGTCCGCCTGCACGAGCTGATCTACCAGCAGCACCCTGACGTGAACTGCATCATCACGGCCCAACCGCCCTACGCCATGGCCTATGCCATCTCCGGCCATCCGCTGGATACCCGGACGATCCCCGAAAGCTACATCCTGCTGCTGGACGTGCCCAATCTGGCCTTCGGCGCGCAGTATACCGACCCGGCCGCGATCGCCGCCGTGCTGTCCCCGCAGTGTCCGGTCCTGATGCTGAGGAACGACTGCGTCCTGACCACGGGTGCCAACATCCTCCAGGCGTTCGATCGCCTGGAAGTGCTGGAGTTCACCGCCCGCTCACTGTTCGACACCGCCTCGATCGGCGCGCTCGTGCCGATCTGCGAGGAGGAGATCGACGCGCTCACGGCGCGCTTCCTGAGCTGACCGCGCGGCCAACCCACGCCGCAAAACCGCCGCCGCCCGGCCTGACCCATCCCATCAGGCCAGGCGGTTGGCTCCCCGCGTCCTACATTGAATCCGTGTTTTTCCGTGCCCAGGGTTTTTCGACTGCCAGACTGCCCCCCATTCGGGATATTCCCGGCGACAACGGCCTGGCGAACTGAATTCGCCAGTTTTTGGTAAATCCAGATCGCGATGCGGCGGTACAATGTTCCCTGGAACGATCCGATCTATTTCCACGCCCACGGCCCCAGATCACCGGCGGGAGGCAAACCCATGCAACCCTTGAACGACTATGCGCACATTCGCGGCGTGTGCCATAACCCGCATCCCCAGGGCGGGCACGAGCAGTTGGAAAGAGAAATGGGCTACTGCCAGCGGTTGCAGCTCAATGCCGTCCGCTTCTGGATGAGCATGGAGGCCTGGGAGGAACAGGGCAACCACTACTTCGACGACCTGGATCACTTCATGCGCACCGCGTGGCGCTATGGGGTGTCCAGCATGCCCATCCTGTGGAACGGCAACTTCATCCGCGAATGGAGCGACCCGGACGAGGCGTGGTATGCCCGCGCCGAAGCCTACGCCGGGGCGTTCATCGCGCGCTTCCGGCATGAGCCGTTCATCCTGATGTGGGACGTGATCAACGAGCCGTTCTGCAACGACTACATGCATCACGGCCCGGCGGAAGAATACCAGGCGCGCTTCGACCATATCAGCCGCTACACGCGCCGCCTGTGCGAAATCGTGCGCCACGCCGATCCCCAGGGCTGCCTGACGGTCGGCCACGAGGCCGTGCCGCACTGCGTCTCCACCAACGATCTGGTGGACGTGATCGCCTTCCACGACTACCTCACCACCCGCCGCGAGATCGAAAACGCCATCCTCGCCGCCGAAGCGATGGGGGCGGAATGGGGCAAGCCCATCCTCAACACCGAGACCGGCTGCGTGGGCCGCGCCAATCCCTACGAGGTGGAGCTGGAATTGCTCCACAAGCATCAGATCGGCTTCTATCTGTTCAATCTGGTCAGCGAAGGCTTCTGGGGTGATATCCACGGGCTGGTCTACCCGGACGGCACGATCCGCGATCCCTCGGTCATCGCCGCCCTGTTCGGCTTCTTCCGCAACCGCACGGAAGGCCGCATCCTGGTCAACGCCAATAAGGAGGGTCACGCCTACCGCGCCGTCAAGGCGGTGGAAGATGTCCTGCGGGTGGAGCAGACCACGCTGTTCATGCAGAAACCCAGGACCACCGATGACATCCTCGAAGCGGCGGAATACTGCGTGAACATCCTCGAATGCGCGGAGATGGTGCCGATGTGGGACGCCCCCAGCGCCAGGATCGCGCTCTGGCGCGCCCAGCCAGAAGCGGAGCGCGACGCGCACGCCATCCGCCGCTTCGCCTACGAGATGGCCCGGCTGGTGCGAGAGAATTGCCTGTTCTGACCGGCGGAGAGCGGGCTTCAACGGGTCGTTTCGGATTGGGGGACGGTTGAAACCATTGGACACGGATACGACGGACGAGCCACGGATTTTTGCCAGTCGCGCTTTGAATCCGCATTCTGTTGTTTTTCCACCAGGCCGGGGCCAGGCCACGCCCGGCCGATCGCAAGGATGGACGGTATGAACGACCACGCTGATCTGGTGATCGGGATCGACAGCAGCACCACCGCCTGCAAGGCCATTGCCTGGGATCGCGAAGGGAAACCGGTCGCGGAGAGCCGCGCGGCGATCGACACGGCCTCGCCGCATCCAACCTGGCACGAACAGCACGCCGAGGACTGGTGGCGGACGCTGATCCAGACCGTGCGCGGGCTGCTGGATCAGGTCAGCGCCGACCGCATCGCGGCCCTGTGCATCGCCAGCCAGCGCGAAACCTTCGTGCCCGTGGATGATCAGGGCCGGGCGCTCCGGAACGCCATCCTGTGGCTGGATGCCCGCTGCCATGCCCAGCTTCAGGAACTCGACCGACGGTACGGCAGCGACTACATCCACGACCTGACCGGCAAGGGGCCGTCCACCAACCAATCGCTGGCCAAGCTGATGTGGTTGCAGACCCACGAGCCGGAGATCGCGGCTGGAGCCTACCGCTACCTCGACACCCACGCCTACCTGATCCACCACCTGACCGGACGCTGGCTGACCAGCCTGCCCTGCGCCGATCCGATGGGCCTGGTCGACATGCGGCGCGGCACCTGGGCCGAGGGCCTGCTCGCGGAGCTGGGGCTGGACCCGGCCAAGCTCGTGGAGATCGTGCCGGCCGGTTCCGTGATCGGCCCGCTGACCCGCGAGGCGGCCGCGCAGTTGGGCCTCGCGCCGCAGACCCTGGTCGTGGCGGGGTCGGGCGATGGGCAATGCGCCGGGCTGGGAGCGGGCATCACCCGGCCGGGGATGGCTTACCTGAACCTGGGGACGGCCATGGTCTCCGGCGCGCTGATCGAACACTACGTGGCCGACCGGGCCTTTCGCACCCTGTGCTCGCCCATCGCGGGGGCGTTCGTGCCGGAGGCGGTGCTGACTTCAGGCACCTTCACCGTGGGGTGGTTCATGGAGGCGTTCGGCCCCGAAGCCGATTCATCCGGCCGGGGGCTCTCGCGGGAGGCCCTGATGGAGCAAGCCGCCAGCCAGGTGCCTCCCGGCGCGCTGGGACTGATGGTCGTGCCCTACTGGAAAGGCGTGTTGCCGCCCTACTGGGACCCGGCCGCGACCGGGATCAGCCTGGGCTGGACGGAAGTCCACCGCGGCGCGCATTTCTACCGGGCGATCCTGGAAGGGATGTGTTACGAACACCGCTTGAGCATGGAAGGGATCGGCCGCGCCACCGGCCGGCCGATCGAGGCATACGTCCTGATGGGCGGCGGCTCGCGCAGCGATCTGTGGTGCCAGATGATCGCCGACGTCAGCGGCAAGCCGATCCGGCGCGCCAGCACGGCGGAAGCGAGCAGCCTGGGGGCCGCGATCCTGGCCGCGGTCGCGGCCGGCTGGTACGCCGATGTGTACGAGGCCGCCGCCGCAATGACCGCGCCGGGGCAGCCCTTCGAGCCTGACCCCGGCGCGCACGCCCTGTACGAGCGCCTGTTCACGGAAGTCTATCGCGATCTGTTTCCAACGGTCAGGGGCCTCGCCGCCCGGCTCGCCGCGCTCACCCGCGACCCAGATCAAGAAAACAGCTTTTGACTTCAGGCGCTTTTCCAAGGTCCGCCGGAGGACGCCTCAGGGCAGGTAGACGCCCGGTTCCCAACGCCCTGTACTTCGTGCTGGATGTCGGAAAACGTCACCGCCGAGCGATCTGCGCTGAAGACAATCTCGGCGCGAAGGTACCCAACGCCGCCCAGGACAGATTTGTTCCACAGGAAGCAAGCAGGCACGGGGACGTGCGTGGTCGTCATGACCAGCGTCCACAGGCCGTTGGGAGGCAGGCCATTCACGACGTCGAACGCCGCCTCGACCGCCCGGACGTCATATCCAATCCGCCGGCGCGGCCCGGCCGTCCTGTTCCCGCGGCATATACACAATCGTGTAACGGCCCGCGCCGAGCGTCAGGGCCACGCCGCCGCCGACCGGCTCGCCATCTTGCGAGCGCGTGCCGTTGATCGCAATCTCGCCCACCCGCGCGGCGGGGAGCACGACCCTGGCCCTCGCGTTGAACGGAATGGCGATCTCCAGGGTGAGCTGCCCCGCCTCGTCGAACCGCCAGCCGCTTTCGTACCAGCCCGCCGCCGAGCGGTAGCGCGCCCTGGCCCAGCGAAGCGAACGGTCCGGTTTGGGGGCGATCAGAGCCTGCCGGAACCCGGCCGCGCCATCCACGCCGGACGAAGGATTCAGCCCGCACATGTCGCGGTACATCCATTCGACGATCGAGCCGTAGGCGTAGTGGTTGAGCGAATTCATGCTCGTCGAGCTGATCGAGCCATCCGGGTTAAGCGAATTCCAGCGCTCCCAGATCGTGGTCGCCCCCAGGTTGACGGCGTACAGCCACGACGGGTAATCCTCGTTGAGCAGCAGCCGGTAGGCCAGGCCGTTGGCCCCATTGCTGGAAAGCACCCGGCACAGGTAGGGCGTGCCGACAAACCCCGTCCGCAGGTGAGTTTTGTCCTTGCCAAGCCGCGTGACGAGGTCGTCCTTCACACGCCGGTGGCAGCCATCCGGAGCCAGCTCCATGAACAGCGCCAGCACGTAGGCCGTCTGGGTGGGGATGGCCAGCCGCCCGGTCGGGGTGAAGTATTCCCGCCGAATCGCCGTCTTGACCTCGTCGGACAGCCGCCCGTAGGCTTCCGCCTCGGCCGGACGGCCGAGGATCGCGGCGGCTTTTGCCACCAGCCGGGCCGAATGGCAGTAGAAGGCCGAGGCGATGAAATCCTCCGGCGTACCGCCCCGCCGCGAATCGGGATCGTCGCCATCCAGCGCCAGCCAGTCGCCAAAGTGGAAGCCTTCCGTCCACAGTCGCCGCCCGCCGGAGGCGTCATCCACGCTCCGGATGTAGTCCACCCAGGCGCGCATGCTCTCGAACTGTTGCTCCAGAATGGCGACATCCCCGTACAGCTCGTAGAGGTTCCAGGGCAGGATGGTGGCGACATCCCCCCAGGCGCTGGAACCGCCGCGCGGCAGGTTGGCCATCGGCACGATGTGCGGCACCATCCCGCCGCACTTGGCCTGTTCCTTGCCCAGATCGTAGGCGTACTTGGCCAGGAAGGCCGCCGAGTCCATGTTGAAGCAGGCCGCTCCGGAAAAGACCTGGATGTCCCCCGTCCAGCCCAGCCGTTCGTCGCGCTGCGGGCAATCGGTCGGAATGTCCAGGAAATTGCCCTTCTGGCCCCACAGCGCGTTCCTGAAGAGCTGGTTGACCTTCTCGTTCGAGGTTTCGATCGTGCCGGTCTTTTCGAGTTGGGAGTAGACCACGCAGCCGGTGAAATCGTCGAGGTTCAGGTCGCCCACCCAGCCGGTGATCTTGACGTAGCGGAAACCGTAGAAGGTGAAGTACGGCTCCACGACCGCGTCCGTGCCGTCGGCGATGTAGGTATATTCCGCCCTGGCCGTGCGCAGGTTCTCCCGGAAGAAATTGCCGTCTTGCAGCACTTCGCCATACTGGAGATAGATGCACGTATCCGCCGGGGCGCGCGTCCGAAAGCGAACCCAGCCGGTCATGATCTGCCCCAGGTCCAGCACCGTCTCGCCCGCCGGGGTGTGGATCAGCCTCACGGGCCTGATCTCTTCCTGGATGCGCACCGGCAGCGAGCGCCGCGCCTCCAGCCGGCTCAGGCCCAGGTCGATCGGCCGCACGCCGCGGACCTTCTCCGGCACGGGCGCCACCCAGCCAATCCGGGCATCAACCGTCTCGCCGTCGAAGATGTCGCTGTCGACGACCGGGGAGGGTTGGGCCTGCCACGCCGGATCGGTGACGATCACCTGCTCGGTGCCATCTTCCAGGGTGATGCGCATCTCGCAGATCAGAGCGAACCGATCCCCGTAGAATCCCACGCGCCCCCCATCCGCGCCATAGCGGCCCTTGTACCAGCCGTTGCCCAGCACGACCGACACCCGATTGGCGCCAACCACGAGCCGGTCGGTGATGTCGAAGGTCTGGTACTGAATCCACTGGTCGTAGGCGTTGCAGTAGGGCGCGAAATACTCGTTCCCGACCTTCTGGCCGTTCAGCGTGAAATGATACAGCCCCAGCCCACAGACGTACGCCCGCGCGGCAACCGCCCGCGCCGGCAGTTCGAAGGTATGGAACAAAATCGGGTGAATCCGGCGGTCTTCCCAATCCGGGGTGATCCACTCGCCCAACCAGGCCTCGTCCATCTTGGCCGTCTCGAACCAGGCCGCCTCGCTTTCGGCGCTTTCGGTTTCGCCCCACACGCTGACCTTCCAGAAATAGCGGGTGCGCGGCTGGAGCTGGATCGGCGGGCGATAGGCCAGGCTGTCGATTCCAGAGCCGGCGACCCGGCCGCTGTCGAAGATGATCTGCTCGAAGCCGGCGTCGCGGCCGATCAGGACCTGGGCAGCGGTCTGCACCGTGTCGGGGGTATCCTCGACGATCCAGGAAAAGATCGGGGCGTCCATGGCGAATCCCAGAGGGTTGTCAATGTGGTTGGTCTTGAGATGAGTGATTCTCACGATTTTCCTCGCGGATACGGTGTTTCATCCTCAACAGTTTGTCCTGGATTTTCCCCCTCGGCAACCGCATCGCCGGCCACGCCCAGCATCAGGTTGGCACAGCCGTCTGCTCTGATGTCGCCTGACGCCGCAGCGGATTTTCAGGATGGCGTTGTCATTGGATTTGGGAAGCATGAGTGAGCCGGACACCAAAGAGAGGGTGCATGCCCTGGGTAATGGTCGAACAGTCACAGGCCCCGAACGATGCGACAGGAACCTGTGACCGTGTTCATCCTACCTGGGTTGAGCGTTTCGTCAAGATACTTCCGATTCAGGACTGGTTACAGGTCGTCAGCCTGGCCGCCAAAACGAGTCAGGCAAGGCGCGGGATCGGATGACCCCGCGCCTCTGGCCAACGCTTGCGAACAGTTACTTGACGATCAGACGCTCGATCAGGGCCTGCAAATCTGCGGCGGCCTGTTCGACCGTGCTCTGTCCGTAGGCGACCTGCTGGCCGATCAGCTCCAGCTCGCTCACGAATTCCTGGTCGTTGGGGAGGTTCGGACCCTGTGGGATCATCCGGTCGGCAATCGCCGCGTAGATCTCGTAGACGGCCGCGTCGGTCGCGGTGGCTTCAGCGGCGATGGCTGCGCGCACGACCGGCGAGGAAGGAATACCGCGATTGGTCTGGAGGATGGCGCCCGCCTCAGGGCTGGTCACGAAGAAGTTGATGAACAGGGCGGCCGCTTCCTTGTTCTCGCTGGCCTTGTTGATGGCCAGGTACTGGCTCATCTGGATGACATACGAGTCTTCGCCGCCCACGGGCAGGGTCATCAGACTCAGCTCGTCGGTCATGGCCGCCTGATAGGCCGCCGCCTGGTTGCTCCAGATCAAGCCGATCGCCGCAACTCCCGACACGAGCGCCGAGCTGTCCGGCCCGTCTTCGGTGTAGGTGTAGGTGGTGTCCGCGTCGGGGATCAGGCCCTCGTCACGCATGTCGGCCCACATTTGCAGCCACGCCTGGGCGGACTCAACCGTCGCGTAGGACTTGCCACCGTCGTCCAGAGTCCAGAGGTCGGTGCCCTGCTGGGTGTAGAAGTAGCTGAGGTAGTTCGCCTGGTTGGTGCTGTTGTCCACGAAGGGGAAGACACCTTCGGGCAGGGCCGCCTTGAGTTCGCGGCCATAGTCGAGCAGTTCGTCCCAGGTCATGTTGTTCTCAGGCAGATCGACCCCCGCCGCCTCGATCATCGTTTTGTTGTAGACGAGAACGAGCGTGTTTGTGCCGAGGCTGATGGCATACAGATTGCCGTCGACGTCCGTCGCCGGGGCAAAGGCCGCCTGGTCAAACGTCTCCGGCGTATCGATCAAAAGCTGCACGCCGAGATAGTCGTTCAGCGGTTCCAGATACTGCTTGTAATCGGGCCAGTTGCCGCCGAACTGGATGATGTCCGGGGCGTTATTGCCCGCGAGCTGGGTGTCGATGATCTGGAAGTGGTCAGCCGTGCCGCCATTCGGCTCGCCGATGACGGTAATGTCGGGATAGGCGGCCATGAACAGATCGATCACCGCCAGGGTTCTTTCGGCCCGATTGTCATTACCCCACCAACCCATGCGGATTTCGGCAGGCCCGCCCGTGTAAGCGGGCAGCTCGCCGCCGCCCTGCGCCCCGACCGGCGGGATGTACGCCACGAGCATCGCCACGAGCAGTGCCACGAGCGTGAGTGCGCGCATCTTCCTCATCTTCGGATTCTCCTCTTTCTGTAGGCGTTTTGGTTTCAGCAAACAAATCCGAAATACATCGCCTGCCATCATCTCATATTCATTTCCTCCTGGTGCCGGACTACCCCTTGATACCCGTGGTCGCGATACCCTGCACGAAGTATTTCTGCAGGGTAAAGAACAGGATAAAGGCGGGAATGACGGACAGCGTGGACATCGCCAGCGCGCCGCCCCAGTTGGAAACCGCGCCCGCGTCGCCGACGAAGGTGCGCAAGGCCCGCGAGACAGTGAACGAATCCGGCCTGGTGAGGTACAGCAGGTGGTTGAAGAAGTCGTCCCACGTCCACAGGAACGTGAACAGCGCGGTCGTCACCAGCGCGGGGATCGCCAGCGGGATGATGATCCGCAGGTAGACCCCGAGCTTCCCGCATCCGTCGATGATCGCCGCTTCCTCGACCTCTTTCGGCAGCGTGCGCATGAACTGCACCAGCAGAAATACGAAGAACGCGTCCGTCGCCAGGAACTTCGGCACGAGGATCGGGAGGTACGATCCCACCCAGCCGAAGGTGTTGAACATGATGTAGCGCGGCACGAGCGTGACATGGCCGGGCAGCATCAGCGTGATCATCATGATCATGAACCAGAAGTTCCGGCCGGCGAATTTGAGCCGCGCGAAGGCGTACGCCGCCATCGAGCAGGAGATCAGGTTCCCGACCACCGCCACGGCGCACATCATCAGCGAGTTGGCGAAGAACCGCCCGAAGGTCGAGCCGGCGTAGCCGCGCCAGCCCGTGATGTAGTTGTCGATGGTCACGGCCTTGGGGATGATCCCCGGATCGCTGAAGATCATGTTGTTGGGCTTGAACGAGCTGACGATCATCCAGACGATGGGGTAGATCATCAGCAGCCCCAGGGCGATGATGAACAGATGCGTCAGACCGTGGCGGACAGCCGTGATGAGTTTCTGGTTACTCCCCGACGCCATAGGACACCCACCATTTCGATGACCGGAAGACAATCGCCGTGAACGCCCCAATAATGAGCAGCAGCACCCAGGCCATCGCCGACGCGTACCCCATCTCGTGGTACGTCCAGCCCTGGATGTACAGGTGGAGGGTATAGAACAGAGTGGAGTTGAGCACGCCGCCCCGGCCGCCGCCGATGATGTAGGCCTGGGTGAACGCCTGGAACGCGCCAATCATCTGCATGACCAGGTTGAACAGAATCACCGGCGAGAGCAGAGGAATGGTGATCGCGAAGAACTCCTGGACTCGGTTCGCGCCGTCCACGCGCGCCGCGTCGTAGTACTCCTCCGGGATTTGCTTCAGCCCGGCGAGGAAGATGATCATCGACGAGCCGAACTGCCACACCGTCAGCAGGATCAGCGTCCCCAGCGCGTAGTTGGGATTGGTGATCCAGCCGGGCAGGTCGGAGAAACCCAGGCCGGCCAGGACGCCGTTGACCAGGCCGTCCTTCTCAAACAGCTTGCGCCACAGCACCGCGATTGCGATCGAGCCGCCGAGCAGCGTGGGGATGTAGTACACGGCGCGGTAGAACGGCACCCCCCGCAATTTCTGGTTCATCAGCATCGCCACGGCCAGGGCGAAAACCAGCTTCAGCGGCACGGACACGAACACGTAGGTGAACGTCACGGACAGCGACTTCATGTAGTACGGGTCCACGCGCATCACCTCGCCCGTGGACGCGGTGAACTCGTCGTACCCGAACACCGACCCGAACATCTTCTGGTAGTTGCCAAGCCCGATCCACTGTGTCGAATCGGGCTGCGTGAAGTCATAGTCCGTGAAGCTCAACCCCAGCGAGTACACCATCGGATACAGCGTCAGGACGAGGAACCCCACAAGCCACGGGGCGAGGAACAGATAGGCGACGGCGTTACGCCTGAAAAATCGGGGGATGCCGGACATTCCACGCACAGAACGACTCCCTTTGCTCTCGTGTTGCAGGCCTTTTGAAGGCCGTCCGCGAGGCCGCGCCCCGGCCGCGATACGGGCCAACAAGGCGTCGGTGACATCTGCCATCAAACGTCCAAAACAGGCCGCCGGCTCATACACTCTTCCCGGTCAAAAAGACATCCCTCCTGGTCGAATTCACCGCACGCCCGCCAGACGCGGGTCGCGCGCGCGTGCTATCCCTGCTCCGCCAGGGGAGCCGGGCCGGTGGACTCCCGGACGATGAGCTGGACTTCGGCCGTGGTCACCTGTTGGGACAGGTCAGGCTGCGCGAAGCGCCTGAGCAGCAGTTGGACCGCGGCGCATCCGCTTTCCTCCGCCTTCCCGGAAACCGTGGTGAGGCGCGGGATGGTATAGCTGGAAAAGGGGATGTCATCGAACCCGGCGACGGACAGGTCGTCCGGAATGACCAGCCCCAGGTCGCGCGCGGCGCGCATCACGGGGATCGCCAGCATGTCGTTGATCACCAGCAGCGCCGTCGGGCGATTCGGGAGACTCAGCAGGGCGTGGGCAGCCCGGTAAGCGTCCTCGAGCTGGTCGCTGCAATGGGCCTCGAAAGGCACCAGCCCGGCTTCGCGCAAGACCTGGCGATAGATGGACAGCCGGTCGAAGCCCTGCACTTCCTGGGTCACGCCGTAGATGAAGCCGATCCGCCGGTGTCCCAGCTCCAGCAGGTGGGCCATGAGCGCGCGCGTCCCGCCGGAGTACCCGTGGATGACGTGATCGAACTCGGCGGCGGTAGCCGTGATCTCGACCACGGGCTGCCCGGCCTTGCGCAGGTAATCGGACAGTTCGGGCAGCATGTACTTGACCGCCGCCAGGAGGATGAACCCGTCCACGCGCTGGCGGGCCAGCTCGCGCACGATGCTGGCGCCCTGCTGGGCGTCCTGGGGATTGTAGGCAAGGTGGAGGCTGTAACCGGCTTCTTGCAGGGCCAGGGAGATACCCGACAGCGTCTGCCAGAAGAACGGATTCTGGATGACAGGCATGATCACGCCGACGATCTTGGTGTGTCCCTGGCGCAGGGAGCGTGCCCGCGCGTCCGGCTCGTAACCAAGCTCCTCAATCGCCTGCATGACCCGCTGTCGGGTTTCTTCCGAAATGGGAACCTTCAGTTGCTGCTGGTCGTTCAGCACGTAGGACACGGTGGAACGAGACACCCCGGCCCTGCGCGCGACATCTTTTTGAGTTGGCGGTTTCATGGGTTTCAAAGAACACTCTCCAGATCACCGCTGTATTCACACGTGTCAATTGACACGTGTGAATACAGTGTATGATTGATTTTGTACGACGTCAATAGGGCTGATTGGAAGATTCATCACCCGCTCGCACGGCGGTGGGATGACCGAGAAAAACGCCGGGGGCAGCGGCCCGGCTCCGCTTCAGGCCAGGGCCAGGGATGCCTCCTCCTCCCGCAGAGGGATAAAATACGGACGCTCGTCGGGGGTAACGTTGGGGCGATGGTAAGCCAGTTGCAGTGGCCCATCGAAGGCCCGGAAGATCATGCAGTGGCCGCCATCCCCCGTATACAGCGGCTCCGGCGCCTGTTCCCACGGCCCCAGGACGTCCCCCGACAGCGAGCGGGCCACGCCGACGGTGTACCCGCCCTGGCCGAAGCTCGACCACAGCATGAGCAGCCCGCCCCCGGCCAGCCGGTGGAGCCAGGGGCCGTCGGTCACGTAGCCCTTGCGGCCCTTCGAGTCGATCTCCAAGGCCCACGGCGCTTCCGAGGCCCGGAACAACAGGCGCGGCTCTCCGACCGGTGTCCGCAGGTCGTCGCTCAGCCGCAGGGCGCAGATCTCGCCGTCGCCGACCTGCACCCACTCGTGGCAGAAGACGATCCAGGGCTGGCCGCTGGCGTCCACGCCCAGGGTGCCATCCAGGCATTCCCAGTCGCGGGGCGTCGCCGGCCCGTCGCTGATGGGCAGGAAGGGGCCGCGCGGGCTGTCGGCGGCCAGAAGCTGCGTCCCCCGCCGGACGCCCTCCGCCTTGAAGCTGGCGAACAGGTAGTGGCGGCCGCGGTAGACGTGGACTTCGGGGGCCCAGAAATTGCGGTCGGCCCAGAAGCCCACCGGAGGCCGGAAAGCCGGAAAAGGGCCTTGCCAGTGTTGCAGATCGGGGCTGGTGTAGTAGTCGAACCCGGTCGCAGGGCCGGTCCAGCACTCCGGGCCGGTCGTGCCGTAGAGATAGTACAACCGCTCGGCCGCGACCGGCAGCACGAACGGATCGCGGATGTGGATGTCGGTATTCTTCAGCATGGTTTGCTCCAGGATGGGTATGAACAGCCTTGGACGAGGTACTCCACGAGACCAGTCAATCCCGCGCCTGGGCGGGCGGCTTGAGGCCCAGCCAGACCAGCGTATCGCCCGCCGCCGGCAGCGTGATCGGGCCATCCGCCAGCCGGACTTCGAGAAGCCGCACTCCGGCCGCGTATTCGTCCTCGGCGATCAGGTGCAGCATCGAATAACCCTTCTTGCGCACCAGCTCCAGGTAGGCCGCCCCCAGATCGACCGGCTCGCCCACGCCGGCCGTCTGGGTTTTCAGCGCCGCGAAGCCCCGCGCCTCCGCCGCCGCGACGATCCACGGGATGTCCGGATAGCGGGCCTGGTCGACCCGCACCGTGCCGGGGAAGAAGCGCGCGATGGGTCGCGCGGCGATCTGGGCGTGCGACTGGGTGACGATGCACACCTTGCCCTCCGGCCTGAGCACCCGCCCGATCTCCGCGAACATCGCCTCCAGGTCGGGGACGTGGTGGATCACGTCCGTCATGTAGACGAAGCTGAACGCCGCCGCCTCGAACGGGATGTGCGCGGCATCGCCCTGGCGGAGCACCAGGGCCGGATTTTTCTGAACCGCCCTGGCGATCATGCCCGCCGACGGCTCGACGCCGCATACGGCCGCGCCGGTGACGCGCTGCAAAAGGTCGGTGTAGTTCCCCGTCCCGCAGCCGATGTCAAGCACGCGGGCGGAAGAGTCGAGGGGTATCTCCTCGGCGAAGCGGTTGATCAGATCGACGTCGGCCCGGCGGACGTCGTCGTAAATCTGGCTGATGGCGTTGTAATCGACTGGCATAGGCCCTCCCAGGAGTGCATCACGGCAAACACTGGCGCAAAGAATACACGAACTCCCCCCAAGCCACACCTGTTCCCCCTGCGCCAGGCCCATCACCGCCAGACAAAAAGCATCTCACCGTGAAGCGCGCAAGCAGAACCAGGATCGCCGTACATCCTCCGCGGTACAGGTTTTTCACCGTTTTGCTTTTCTCAGCGTTTTTCCTTGGCGTTCCTGGCGTCCTGGCGGTTCCCCTCGCCTTTCGACCGCTGGTCGGAAGCCCTGGCTTGGGATAAGCTAAAGCACGTAGCCAACGCAGACGATCGCCGCCGGGCCAGACCCACAACCACGATCGCCACCCACGCCAATCAAAATACCTTGTGCCGATCACCTATTTCACATGGAGAGAAGCGGATGTGCGCCCAACTGCTCATGAACGCCGGGATACTGACCATGGACGCGGCGGGCCGGCAATACAATCGCGGCGCGATCCTGATCGACCGCGATCGGATCGTCAAGGTAGGGCAGAGTGACGCCCTCCAGGCAGAGACCGGCCCGGAAGTCGAGCGCGTCGACCTGCGCGGGAAGTGGGTGCTGCCCGGCCTCGTCAATACCCACGTGCACACCTCCCAACACCTGGGGCGCGGCCTGGGCGACGATGTCAGCCTGCTCACCTGGCTGCACGAACGCATCTGGCCCTACGAAAGCAACATGACCGAGGACGACAGCTACGTCAGCTCGCTGCTGTGCGGCCTGGAGCAAATCCGCAGCGGCGTGACCTGCTTCGCGGAGCCGGGCGGCCAGCACGTCAACGGGATGGGGCGGGCCATCAGCGAGCTGGGCATCCGGGCCGCCCTGGCCCGCTCGACGATGGACATGGGCGAAGGGCTGCCCGGCCGCTGGAACGAGCATACCCAGCAGGCCCTGGACATCCAGGTGGAGAACCTGGAGCGCTGGCACGGCAAGGCCGACGGCCGGATTCGGGTCTGGTTCGGGCTGCGCACCATCTTCAACAACTCGGATGACCTGATCGTCCGCACCAAGGAACTGGCGGATCGCTACGGCGTCGGCGTGCACATGCACGTGGCGGAGATCAAGGAGGAGGTCGAGTTCGCGCAGGCCACGCGCGGCGCGACCACCGTCACCCACCTCAATAGGCTCGGTGTGCTCGATCGCAATTTCCTGGCCGTGCACTGCGTGTGGATGACCGAAGCCGAAATCCAGATGTTCGCCGAGCGCGGCGTCAAGGTTTCCCACAACCCGGCCGCCGCGATGCGCGTCCTGGGCTTCGCCAAGATACCGGAGATGCTCGCCGCCGGGGTGTGCGTCACGATCGGCACGGACGGCGCGCCCTCCAACAACCGCATGACCCTGATCGACGAGATGTGGATGACCTCGCTGATCCACAAGGGCCGCCTGCTGGACCCGACCGTGATGCCCGCCGAGACGATCCTGCGCATGGTCACCAGCGAAGGCGCGCGCGCCGTGCTGTGGGAGGACGAGATCGGCTCGCTGGAGCCGGGCAAGAAAGCCGACCTGGTCGTGATCAACCCCGATTCGGCGACCATGCTGCCCATGCACGATCCGGTCGCCAACTTCGTCACCTCCATGCACGCCTCGAACGTGGAGAGCGTGATGGCCGACGGCCGCTGGCTGATGCGCGACCGCAAGATTCGGGTGGTCGACGAGGCCGCCGTGCTGGAGGAAGCCAAGCAGCGCGCCGCCGCCATCGTCCAGCGCGCGGGGATCAAGCTGCCCAACCGCTTCAACGTGGTGGGCTAATCCGAGGGACATATCGCTAAAACAAAGGCCCTGAGCTGCGCGCCCAGGGCCTTTGTTCAAACCAGTCCGGCTACATCAGGAGGATTACTCCTCCGCGAAGTCGACGACCGGGATCACCAGCGTGCCGTCGATGATCTCCTGGCGCTTCTGATCCACCAGGTCCTGAACTTCCTGCGGGATCTTGTCGGCGTTGTCGTGGTAAGGAGCCAGGTCCGCCCCTTCCGCGAGGCTGATCTCGTAGAACTGCCCGGTGAAGTCCCCGGCCAGGTAGTCGCCAAAGACGCGGGCAATGCCAGCCGAGAAGCCCCATTCCACGCTGGTCAGCACGACCGCAGGCGCCACTTCGAACTGGTCGCGCACGGCGCCGATCGCCAGGGTTTCGGTCTCCGCGCACGCGGTCAGCACGCCGATGTTCTGCCCGTCGCCATTCCCGAAGATGACGTCCGCCCCGGCCTCGACCTGGGAGCGCGCGGCCTCGTTGCCGGCGGAGACGTCCAGGAAGCTGCCGATCCAGTTGACGAGCACCTGCGCATCCGGGTTGACCTCGGCCACGCCCTGGGCGAACCCGGCATAGCTGCGGTGCGTGCTGGGGATGTCGATCCCGCCGACCATGCCGATGATATTCGACTTGGTCAGGCTGCCCGCGATCAGGCCCGCCAGATAGGAGGCCTCATGCGACATCGGGCGGATGACGGCCAGGTTGTCCAGGGTGGTATCGCCATCGGTCCACAGGAACATGATGTCGGGATAGTCGGTCGCGGTGTTGATCGCCGCGTCCTTGGCGATGGAGCTGTGGAGGATGATGAAGTCGTATCCCTGGCTGGCATAATCGCGGAGCGCGCGCTCCATGTCGGCGATGGCGACCGATTCCGAATAGGCGACTTCCACGTTCTCGAACTGCTCCTGGATCGCCATCAGGCCCTCGTACCCGGCCTGGTTCCACCCCTGGTCGTCGATCGCCCCATCCAGCACAAGGGCGACCTGGACCGGTTCACCTTCACCCATCGCGGCCGTTTCCTGGGTCGGCTCGGCCGTGGGCGCCACGGTTGGTTCGGCGGTCGGCGTAGGGGTGGCGGCGGGCTGGCAGCCCAGCAACGCCAGGGCGAGTACCAGGACTCCAATCAACAGACGGATGTTTTGCTTCATACGGCTCCTCCTCGTATACAGGAAATTGTCTAGACTCAACGCCGGATCGAACCGGCCATCCGCATCCCGGCCCGCGACGGCTGGCCGGAAGAATGCCCCAGGGAATCCCGCCTACAGCAGCGGCCAGACCAGATTGGGCCGGACCCCGGCCTGCTCCAAAATCTTGTGGCTCCGCGCCTGGGCGTCGGCCAGGATTTGCGCTTCGTCCAGCGTCAGCACTTCGCGGTGGCGCATCACCACCTGCCCGTCGATCAGCACGGTATCCACGTCCGAGCCGTTGGCGGCCCAGGCCACCACCGACACCGGATCGTATACGGGATAGATGTGCGGTTTGTGGGTGTCGATCAGGATCACGTCCGCCCGCTTGCCCGCCTCCAGGGAGCCGGCCACCCGGTCGGCCATGATCGCTTTGGCCCCGTTGATCGTGGCCATCTCGATCGCCTGCGCGGCGGTAGGATATTCGGCGTTGCCGCTGTTGACCCGGTGAATCAACAGCGCGGTGCGCATCTCCCGGAACATATCGGCCGTGTTGTTGACCGGGACGCCGTCGTTGCCCAAACACACGTTCGCGCCCGCCGCCAGCATCTGCGGCACCTTGGCGATGCCCATCGCCAGCTTGGTGTTGCACACCGGGCAGTGGCAGATGTTGGTCCGGGTGCGGCCCAACAGCTCGATCTCGCCGTCAGTGAAGTAGATGCCGTGGGCGAAGGTCACGTTCGGCCCCAGCAGCCCGACGCTCTCCGCGAACTCGGCCGGCAGCAGGCCGTATTTCTCCAGCGTGTAATCGACGTTGTTCTGCACCTCGGCCCAGTGCGCGGTGATGCCCACCCCGTATTCGGCGGCCAGACGGCTGACTTCCTTCAGGAGCGCCACTGAACACCCACCCACCGAGCGCGGCGAGAACCAGGCATGCAGGCGGCCGTTGGCCGCCCCGTCCCACTTTTCGATCAGGGCGATGGCCTGCCGCATGGACTCCTCGCCGGTCTCCCAGAGGCCCGGGTCCAGCGCGGAGCTATCCAGCGCGTAGGCGCTGATGTCCATCACGTACTTGCTGATCACGCCCCGGATGCCGGAGTCGATCATGGCCTCGGCGATGGCGTCCAGGCCATAGCGCGGATGCAGCCCGGTGCTGAGGAAAGCCGTCGTCCCCGACTTGATCATCTCCAGCAGGCCCAGCCGGGTGCTGACCAGGGCATCCTGTTCGTCGTAATGGCCCTGCACCGGCCAGATGTAGTACTTGAGCTTGTGCATGGCATCGGTGTTGTCGTTGATGCCGCGCATCAAGACCTGGGGCAGGTGGAAATGGCAGTTCACCATGCCGGGCATGGCGATCATGCCGGCCGCGTCGATGACCTGGGCGGCCTCGTAACGGGCGCAAACCGGGCCGGACGGCCCGACTTCCAGAATGTCGCCGTCGTGGATGGCGATCGCGCCGTCCATGAACACCCGGCGCTGCGGATCGACGGTGATCACCATCGCGTTTTTGATGAGCGTATCGATCATCCTGCTCCCCCTTGCGCGCACCGGAGACGCGGACTCAGAAATCGGAACGTTCGTAGGGCGCTGCCAGCGCGGATGGGCCTTTTTGTCCCCGGCCGAACGCGATGACGATGATCAGGGTCACCACGTAGGGGATCATCAGCGTGAACTGATAGGGGAGCGGGAAGTCCATCGCCTGCAACCGGTACTGGAGCGCGTTGGCCGCGCCAAAAATGAACGCGCCGCCCACGATCCACCACGGACGCCACTTGCCAAAGACCACGACCGCGATCGCCATCCAGCCCAGGCCGGTCGAGAGATCGTCGGTGTACAGGCCGAACAGCGCCAGGGCCAGGTACGCCCCGCCCAGGCCGGCCATCAGCCCGCCAAAGGTCACGGCCAGGTAGCGCAGCCGGCCCACGTCGAGGCCCGCCGCGTCCGCTGCGTGGGGCTGCTCCCCCACCGCGTCGATGTTCAGCCCCCAGGACGTGCGCTTGAACATAAAGACGAACAGCGGCACGGCCAGCAGCGTGGCATACACCACCACGTTCTGGCTGAACAGGGTTTCCCCCAGGATGGGGAGCCGCGAGAGGCCGGGGATACTGATCGCCGGCAGGAGATCGACGGAGGGGCGCACGTCCACAAGCCCGTAAATCCGGCGGTTGAGAAAGCTCGCCAGCCCCTGGCACAAAATCCACAGCCCCAGCCCGGCCACAATTTGATTGGCCTTGAACCGGACGGACAGGACGCCCATCGCCAGGCCAAGCAGCGCGCCCGCCGCCCCGCCGCACAGGAACCCTATCCACAGGCTACCACTAAAATAGGCTCCGGTGAAACCGGTGAAAGCACCAATGATCATGATGCCTTCTATACCAAGGTTCAGGATGCCCGCCCGCTCGGTCACCATCTCGCCCAGGGCCGCGATCAGGATCGGGGTCATGATCCGCAGCGTCGCCGCCAGGAAGCCCGTCAGAAAGGTCACGCTGAAAATCTGTTCGAGCATCACGACCCTTTCCGCTTCAAGCGCGCCGCTTCAGGAAGCGCGCCGCCACGAAGACCACCACCAGCCCCTCAATCACGAAAATCACCGGCACGGGCACGGCCGCCGCGCGCTGCATGGCGTCCGCCCCGTTCAGCAGGGCCGCGAACAGGATGGACGCCAGCACCACGCCCAACGGCTCCAGGTTGCCCAGCAGCGCCACGGCAATCGCCAGAAAGCCGTATCCGGGCGAGAACTCGTCCACCAGGCGGTGCTGCAACCCGGCCACCTCCGCCGCCCCGGCCAGCCCGGCCAGCGCCCCGCTCAGCACCATCGTCCAGACGATCGTGCGGCTGACGTTAATCCCGGCCACCCGCGCCGCCCGTTCGTTCTCGCCAACCGCCCGAATCTGGAAGCCCAGAACGGTCTTGTGGAGCAGCCAGAACACGACCACGGCCATCAGCAGGGCCAGCAGAATCCCCGCGTGGAAGCGCGTGCGCGCGATCACGGTCGGCAGCCAGGCCGAAAGCTGGAGTTGCGGCGAGATCGTGATCCCGCTCGCCCGGTCGCGCATCGGGCCGTGCACGAGGTAGCTCGTGAGCAAGATGACGATGTAGTTGAACATCAGGGTGGTGATGACTTCGTTGACCTTCAGCCGGGCTTTCAGGTAGCCGGGAAAGAAGCCCCACAGCGCCCCACCCAGCGCCCCGGCCAGGACGGTCAGCGGCAGGTGGATGATCGCCGGCAGGCCAGTTACGTAGATGCCCACCGCCGCCGCGACGATGCCCCCGGCGTAAATCTGGCCTTCCGCGCCGATGTTCCAGAATTTGGCGCGGTAGGCGATCGTCACCCCCAGCCCGGCCAGCAGCAGGGGACAGGCCTTGACCATCGTCTCGGCGAAGCCGTTGACGCTCCCGAAGGCCGATACCACCAGGGCCTGATAGGCCACGACCGGATCGGCCCCCGTCGCCAGGATCAGCAGCGCGCCGATGGCCAGCGCCAGCAGCACGATCGCCACGGTCGAAAGCCAGCCGGGCATGCCCTGGCGCTCGGCCACATCCCCTGAATCCCGTCCCAACCAACGGCCGATCGGATTCGCCATGTCATGCCTCGATTCCAGCCATCAGGAGACCCAACTGCTCGATGTCGGCCTCGGCCCGCGGGATTTCGCCCATGATCCGGCCGCGCTCCATCACCAGAATCCGGTCGCACAGGCTCAAAATCTCGTCCAGCTTGGCCGAGACGAGCAGGATCGCCATGCCCTCGGCGCGCAGTTGGAGCATCAGCCCACGGATGTATTCCTCGGCTCCGATGTCCAGGCCGCGCGTCGGATGGGCCGCGATGAGCAGCTTCGGCCCGCGCGAAGTCTCCCGCGCGATGACCATCTTTTGCTTGTTCCCGCCGGAGAGGGTCTTGGCTTTGACGTTCTCGTGCGGCGCGCGCACGTCGTAGCGCCGGATCAGTTCGCGGGCCGACCGGCGCATCTGCTCCCGGTTGAGCACCCCGCGCCTGGAAAACGGCGGGGCGTAATGGACGTCCAGCGCCAGGTTCTCCACCAGCGTGAACTCGCCGATCAGGGCGTCGTCGAAATCCTCCGGGATGTGGCCCACTCCCTGCTGAAGGATGTGCTGGGGCGAGGCTCCGGTCACGTCGGCCGTCCCCACCCGGATCGACCCGTTGACGCTGCGCCGCAGGCCGGTCAGGGCCTGGACGAGTTCGGTCTGGCCATTGCCATCCACCCCGGCGATGCCCACGATCTCGCCGGCGCGCACCTGGAAGGACACGCCCTGCACCGCCGGCGTGCCGCGATCGCTCGTCACCCGCAGGTCACTGACCTGGAGCACGGTGTCTCCGGCGGGCTGGCGCTGGTCGCCGTTCGCGATCCGGAAAAGCACGTCGCGGCCGACCATCAGCCGGGCCAGCTCCGCCATGCTCGTGTCGGCGGTCGGCCGCGTGGCGACCACGTGACCGTCGCGCAGCACGGTGACCCGATCGGTGATCGACATGGCCTCTTCCAGTTTGTGGGTGATGAAGACCACCGACAGCCCGTGATCGACGAATCCCCGGATGATCTTGAACAGCTCCTCGGTCTCCTGAGGAGTCAGCACCGCCGTCGGCTCATCCAGGATCAGGACCCGGACATCCCGGAACAGGGCCTTGAGGATTTCGACACGCTGGCGGTCGCCAACCGAAAGCTGCCAGATCAAGGCGTCCGGATCGACGTGCAGGCCGTACGTGGCCGCGATCTGTTCCAGCCGCTCGCGGGCGCGGGGCCGGTCCAGAAACGGTTCGCGCTCGTTGGGCAGGCCCAGGATCACGTTGTCGATGACGGACAGGGTAGGCACCTGCATGAAATGCTGGTGAACCATCCCGATGCCGAGGGCGATGGCATCGTGGGGGGAACCGATCTGGCGCGGCTGCTGGCCGACGTGGATGTGGCCCGAGTCGGGCTGGTGCAGCCCGTACAGGATGTTCATCAGGGTGGTCTTACCCGCACCATTTTCGCCCAGCAGTCCGTGGATTTCACCCACGCGGAGATCGAATGACACGTCATGATTGGCGACGACCGGGCCGAACTTCTTGCAGATGCCGTCCAGGGAAATGATGGCAGCGTTCTCGTTCAACCGTGGGATCCCTCGCATGTTTTTCTGTGGCGGGTCTCTCTGCCATTAGAACACACCGCGGCGATTTGTAGCAACCACCACAATCACCAAATCTGGCGGGGCAATCCCGCCAAGCCATCAGGCAATCACATCAAA
>JARKOQ010000110.1 GCA_029976005.1 Aggregatilineales bacterium | reverse complement strand
TCATCCAGGCGACCATCAAGACCTGCCCGCTGGCGGCGTCCTGCACCACGGCGGGGATCAGGCCCTGTTCATTCCACTGAAGGGGCATGGCTCAGCCTCGCATCCCGGCCAGGAAGGCCCGCACCAGGGTCAGGGTCGCGTTCAGCGCGGCGTCGTCCTCGACCAGCGCCCCGTTCCACAGACTGAGCAGCAGGCCGGCCACGTGGCCGTCGTGGGCCACGCGCTCCACCGACGCCGCCACCGCCGCCAGGGAGGGTCCGCCCGGCGCGGCGTAGCTCATGCCCGGCATCTCGGCCGGGTCGACGATATCGGTGTCCAGGTGCAGGTAGATCGGGCGGCCGGTCATCAGGAAGGCCAGCGTGTCCTCGAAGCGGGCCAGGTGGGTGACCCGGCTGGCGCGCAGGGCGGCCGCCTCGCCGGGGTCGAGGTCGCGCGCGTCGGTCAGGATCACGTGCTCCTCCGGCGTGGGGGTGAGGCCCACCCCTTGCGCCAGGGTGAGGTCGCCGCGCCCGACCAGCATCGCCAGGGGCATCCCGCCCAAAAAGCCGCTGGGAGTCGTCTCCGGCGTGTTGAAGTCGCCGTGGGCGTCGTACCAGAAGATGTGGGGGCGGTGGGCTTCCAGGCCCTTCATCGCGCCCAGGGCGCTGGTGCAATCGGCGGCGAAGACGATCGGCACGCGGCCGGGGTGAGCCTGGATGGCGGCGGCCAGGGCGCGGTTGGCGGCCACGATCGGATGGGCGTCGGCGCTGAAATCCGGCCGGACGTCCACCCAGGGCGCGCCGATCTCGGCCGCGATCCCGCTGGCGCGCATGGCCTCGACTTCGTCCCGCCCTTCGACCAGCTCGCCCAGAAAATACGGCATTCCGATGCACACAAAGTCGGGCATGCGCTTCGCTCCTGCGATCCGGCCCCGCCCCAGCGCGGGAACCCATGCACAAATTCTAACCGAGACCGCGCCGCCTGTCAGTCAGGAAAAAGGTCACCACAAAAAAAGGCATCTCACCACAGAGGGCACGGAGAACACAGAGTGAAAACCTGATGGAGGCTAGTGATCGAAGACCAGCCGCCTGATCCCTTTCCGAAGTTGCAGCACGTTGAAGTTGAGCAGGAGGCCTAACCGGACGCCAGAGAGCTTGAGGTAGGTCAATAGCTGCGCCTCGTGGATCGGTTCGAGCTGGTTGACGGCCTTCAACTCGACAATAACGAGATCGTCCACTACCAGGTCGAGGCGAAAACCGCAGTCCAGAACCACCCCTTTGTAGACAATTGGGATCGGTTTCTGGCGCTCGAACGCGAGCCCGCGCTGCATCAACTCATAGGCCAGGCATTCTTCATAGGCCGACTCCAGCAGTCCCGGCCCCAACATCCGGTGCACCTCGATCGCCGCCCCGATGATCTGCTCAGTAACCTGGTTTTCTCTTTCCACCGGCTTTTCTCTGTGTCCTCCGTGCCCTCTGTGGTGAAAATGTCTTTATCCCAGCCGAACCACATCCAGCGGGGCGGGCTTGGCGGCGTCACGGACCAGGGCGATCGCTTCCTGCGGGCACTGGGACTCGCACACGCCGCAGCCCATGCAGACCGCCGCGTCCACGTGCGACTCGCCATCAACCGTCACCGCGCCAAAGGGGCAGATTTCCTCGCAGTGGCCGCACGCGCCGCAGCGGTCGGAGTCCACCTGGGCCACGAAGCCGGAGGAGATCACCATCGGCACGCCGCGCTCGCGCATGGCTTCCATCCCGCCGCAGCAGCACGGGCAGCAGTTGCAGATCGCGTAGAAACGGTCGAGCATGGCGTCCTTGAAGTAGGCGGCGTGGATGTGCCCGCGGGCGTGCTCGGCCTCCAGCAGGGCCACCGCCTCGGCCTGGGTCAGGCGGCGGCTGGCGTCAGGATGGTGCTCCAGGATGAAGTCCACGAACGGCTGGCCGACGATCATACACACCCGGATCGGCTGGCAGGGGTTTTCCCGCGCGCTGCGGCACGGGCAGTCGATCACGGCGATCTCCGGGGAGCCTTGCAGCACGATCGTGCGCGCGGATTCGTAGGGGATGATCTGTTCCAGCTCGGTGCGGGGGATGGGCTGGTTGACCGTGATCAGCTTGCGGGCAAGGTCGGGGGGCAGCACCTTGCCGTGGTAAACCTCGTTCCAGGGCACGCCGGGATGCTCCCGGCTCAGGGTCGGGAAGAGCACCCGGATCGCGGTGCCGATGTACAGGTACGGCCAGCGGGCGTAGAGGTACCCGTGCAGGGCGCGTCCCCAGTCGTAGTGGCCGTCCGCGCGGAAGCTCGCCAGAAAACGCCGGGTGGAGGGCTGAATCAGCCGTCCGCGCTCCGCCCACAGCCAGAACGCGGCCAGCGCCACGGCCGCCCCGACGGCCGCCCGGATCAGCCCACCCACCAGCCAGGACACGACGCGCGCCATGATTCCCCCTCCTCCTCGCCCGGTCTGTTTTCTTCATTGTAACCGGGGACGGGCCACCGGCGGCGGTGGCGGGAATCAGGTTTGGGGCGCGCGGATCGTCCGGGTTTTGGGGTCGCGGACGTGCTAGCCGGACAGGTGGCGCTTCTCCTCGTCCGCCAGCAGGTCGAGGTCGATTGGCTCGTCTTCGGCATCCTCGGCCAGGGCGGAGCCGGTTCGCTTGGGCTTTTCGGCCTCCAGGGACAGTCCGGCCAGTTCCGGGTACATCCGCTGGACGCGCTCGATCTCTTCCCTGGTAATCGCCTCCCGGGCCGAGCCGAGCGCCAGCCACATGGCGTGCACAAGAATGCTGAACACGATCCCCAGCACCAGGACGAGTGTCACCATGTCGGGAAGCAGTCCCTCGGATGCGATAGGGGCCGCAAGGAGCACCAGCCCGATTCCCCCGACCAGATGGATTCCAAAGCGCTTGACCTGCCGCATGCGCTTCTCGACCCGGCCCTCGACCAGCTCATTCAACAAGCGGTTGTCGTTCATGAAGACCCTGCACCCAAAGAAAAACGGAAGGTCGCACGTTGGACCCTCCGCCCGCGCGCTACCCGATACCCCACCGGCAAACGCCGCCTGCCCCTCGGCTCAGTTGCGGCGGCTGCGCTTCTCTTCCTCCGCCAGCAGGTCGAGGTCGACCGGCTCGTCCTCGGCATCCTCGGCCAGGGCGGAGCCGGCCCGCTTGGGCTTTTCGGCTTCCAGGGACAACCCGGCCAGCTCCGGGTACATCCGCTGGACGCGCTCGATCTCTTCCCTGGCAATCGCCTCCCGGGTTTCACGGAAGGTCAGCCACATCCCGTGCAGCGCCAGGCTGCCGACAATCCCCATCACCAGGACGAATGTGACCGCGCCGGGAAGCAAGTCCTGCGATGCGGCGAAGATGATCAGGAGAGCAAGGGCCACGCTCGCAACCATGTGAGTGCCAAAGCGCTTGACCTGCCCCATGCGCTTCTCGACCCGACCCTCGACCAGCTCATTCAACAAGCGATTGTCATTCATAATGAGTCACTTCCCCCCACAAGAAAAATTCACAACGCCTGGCATCCGGTATGGATCGACTGCCGTCAACTAGCCGGCCGAACGCCGGCGCTCTTCCTCGGCCGCCAGCAGGTCGAGGTCGACCGGCTCGTCCTCGGCATCCTCGGCCAGGGCGGAGCCGGCCCGCTTGGGCTTCTCGTCTTCCAGGGACAGCCCGGCCAGCTCCGGGTACATCCGCTGGACGCGCTCGACCTCTTCCTTGGTAATCGCCTCCTTAGCCGCGCCGTAGCTCAGCCACATCCCGTGCAGCAGCAGGCTGAACATGGTCCCCAGCACCAGGATGATCGTGGCGGCCGGCGGCAGCAGGTCCTGCGACGCGCCCAGGATCACCAGGAGCGCGAGTCCCACCGCGCCCACCATATGAACCCCAAAGCGCTTGACCTGCGCCATGCGTTTCTCGACCCGGCCCTCGACCAGCTCATTCAACAAGCGATTGTCGTTCATGAAAAGTTCCCCCCTTAAGAAACACACCGTGCGCTGCTTCCCGGCAAGACGGGCGGGATGCCCCAGCCGGGCTACGGCGACTCTACGCCACCGGCGCGCCAATCCGCACCGGGACGCCCTCGGCGGCCAGGTAGGCCTTGACCTGCCCGACCGACAACTGGCGGAAGTGGAAGAGGCTGGCGGCCAGGGCCGCGTCCGCCCTGCCGACCGTCAGCGCCTCCTTGAAGTGCGCCAGGGCCCCCGCCCCGCCGGAGGCGATCACCGGGATGCGCACCGCCGCAGCGATGGCCTGGGTCAGCTCGTTGTCGTAGCCGATCTGGGTGCCGTCGCGGTCCATGCTGGTCAGCAGAATCTCCCCCGCCCCGCGATCCTCGACCTCTTTGGCCCAGGTCACGGCTTCCTTGTCCGTGGGGATGCGCCCGCCGTTGATGTGCACGATCCAGCGGCCGTCGACGCGTTTGGGGTCGATGGCAACCACGATGCACTGGCTGCCGAACTGGGTCGCGCCCTCGGTGATGATCTCCGGGTGGCGCACGGCGGCGCTGTTGATCGAGACCTTGTCCGCCCCGGCGCGCAGGGTGGCGCGGATGTCCTCGATGGTGCGGATGCCGCCCCCGACGCAGAAGGGGATGAAGACGGCATCGGCCACGCGGCGCACCACGTCCAGCAGGGTATTGCGCGCCTCGTGGCTGGCGGTGATGTCGAGCAGGGTCAGCTCGTCCGCGCCTTCGCGGTCGTAGACGGCGGCGTGCTCGACCGGGTCGCCCGCGTCGCGCAGCGCCACGAAATTGACGCCCTTCACGACGCGGCCGTCCTTGATGTCCAGGCAGGGGATGATCCGTTTGGCAAGCATGGCGATTCCTTGGATGGAGAAGTCATTGGTTGGTGGTGATTGGTTTTTGGTTGAAGACTGTCGCGGCGCTGGCACAGGCCATCCAGCCAGGCCAATCGCCGTCTGACCAATGACCAAAAACCAATCACCAGAAACTGCTCTTTACACCGCAATCTGGCCGCGTTCGACCAGCCACATGACCGATTCGTACACGGCTTGCAGCGACGAATAGCGCGGGGCGTAGCCCAGCAGGCGGCGGCCCTTGTCGATGCTGGCGTTGGGGCTGTGGGCGATGTGATCCCAGGTCGCCTGGGCGTCTTCGTCGGACACAGTCTGCTTCCATTCGTCCCAGCCCAGGAAGCGCAGGTTGGCCTCCTGCCCGAACCAGGCCGCGACCGCCTCCGCGTAGCCGCGCAGGGTGATCGCCGCCGGGGAGACGGTGTGGAAGCTCTCCCCCAGGGCCGGAGCGCGGTTCTCCAGGGCA
Source organism: Aggregatilineales bacterium (assembly GCA_029976005.1). Classification (GTDB taxonomy): domain Bacteria; phylum Chloroflexota; class Anaerolineae; order Aggregatilineales; family Ch27; genus JARKOQ01. The sequence continues at coordinate 13,895 of JARKOQ010000110.1, read as the reverse complement.
AGCTGGAAAATCTGGGCCACGTCGTCGGCATGGACATGATGGACCGTTTCCATGCCCAGATTCGCCAGGGTCAGTTCCTCGCCCTTGGCCAGCTTCTCGTAGACGGCCGGGTTGAAGTTGCCCTGCGGGTTGAGCGGAATCCAGCCCGGCCCGACGATGTGGCCGGGATGCAGGATCGTGACCGGCAGGCCGTTCAGGCGCGCTTCCTGGAGCAGGTAGCGCTCGATGGCTGCCTTCTGGATGCCGTACTCGCCAAAGGGATGCTTGGGCGCGGATTCCGGGGCGGGCACGACCGTGCTCGGCCCAAACGTCCAGATCGTGCCGCAGTGCAGGAAATGCTGGACATGGCCCCGCAGCGTTTCCGCCAGGTGCTGGGCGCTGGCCAGCGTGAAGCAGATCATGTCGATCACGGCGTCCGGGCGCAGTTCCAGAATCTCGCGGCCGAACGTCCCGGCTTTTTCCAGCGCCTCGCGGTCGAGCGTGACCGCCTCGACGTGCTGCCAGGCGGCGTGCGGCTGGTAGGGCTGGCGCTGCCCGCGCGTGACGTTGACCACCTCGTGCCCGGCCTCGATCAGACGCGGGACCAGGTACGTTCCGACATGCCCGCTGCCGCCGATGATAACGACGCGCATCGTTGCCTCCTTAGGGCTGTTGGCTTTTGGCTCTTGGCTGTTAGTCTACTGCATTTTCAGGCCGCGCGGAATCGTAAGTCCAGCGCTCCTGAGCCAAAAGCTAACAGCCAATAGCCAACAGCCGCTTTTCTACCACCCCTGCCAGTGGACGCGCGAGTCGTCGTACTGGGTGCGCGGCTCCTTCTGCTCGGCCGGGTAGCCGACGTTGATCACGCACAGCGGGTTCACGTCCGCCGGGAGGCCGAGCACCTCCCGCGTGGCCGCGATCGCGTCCGGCTTGGGGTGGACGGCGATCCAGCACGTGCCCAGGCCCAGCTCGACCGCCGCCAGCAGGATGTTCTCGGTCGCGGCGGCGCAGTCCAGCGCCCAGTAGCGCTGCCCGGCGTCGTCCACCGGCTGGCCGCAGACCACGATCGCGGCGGGGGCGGTGGATGGCTTGTTCAGCCGGGCGCGCAGCTCGTCCAGCCGGGCCGGGTCGTCGATCACGACGAAGGCCCACGGCCGGGTGTTCATGCCGGAGGGGCCGGCCATGCCGGCTTCCAGCAGCGCGCGGAACTTCTCGCGCTCCACCGGCCGCGCTTCATACTCCCGGACACTGCGCCGGGCCAGGATGGCTTCGATCACGTTCATGGGTCTCCTCCCAAAAAGAAAGCCTTCAGCAATCAGCCGTCAGCGTTCAGCCAGGGCAAAGCGCCGTCAGCTGCCTTTGCCTTCAATTCAACAGTAAGCATTCAAAATTCAACCTTCCGGCTCGCGGGCCAGCCGGATCGCTTCCGCCAGGTCGATCCGCCCCTCGTAGAGCGCCTTGCCCAGGATCGCCCCGGCCACCTGGCCCCCGGCGCGCAGGGCGCGCACGTCCTCCAGCGAGGCCACCCCGCCGGAGGCGATCACCTGCAAGCCGGTCGCTTCCGCCAGGGCCACGGTCGCGGCCACGTTGACGCCCTGCAACTCGCCGTCGCGCGAAACATCCGTGTACAGGGCGTGGATCGCGCCCCGCTCGGCCAGGGCACTACCCAGGTCGGCGGGCGTCCAGTTCGATTCGGCCTGCCAGCCGTGGATCGCCACCTTGCCCCCGCGCGCGTCGAGGGCCACGGTCAACCGTTCCGCGCCCCAGCGGGCCACGAACTCGGCCACCAGGTCGGGATTCTGGACGATGGCCGTGCCGAACACGACCCGCGTCGCGCCCAGGTCCAGGGCGCGGGCGGCGTCCTCCAGGCTGCGGATGCCGCCGCCGAACTGGATGTGGACGCCCAGCCCGGCCAGCCGGGCCAGGATCGCCAGGGTGTCGTTGGCGGCCTGGAACGCGCCGTCCAGGTTGACGACGTGCAGCCAGTCCGCCCCGGCGTCCAGCCAGCGGCGGGCGGTCTGGACGGGGTCGGCGCTGTAGGTGGTCTGGCGGGTCGGGTCGCCCTGCTGGAGCCGGACGACCAACCCGCCGCGCAGGTCAATGGCGGGATAAATGATCATGGTGGTTGGTGAGTGGTTGGTGGTGATTGGTCAAAAACTCGTTGGGCGTTCCACTGAACGCCCTTCCTGGCAAAAGGAACCGAACATCTCAGGCGCTCACCTGAGCGCGGCCCAACTCGGGGCCGGGCATCAGCCCGAGCCGGGCTGCGCGCGCAGGGACTGCGGCCGGGCGGTCTGCGCCTCGACCATGCCCACGAAGTTGCGCAGGATGCGCAGGCCGACCGCCTGGCTCTTTTCCGGATGGAACTGGACGCCGTATACGTTGCCTCGCGCCACGACCGAGGTGAAATCCAGCCCGTAGTCGGTCGTCGCCAGCGTATCGGCCGGGTCGGACGGCGCGCAGTAGTAGCTGTGGACGAAGTAGGCGTAGGCAGCCTCCGGCAGTCCGGCCAGCAGGGCCGACTCGCGCGCCGGGTGGAGCTGGTTCCAGCCCATGTGCGGCACTTTCAGCCCGCCCATCCGATCCTCCGGGAAGCGCTGCACCCGCCCACCCAGCAGGCCCAGCCCGCTGTACTCGCCCATCTCCTCGCTGACCTCGAACAGGAACTGCATCCCCAGGCAGATGCCGAGCAGCGGCAGCCCCTCGGCGGCGGCCCGCCGGACGGGGTCCTCGAAGCCGCGCGCGCGAATCTGCGCCATCCCCGCGCCGAACGCGCCGACGCCGGGCAGGATGATCGCGTCCGCCCCGCGCAGGCCGCCGGGATGATCGGCCACATGCGCGTCCACGCCCAGGTGGTGCAGGGCGTGCATCACGCTCCGCAGGTTACTCGCGCCGTAGTCAATCACGCCGATCATGGGGGCCTCCTTGGGGTAGCGGTCAGCAAATCAGCTTTCAGTGGTCAGCGAACGGCAAACCCGACGTGCAATCCCTGTGTTTGCCTGAAACGTCCCCGTGCGACTTCCCTCTCTCCACATGAGTGGAGAGAGGGTCAGGGGGTGAGGTGCACGATGCAGCGCATCGACACGATGCAGCGCATCGACCCCATCCCTACACATGCACGCTTTCAATCTGGTAGTCGATCACGGTCACGTCCGGGCGGTGTTCCTCGATCCAGCGCACGGCGTTTTCCAGCACGTGCTCGCCGTGATCGGCGTGGGTGCTGACCACGGCCAGCCCCAGCGTGCTGGACTGCCACACGTCGTGCAGGCCGACTTCCGCCGCCGAGACGTTGAACTCACGGTGCAGGCGGGCCGCCAATGACTTGAGGCAGCTCCGCTTCTGCTTGAGCGATTCGATGCCGGGTAAATCCAGCTCGACCTGGCAGGTGGATACAACCATCTGGATTGTAGCGCGGGCGGTTTTCCCCGCGACATGGGTGGGTTTACCGAAATGGTTTGGAGGGTCCGGCCAGCGCCCCCCAATCAGCGATTATCCAACCGGCCGAGGAACTCCGCCAGGGTCAGCACGAAAAAGCCGTAGTCCGGCTCCCACAGGCTGTGGCCGCTGTCCTCGAAGCGCACCATCCGCGCGTCCGGCAGGCGTTCCAGGTACATCCCCGCCGCTTCCAGCGGCAGCAGCGAGCCTTGCTTCCCCCCGCGCAGGATCAGGGCCGGGCAGGTGATGCCGGGCAGCAGGTCCCACAGGGGGAGGTCGTCGCTTTCGCGCTGGAGGCCCTGGGCGACATGGCGCATCAGCTTTTCGGAGACGGGCGCGCCCCGGCTGGTCGAACTCAGGAATTTCTCCACCCAGGCCGGATCGTAGGCTTTGTAGTAGGCCGGGTAATCGCCCACGATCAGTCCGGCGACCCGTTCCGGACAGCGCGACGCCGCCCCGATCGCCAGGGTGGCCCCGCGCGAAAAGCCGTACAGCGCGCAGCGGCCGAGCTCCAGGGCCTCGATCGCGGCCTGGACGTCGCCGGCCAGCGTCCAGAAGTCGTAGCCGGTCCGCGGCGCGCTGCTGCGCCCCCGCCCGCGCAGGCTGAGCGCGATCGCCCGGCGGGGCAGGAGCAGCTCCAGCAGGTCGGCGTAATCCTCCGCCGACTCGGCCGTGCCCGGCACGATCAGCAGCGGCACGCCTTTGGCGCGGGCGTGCCGGTCGCTGTCGATGAAGTGCAGGCGAATCTCGCCGTTCTGAACCCAGCCCTGAGAAATCGACATGCCGGCTCCCTGAACAGCCCTCAGACTAACGCACCCAACCGAACAGCGCCAGCCATATCTGCTCCAAAACGCTCCCTTCATCCGAAGAACGGGGCGAAACCAGCCAGCACTCGTTGAAGTTGGCGACCCAGTCGAAGGGGGCATAGGTCACGCGCCGGGGCTGCGATCCGTCCGGGTTCATGACGTAGATCTGATAGTCGAATTCGTCCTCGTCCCGGTCGGAGCTAAAGCTCACCAGGCTGCCATCGGGTGACCAGGAGGGGAAGCGGTTGTTGCCACTGTGGCGGGTGATTTGCGTCAACCCAGAACCATCCGGGCGGATGGTGTACAGGTCATAGAGTCCGTTGCGGTTGGACGAAAACAGGATCGTCTGCCCATCCGGGGACCAGTCAGGCTCGCCGTCACGAAACGAGGTACGGGTCAACTCGCGCAGATTCGTGCCATCGGCATCAATGATCGCGATGCCGGTCTCACCGTCATCCTCAAAGTCGAACGCGATTTGCGTGCCATCTGGCGACCAGGACGGATACTGATCGGAGAAGTCGTTATCCGTCAGGCGAGTCACATCCGAGCCGTCGGCATTGGCGACAAATAGCTCGCTGTTAAGGCTCCCAAAACTCCAGGCATTGAACGCGATCCGCGTGCCATCGGGTGACCAACGAGGAAACTGATACCGGCCGCTGCTGGGCGGGAGGATTTCGGTCAGATGGCCCCCATCGGCATCGATCCGCTGAATTCCTCTTGCCGCGAAAACAATGTGGCGCCCATCCGGCGAGCAATCCGACCCAACGGCATAGCGTAGTTGAAGCTGCATCGTCAGATCGGTCAGACGCTCGTACTGCGTGCCATCCAGGTCGATCACGTACAGGTCGGTACTGAGGATGGGGAGGTCCGAGGCAAAGAGGATCCGCCAGTCTGCCGCATCCGGTGCGCCGCCTGACGGGTCGAGGTCACAGGCGGCCAACAGCAGACTCAGGCAAGCCAAAAGAATCCACGCTTTGCCCCGCATCGGCCTCACCTCCGCTTTTCGCTTGCCGCTTCGACGCCTGGACGCTTTTTCTGGCCTCTGGACTCTGGCCTCAGTTTCTACTTACCGGTGGTGGCTCAGGAACCACGCGTACAGTTCGGGATTCGCGTAGGTTTCCGTCCACGAGTCGTGATTCTTGTCCGGGTAGATCGTCATTTTGACGTCGCCGCCCGCCGCCTGGAGCGTGGCCACCAGCTTCGCCGTTTCCTGGACGGGCACCACGTCGTCCACCAGGCCGTGGAAGGCCCACACCGGCAGGCCGCGCAGGTCGGCCGCCCGCTCCGGAAACCCGTAGGCCCACAGCCCGCCGCCGCAGATCGGCGCGATGGCCGCGAAGCGCTCCGGGTGTTCGGCCGCCAGGTGCCACGTCCCGTAGCCGCCCATGCTCAGCCCGGTCAGGTAGACCCGGGCCGGATCGACCGCGTATTCGGCGCTGACCGTGTCGATCAGGCCGAGCAGGTCGTCGAGATAGTCCGACCACCAGTGGTTTTCCGGGCACTGCGGCGCGGCGATGATGAACGGCAGGTCCGTGCCCGCTTCGACCACCTTGATCGGGCCGTGAACAGCCACGCGGGTCAGGTCGTCGCCGCGCTCGCCCGCCCCGTGCAGGAACAGGATCAGCGGCCAGCGGCGATCCGGGTCCTGGCCGTAGGCCGCCGGGACGTGGAGCAGGTAATCCAGCCCCAGCGTGCGGGTGACTTCCAACTCGAACGATCGGGATAATGCCTGCATCTTGTCCTCTTTTCCATAGGATGACGCTCTGAAAGCGTGCAGAACCAGCGCCGTGCAATCCCGGCGCTCCCAACCTCTCAGCGGTGGTTGGCGTTCATGGCCGCTTGCAGCCGCTCCAGCGACAGATCCCCCAGCGTCGCGACCCGCAGATTGGCCCGCGAGGTATCCAGGTGGCGGGTCAGCTCGTTGGGCACGGCCACGCTGAACATGCCTGCATCGCGCGCCGCGGTTATCCCGTGCGGCGAATCCTCCAGCACAACCGCCTCCGCCGGGGCCACGCCCAGGGTTGCCGCCGCCTTCAGGAACAGGTCGGGGGCGGGCTTGATCTTCTCCACGTCTTCTTCGCAGATCACGGCGTCGAAGCGCTCAAACAGGCCCAGGCGGCGCAGGTGCCCATCCACCCAGGCGTGGGGGGAGCTGGACGCGACCGCCAGCTTGATCCCGGCATCCCGCGCCGTGTCGATCAGCGCCTCGACGCCGGGCAGGGGCAGGATGCGCTCGATCAGGTGCATCTCGATCGCCCGGCGGCGCGGCCCGACCGTCTCCCAGTCCAGCGACCGGCCCAGCTCGGCTTCCAGGGTGGCGACCGGGTCAAAGGTATCCGGGCCGAAGTCGGCCCCGATGCAGCGCAGCCAGTCCTTGAAGGGCAGTTCCACCTCGTACTCGCGGTAGAGCGCCTGCCAGGAGAGGTACACCGGCATCTCGGTATCGGCGATCAAACCATCGAAATCAAACAGGAGTGCTTTGAGAGTCACTTTGATGATCCTATCAGTGTTTCTTAGCGCAAAAGAAATAACTGAACGTTTTGGGGCAGATCAACTCAAGAGTATATTGGAAACCAGGTTTGTAATGTTGTTTGCAACCGCCTGAAACTAGGGTCTGTACATCCTTTCAGGGAAACTTTCGAAGCCAATTGGCGATAGATGGCTGATGAGCGAGGTTTGCGTACTTCTTGGAGTGCGCGTTCCAGGGCTTCTTTTGGCCTTTGGGGCTTGATTTCATCTGGTCCAAGCAGTTTTTGTTGACGCATCCATGTACGTAGATCGGGATTTCTTTGCGACCAATTCAAACATGCATCCACATGTGGGGAATTACTCCAAACCCAAATCTCTAGTTCTGGATTGAGCAAGATAACTCGTGACCTTTGCCCCCAACCATTGGAAGCAAGTTGCTGCTCACAGTAAGTCTCGACTTCACTAGGCGGATCACTCTCCTGGCCTGATCCTTCGTAATCAAAAAGGACTAAGGCATACTGAAATTGGTTTGCAAATTGCCTGAGAAAATGATGACTTTCGTAGAAACATCCAGGATCGCGAAGCGGGTGAATGAAAATCTGGTAACTAAGACTCGATCGAATACCCAGACTCGGCCCACGAGACAACAAACCCAGTATCGTTTGTTCCATGTCTCTGTCGGCCACCAAACATACTAATTCAGATGGATATTGAGTCATCCCAACACCCCACTCGCGAAAAGTGTGGACAGGCTGATTTCTCCCCGCCAATCGACTAAATGCGGGTGCTGATTGCCATGAATGATATCGGTTTCACCTGTTGCTGTACGAGCAAAACATAAGAGTTGGCCAGGGTGGGTAAGGCTAAGGATTACTGGTGAATGTGTTGCTAGCAAAACTTGTGCGTCATAAACGGAGGAAAGTGATTGAAACACGGTTTCGACTGCTTTGGGATGAATGCCGTTCTCCGGCTCTTCTATGAGATAGATGCCCTGAATGTCCGGCAGATAGGCAAGAATGGTCAGCGCCAGCATTCGTAGCGTACCATCCGAGACCAGCCAGGACGGGGCAGTCAATCCGTTCTCATACTCCAAGACAAAATAGCGGTGACGATCTTCAGATCGTTCAACTGTACGAATCGCTCGTACATCAGGCAGTGCAGTACGGATATGCTCTATCCACTCCTGTAGTTTTTCCGGATGCTTCTGTTCCAATTCGTAAACAACCCAAGGGAGATTTGACCCGTCCGGCAAGAAGGAACGTGGACTCTGGGGAGGGCTAGGTCGACGCAATGCCTGGCTATTGAGCATGATGCGTTGTATACCCTCGGCAATATATCGCTTGAACCACGTAGACACGGGAAAACGGGTTTCATCTTCCGGTAAATTTGCCAGCGCAGAACGTCTAGGCCCTAACCGAAACATATTGTTCCAGTCGGTCGTCTCAGATCGAAAATAGTCGTTTCCGCTACGCTCGATCTTGTTGACAATCTTTCGCCAGCCGGAGGGAGTATGTCGATCAGGCTCACGCGTAATACGGTCGGGTGGAGTGAGCATTCCGGGAAAAGGGCGAGTACGGACATCATCAATGTGATTGCCACCAGGAATAAACCATAAGGTCTCAGCAAGAATCGCTATTTCAGACGTATCCTCCTGAATTCCAATCCGCATTTCGTAACGAAGCCGTTCATAATCAGATTGAAGCGATCCAGGGATATCTGCTTCAATTGCCAGTTCAAACCAGTCCGAGGAACGCATCCAGGTTAAATCGCGAATATCCGTCGAACGTTCACGGACAGCATCCGTCAATGTCTGTTTTGTAACGATGTCACCTAAAAAAGCAATCGTATCCAGAAAGGTTGATTTTCCACTTGCATTAGGGCCAATCAATACCTGAAACGGGGTCAAAGACTGACTCACATAGCGCAATGCACGGTAGTTCAATGCCTCAATTTGAGTAAGCATAAAACATACCCCTTAGCTCAGTGTCCATCTCAGTGTATGAGAGAATGGTTGTTTCTGAAAGCCACCTCTCTCAGCCGGGAGGCCGGGAAGGGCGCGCCGTGGCCGGGATAGAGCCGGGTCACGCCCGCGTCCAGCAGACGCCGCCAGCTCCGGTACAGGGCCGGGACGTCCTCCGCGAACGGCGGGAAGATCGGCCCCAGCCCGAACGGGAACTGGTTCACGGCCAGGTCGCCGTTAACCGCCGCGCCGTCCGGCAGCAGGATCGTGATCGACCCGGCGGTATGGCCCGGCGTGTGCACGATCGCCGCCTCCAGGCCGTAGGCAGCCAGCGACTCGCCGCCGGTCACGATCACGTCCGGCCGGACGGCGTCAAACCGGATCAGTCCAACCCGCACCGCGACCCGGCCCATCCGGCTGACCACCTGCCCGTAGACGGCCGTGCCGGGCGGCATGACCGTTTGGCCCCCGGCCAGCCGATCGGCCTCGGCGGCGTGGACCATCACCGGCGCGCCCGTGGCCCGCCGGATCGCGGCCAGCCCGCCCACGTGGTCGAAGTGGACGTGGGTCAGCACGATCAGGCGCACGTCCCCCGGCGTCAAGCCGCGCCGGGCCAGCCCGCGCAGCACCGCGCCGCCGGAGGCCGGCAGCCCGGCGTCCACCAGGACACACCCGCCGCCCGCCGCCCGGAGCAGATAGACATTGGACGTGCCCGCCCGCAGGCCGTCTGGCGCAGCCATCCGATCCGCCCCTTTACGAGGTCTGGCGCAGGGCGTCCAGCACGGATTGCAGGTGAACCATCGCTTCCTGGGCCAGGTCCAGAGTCTCAAAGGCCACGCTGATCGCCGGGGCACGGCGGCTCTCGCGCAGGGACGCCTCGCCGAACTTGGTGCGGCCCTTGGCCACCCGGATCAGGGCGCGGGCCTGGGCCAGTTGCTGGCGGATCGGGAAGGTCTGGTCGCCGCGCTCGCCGGCGAAGGCGGCGTAGGCCCCTTCGATGGCCTCGATCAGCTCGGCCAGGGGCCGCCGGTCGCTGGCCCCCTTGAGCGAGGACTGGGCCAGTTCCAGGTCGGCGATCAGTTCCCCGGCGTCGAGCGCCGCGTCGCCTTCCAGCCGGAACTTCTCCAGGTCGATCAGCTTGAAGTCCAGCTCGGCCGTCTCCATGCCGCGCTCGCGCGTCCGCAGCTTGCGGACCATGATGTTGCGCGAGTGCAGGTCGCCGTGCATGTAGGCCATCGGGAAGCCTTCCAGCGCGAGCTGGTGGCGCACCAGGTCGCCCATCATGTTGAGCAGGGTGTGCTTGAGTTCCTCGGCCTTGTGCTGGACGGCGGAGTCTTCCAGCAGGCTGTTGTCCTGGATGTAGCCGAACACGCGCCCAATGTGGCTCTGCATGGGCAGCAGGTACAGCTCCCACAGCAGGCCGTAGGGGGCGGGCCGCCGCTGGCGCATCTGGCCGGTGTGCATCCAGATCAGGAAGGGGGCCAGCTCCGTGTTGACGAACGGCCGCGCCTGCGGGACGCGGCGCATGAACTCCTCCAGGGTCAGGTAGCGGTTAAGGTCCTGGAGGATCAGGAAGGCCCGGCCATGCTCGTCGACATAGCTGGGCCGGGGAAGCTGGGCGAAGCACGGCTGGATGCCGGCCGGCAGGCGCTGGTAGTTCTCGCGCTCGCGGTCGATCTCCACCGCCGGGCCGAGCTTGACCACCACCGACTCGGCATAGGGAATCGGAATCCGGCTGTCCTCCTCGGACAGCATCGGGTTCCAGACGCGCGGCTTGACGCGCACGATGTCGGTATCCGAGAGGCCCAGGCGCAGGCGCTCCGGCGCGCCGTCCAGGTCGACGCGCAGCCAGTTGCGCAGGGCGTGCTTGATGCTCTCCCGGTCGGGCGGCTCGGTCATGACCAGGTCGTGCTCCGCCAGGCGGCGGTGGACGTGGGCCGCGCCCCACTGGATCAGCGGCCGGCCCAGGTAGGCGCGGGCCGCGACCAGGGTGCGGGACAGGATCATCAGGTAGTCATACGGCATCGGGAACAGGGCGTGCAGGGTCGCCACGCAGTTCTTGCCGTGGAAGACGCTCCACCACAGTTCCATCGCCCGGCGGATGGGGGTCTCCAGGTCCGGGTAGATCGGGGCCAGCGGCATCAGGTTTTCGATCACGTAGCACGTGCTGAGGATCATGTCGCGCAGCACGTCGCGGTGGTTGGCGAAGTCGCCCGCCGTGAGCTGCTGCTGGCGCATGTAGTCGATAATCCACAGCATGTCCAGGTCCAGGCCCCACATGCCGCCGCTGCGCTCGGCGATGCTCAACAGCTTTTCCAGGTTGTGCAGGTGCCCCTGGCGCAGCGTCCCGGCCAGGTCGTAGCGCAGACGCAGGGCCAGGGCCAGGTCTTTTTCCAGCAGCGTGCCGGAGACGAGCCGCCCGGCCAGGTGGCGGAGCTGCTCGCGGTCGGCCAGGCCGTTGAGGATGCCGCGCTGGTCGGCCAGGTGCATGACCTTGAGCGTCCACAGCGTGTCGAAGTCGCCGCCGCGCCCCTCGATCACGAAGTGCTCGCCGTCGATCGTGCGCTGGCGGGCCAACTGCTCCAGGCGGGGCAGGATGTCGTCCTCCGGCGCGTCGAGCAGGAGCAGGGCTTCCAGGCGGGTCATCTCGACCGAGTCGACGCGGGACTTGTGGGCGCTGGGGAACTCCGTGGCGAACCACAGGGTTGTTTCCTGCAATTCCTCGTGTGACACGTCGAAGCCGTAGGCGAGCAGGGCCGCGATGTAGTGCTGGGTGACGCGCACCGCGTTGGGCGAAACCTCGCCGCGCTGATCGAGCGGTTCGCTGCGCACCAGCTCCGGAAAGCTGCGCGGGGCGCGCAGCAGGTCGAGCACCAGATCACCCAGGGTTTGCTCCAGATCGGGGAGTTTGCGCTTGAGCATGGGTCCATTCATCCGGGATCGCACCGGGGCCTGCCGATCGGACGGGGCTTACCAACGCCGTCCTATGGTAACATGCAGGCGGGCGGATAGCCAGACGCCGGAGGGCAACCGAAGCGGTCAGCCAGAGGCAAAACGCCGGTGGGCCTGATGTCATCCCACAGACTCACACCAGCCGCGACTCGCTGCGGGTTTTTCCACGCAGCGCCCCGGCGTTTTTGCGTGCTTTGTGATTCCTGTGAGACGATGCCCTGAAGTGAAGGCGTCCCCCACCCGGCCCCGGATTCCCCCGCGGTGATGGGCGTAAGCCCGTGCCTCTTCCGGGCGAACCACCGCCTGCCCGCGCCGTCAGAGCCCCATGATCACGCGGGCCAGCGTGAAGTAGATGAACAGCCCGGTCGCGTCCACCAGGGTGCTCATCACCGGGCCGGAGACGACCGTCGGGTCGATGCGCAGGGCCGTCGCCAGCAGGGGCAGGAACGATCCCAGCCCATTGGCCCAGACCACGATCGTGAAGATCGCCGCCGCCACCGTCAGCGACAGCGCCGGGGTGGACCCCCATGTCTCCGCCCGCAGGTAGGCCACCACGGCCATGCCCAGGCCCAGCAGCAACCCGACCCGCAGCTCGTGCCACAGCGAGCGCAGGCCGTCCTTGAGGGTGATGTCGCCCACGGCCAGGGCGCGGATGATGGTGCTGGTGGTCTGCGATCCGGCATTGCCGCCGGTGCCGATCAGCAGCGGCACGAAAAAGGACAGCGCGACCGCCGCCGACAACTCGTCCTCGAAATGGCGCAGCACGGTGCCGGTCAGGCTCTCGGTCACGAAAAGCAGCAGCAGCCAGCCGATCCGCTTGCGGGTGACGTTCCACACGCTGGCTTCCAGGTAGTTGCGGTCGAGCGGCTGCGCGCCGCCCATGCGCTGGGCGTCCTCGGTGGCCTCGTCCACCAGGACATCGACCACGTCGTCGATGGTGACGACGCCCAGCAGCCGTTGCTCGGCATCGACCACCGGCAGGGCCAGCAGGTCGTAGCGCTGCATCAGGCGCGCGACTTCTTCCTGGTCGGCCTGGGCGCTCACGGAGATGACCTCGGTCTCCATGATCTCGGCCAGCCGCTTGTGCGGCGGGGCGACGACAAGCTGGCGCAGGCTGAGCACGCCGCACAGCCGGCCCTCGGCATCCACCACGAACAGGTACTGAATCCGGGTGTCGGGGTTCCAGGCGCGCAGGGCGTTGATGGCCTCCTCGGCCGTCATCATGCGGCGCAGGGCCAGGAATCCCGAGGTCATCAGGCCGCCGGCGGTCTCGTCCGGATGGATCAGGAGAGGGTGAATCTCCTCCGGGTCTTCCAGCCCGGCCAGGACGGTTTCCGCCTGGGTGGGCGACAGGTCGCCGATCAGGTCGGCGGCCTCATCCGGCTCCATCTCGTTGACGATCCGGATCACGGCTTCGGTGGGCAGCTCGGCCACGATTTCGGCCGCTTCCAGGTCGTCGAGTTCGGCCAGCAGGTCGGCCGATTCGGCCGGGTCGAGCTGGGGCAGCAGCGCGATCTGGGCGCGGTCATCCAGCTCCGAGAAAACCTCGGCCTGGTCGGGCGCGCGCATGGCTTGCAGGATGTCCACGGCCAGCGTCACGTCGTCGCGCTCCAGCGCTTCGCGGACTTTCGCCAGGGTGTTATCCAGGATGCGGGGTTCCATTGGTCATCTCCGGGTACGAGCGTCCCGGAGGCGGTTTCGACCAGCGAGGATCAGACGATCAGCAGAGGAAACGGCCTGCGAGGGCGCCCCTATTCAGTTGAAAACGGGCGATAGATTGGCGCGGACTGGGAGGCTCCCAATTCGCTGATGCAGGTCCGTCGTTCATGGTGTCCTTCACAGACTTAGCTGACGAATGCCGGAGGGGGTTCCCTCCGAGCAGACTGATTGTCCGTTCGATTCCAGCCCGTGTCAACCCCCCAAAATGGCGGGCGCACGGGACGGCCAAAAGATGTCGCATCCCAGAGCGGCCATGCTGTTGACAGCGGCAAAGCGACAAGCGAAAAACGGGCGTGGAGGGCGCGGTTGGGTGGATCGCCAGCGGCACACTAGGAGGAAAAAACCTGGCCCGAACCGACACTGCCAGGGCGTCATACTCCCCGGCAGCGGCGGCCAGGCAAAAGTCGACCTGTAGGCAGAGTACGGGGGGCGAGGCAGGGCAATCGCATCAAAAGCAAGTCGAACCGCCAGGACGCCAGGAACGCCAAGGAAAAACGCGGAGAAAGGCAAAAATCGAAAATCTTGCGTCGCGATGGCGCGGAGGTCAAAGGGCTTCCTCGGTGAAGTCTTTCCTC
>JARKOQ010000083.1 GCA_029976005.1 Aggregatilineales bacterium | reverse complement strand
AGGCGTCGGGATAAGGCCTCGTCGCTCGTGTCGCGGTTTGATGATGGTTAACAAATTGATCCGGTAACGCTGCGGACGGTTTTAGGGACGACCGGCGGTCGTCCGGGGCGGTTCGCGAACCGCCCCTACGGATGGCATATCGATCCCGTTGCCGGATTATTTTCTTAAGGTTCATCCAATCCCCGACGGCCCCGCGCCGAATCTTGACCCGTTTGGAGGGTCAATTGGCCCTCAATTGACGCCTCTGGGGCGGTTCGCAAACCGCCCCTCCAGGACGACATTGCAAGGCATTGGCTGCACACGGCGGCGCCCGCCGCTTCGCCGCCCCTGCCCGCTAGTCCAGCGCGACCGGCTCGCCGCTGATCGTGACCGTCGCCCGGCAGACCGCCGGGTCGGAGTCGTCGCGCGGCTGCCCGCCGCCCACGCTCAGGCCGAACGCGCCGGGCCGGATGATCCGCGCCCCGGTTTCGTCCACCAGGGCGAACTGCTCCGGGCGCAGCGCGAAGCCCACCACCCGCCGCTCGCCTGGATGGAGGTTGACCCGCGCGAACCCGGCCAACTGGCGGCGCGGCGCGCGGACGGCCGGATCGATCGCGTTCAGGTAGAGCTGGACGACCTCATCCCCACTCCGCCAGCCCGTGTTCTCCACCTCGACCTGGACGGTCAGCCCTTCCCCGGCGCGGATCGACGCCGCCGAGAGGTCCAGGGCGCTGTAGGCGAAGGTGGTGTAGCTCAGGCCATGGCCGAAGGGATACAGCGGCTCGCCCTCGAAGTAACGGTAGGTGCGGCCGGTCATGGCGTAGTCGGTAAAGGGCGGCAGGTCGGCGGTCGACTTGTAGAACGTGACCGGCAGCCGCCCGGCCGGGTTATAGTCGCCAAACAGCACCTCGGCCAGGGCGATGCCGCCATCCTGGCCCGGATACCAGGCCTCGACGATGGCGGGCAGGTAGGCGTCGGCCCAGGCCAGCCCGATCGCGCTGCCGTTGAGCAGGACGAGCACGATCGGCTTGCCGAGGGCAGCCAGCTTCTCCAGCAGGTGCTGCTGGATCGCTTCCAGCTCGATCGCCGTCCGGTCGCCCAGGCTGTGCTTGCCGGGAGCCAGGCCTTCCCGCTGGCCTTCCTCGCCTTCCAGGCGCTGCGACAGCCCGCCCACGAAGATCACGGCGTCCGCGTTGCGGGCCAGGGCGATCGCTTCCTCATATCCGGAGTCGTCCGGGTCGACCACGTCGCAGCCGCGCGCGTAGACGACCTCGGTCCCCAGCGAGACGGCGGCCCGGATACCGGCCAGGGGCGTCACCGCCGCGGACGGCACGCCGAAGTAGTTGCCGCGCAGCACCAGCTCGTCGTCGGCGTTGGGGCCGATCACGGCGATCCGGCGCAGGTCCTTGCGCAGGGGCAGCAGGCCCTCGTTCTTGAGCAGCACGATCGATTCGCGCGCGACCTGGAGGGCCAGGGCGCGGTGCTCCAGCGAGTCGACCACGCTGAACGGAATCCCGGCGTAGGGCACGCTGTCCTCGGGGTCGAACATCCCCAGCCGGATACGCGCCTCGAACAGGCGCGCCACGGCCGCGTCGATCGTGGCCTCGTCGATCAGGCCCTGCTTGACGGCGACGGTCAGCGCCGGGTAGGTTTCGCCGCAGTTCAGGTCGCAGCCGTTCTTGACGGCCAGCGCGGCCGCTTCCTGGGCGGTCGCCACGACCTTGTGGTGGGCGTAGATGTCCTTGATCGCCCAGCAGTCGGAAACGACGTAGCCCTTGAAGCCCCAGCGCTCGCGCAGGATGTTCTCCAGCAGGGTCGGGCTGGCGCAGCACGGCTCGCCGTTGGTGCGGTTGTAGGCCCCCATCACGGAGACGGCCTGGCCTTCCTTGACCGTCGCCTCGAAGGCGGGCAGGTAGGTCTCCCACATATCCTTGAGGCTGGCGATCGCGTTAAAGTGGTGGCGGTCGGCCTCCGGGCCGCTGTGGACGGCGTAGTGCTTGGGCGTGGCGACCAGCTTGAGGTAGCGCGGATCGTCGCCCTGCAAGCCCTTGACGAAGGCCACGCCCATCCGGGAAGTCAGGTAAGGGTCTTCACCGTAGGTTTCCTGGCCGCGGCCCCAGCGCGGGTCGCGGAAGATGTTGATGTTGGGCGTCCAGAAGGTCAGGCCGTAATACATCTCGTGCTTGCCCTGGCGGACCGCGTCGTGATACTTGGCGCGGGCCTCGTCGGAGATGGCGACGGCCGCGCCGTGGATCAGCTCGACATTGAAGGTGGCGGCCATGCCGATCGCCTGGGGGAAGACGGTGGCGATCCCGGCGCGGGCCACGCCGTGCAGGCACTCGTTCCACCAGTTATAGGCGGGGATGCCCAGCCGCTCGATGGCCGGGGCGCCGTGCAGCATCTGGGATACTTTTTCGTCCAGCGTCATACGGGCGACCAGGTCCGCCGCGCGCTCGGCGGCCGGGTGGGTCACGTCCAGGTAGAGCGGACAGGGGGAATCAGCCATAGAGAGTCCTCCACGAACACGATCGGCCAACGGAATATCCCCAGCGGGTGAGAGCAGCGTATGATCTCGGCCCAGAGTGTACCGCCCCCGGCGTGTTTTGACAGCGTTTGCAGAGAGACAAGAGGCAAGAAAAAGCGGCAAGCGTCGAAGCGCCAAAGGCTTGGAGGAGGCCGGGAGACTAGAGACCAGAGGCCGGAGAAAGCGTCGAGG
Organism: Aggregatilineales bacterium; assembly: GCA_029976005.1. Taxonomy (GTDB): domain Bacteria; phylum Chloroflexota; class Anaerolineae; order Aggregatilineales; family Ch27; genus JARKOQ01. The sequence goes on along the minus strand of JARKOQ010000083.1, from coordinate 8,232 downwards.
CGGCAAAGCGTCAGAGATACGGAAGGGGCCACTTCGGCACGGAACGGGGGGCGGCCCATGTAGGGACGGGGCACCGACCCGTCCGCCTGCGCCAGGGTCAAGGAAAGCATCGGCACGGAAGGGGGAGCCACCTGCTGAGGATGGTCACAGCGACCAGCCCTGTCCGCCATCCAATCGAAAAGTTGTGCGACGCGGGTTAGGGATTTATATCCCAAATATATCACAGTTTATCCCCAGGGCGCGCCGGTTGTCCACAGGCAAGGGCGGAGTTGTCCCCAACATCTGGGTATTTTGCAGCCGATAGCGCCTACCCATAGGGCAGAACACCCGGTCATATCACCCGCTATCCACAGCCGTGGGGATAACGCGGGCCGGTTGTGCACAGGCTTATGCACCTGCTGGGGTTGGGTTATCCACAACTCAGGGATGGGCGGGGCCGTGGGGACGCAAGACGCGCGGCCAGTGGAGGGGTTCCGCCCGGCTGGTCAGGTACACGCCGAGCATGACCAGCGCCCCGCCCACCAGACGCAGCCCGCCGAAGTCCTCCCCCAGCAGCAGCGCGGCCAGGATCGCGGTCAGCACCGGCTGGAGCGTGCCCGCCACGGAGACGCGCGCCGCCGCGATGCGGCCCAGCGCGTAGTTGTAGGCCAGGAAGCCCCCCGCCTGGGAGACCACCCCCGCGCCGATCATGGCCAGGGTGGTCGCCTGGTCGTAGCCGGTCAGGCGGTAGCCAAACAGCAGCGCCAGCGGGAACAGCGTCGCGCTGGAGATCACCAGCACCCACCAGACCCAGCTCTGGGCGCTCATGCGGGCGCGGGCGTGGGCGGTGACGACCTGATAGGCGGCCCAGATCGTGCTGTTGAAGAACACGGCGATATCCCCGCCCTGGATGCCCCCCACCGACCCCGCCCCCAGCATGATGAAGAACGCACCGAACATGCCCACCACCACCCCCGGCCAGAAGACCGGCGGCAGAGCCTGGTGCAGGACGATCAGCGTGAACAGGCCCACCCAGACCGGGGCCAGGTTGCCGATGAAGGTCGCGTTGGCGGCGGTGGTATGGTCCAGGGCCATGTGGAAGACCGCCAGACTCAGGGCGAAGGTGAAGCTGCCCAGCACCACCCAGCGGCGCGTCCCACGCCGGAGACGGCGCGCCTCCGCCGGCTGGCGCAGGAACGGCCCGGTCAGGAGCAGGCTGGCGATCCCCACGCGCCAGGTGGCGACCACGAAGCCCGGCGCGTCCGCCGCGCGGGCAAAGATGGCCGAGAACCCGAAGGCGAAGATGCCCACGGCCAGGATCAGGTAGGCGCGCAGCATCTCGCGCCGGTCAGGCGGAGCGGAAGGAGCGTCCATTATTGAGGTTGACCTCCCTCGCCACCCGGCGTCCCGGCGGGTAAATAGGCGCTCAGACCGTCTTCCTCGTCGCGGAAGCGCGATTCCGGCGGGAAGCTGGCCGTCACGGCCGCCATCCACAGGTCGCCGATCGACGAGGCCGTGTTGAGCGCGACCATGATCCCCAGCCACAGCGCCACCCCGCCCGGCACGAGCAGCATGGCGACCGCCCCCAGCAAGCCGATCCCGACCAGCGGGGCCAGGGTCACGAGCAGGTATTCGCCGCGGCTGAAGTAGGCGTCCGAGGTGGTGTACAGCACCAGCTTGCTGAGCTTCATCCCGAAGCGGGGACGGTGGCCGCGCAGCCGGATCGCCGCGCCGTGCAGCCCTTCGTGCAGGAGCAGCGTGCCGATCGCCATCAGCAGGTACGCCCCGGCGGAGAGCGACTCCGGCAGGCCGGGCAGGATCAGCGGCGCGCCGATCGCCCGGTAGACCGCCAGCAGCGCGAAGACCACGCCCAGCATCACGACGAACAGCACGCTGCCCAGCAGGTTCATCCACAGCAGGGTGCGCCGTTCGGCCAGGATGAAATGGTGGGCCAGCCGGTAGCCCGGCTCGGCCGGGGCGGGATGGCGCTGGGGACGGCGGGGGGACTCAGCTTGGGGCACGGTCACGGCCGGGGATTCCTTGTGGTAGGCGGTCACTCGCCGCGAATCTTACCCCGATTCGCTCGTCCGCGCCGCGCGGCCTCAACGGTGGGCGTGATGCCGCTGGCGACTTCGACCGCGTTTTCGGCCCAGGTGTAGCCGACGATCGTGCTGTCAGGGTCAGACGAGGCTTAGCCGTCCAAGGTAACGGGTTCGCTGGTGGAGGGGGCGACAGTGAAGGTCTGGTCAGGGCTTGCGGAGGCGATAGGAATCTCAGGTTGAGACTCAATCCATCTGGGGGCATAAACATCATAATCGATATCTGCAGTCAGATTGACTAGCGCGTCGGTCGCAAGATCATAGTGATAGATATCGATGGGGGTGTCTTGCCCATTCAAGAGAAGCACAAAGATGATTTGGCTATCTGCCGAAACATCCAAATCCATGATGTTAAGGACGTCAAATGTGTCGTTCAGGTGTGTAACCTGAGTGATCTTGGAGGTCGCTAGATCAACATGGCAGATCTCGACTCCGTCGTTTTCGTCAGGTTCACAAACGAAATATAAATCGCTGCCTTGAGCCCTCCATGCTGGAGACATTGCGTATGTTTCGTCTGGAAATAACTGATGGATATCCGAACCATCGGCATTCATCACAAAAATCGTGTTATATCCTTCTTGTTCATATCCGCTTAGCAGTGCAGTGTCAGCGGCTAGCTGGCTGCCATCTGGCGACCAGTCAAAGTTATATACTAATCCACCCGTTCCGACTAAGTTTCGCAGTATGCCACTGTTCAATACAGCATGCGTTACACCTGTGGTCACATCAAATACACTCAATACCTGGTTATTTCCATGCGAAATATACGCGATGGTAGAACCGTCGGAAGACCAGACTGGCCGGAAATTTCCATCATCCTCTGTGACCGACTGATTGACGGTATTCGTGCTCAAATCAAGGAGGTGGATCGAAATATTGGCTCTGAAATCATCAGTTTCATAACTTCTCCCGAGGTCAACAGCGCTAAATGCCAACAAAGTTCTGTCAGGAGAGAACGTAGCACCAATGGCCGTTACCCACTGTTCGTTATTCGAGAAAAAGGTATCAGCGATGGCTTGCTTATCCGAACCATCCCTATTCATGGTGAAATAGACAACTCTGCTGCCGTTACTCGCAGAATAGATGATGTTTGGTTCTTGATTCTGCTGAAACAAAGGAGGTGTCGAAATGCCATTTGCCTCACTTATATATGGCAAGGCACTAACCCCTTGAACCGCGAGTTGCTTTGAAACCATAAGGAGACCCAGTAGGATCAAAAAAATTCCAATCTGCAGCACTTTGTCCTTCATCGAGATCTCCTGATCTACTAAAATGTAGTGACTCCACGAAATTGGACACGAAATCGAGGTTTCTTATTTCGCTTTGCCAGGGACAAGCAACTGAGCCAGCCGCTCGACAGGTTCCGGAGGCGCGGGCGATCGATGGAGACGGCGCGGGGACTCAGCTTCAGGCAGACTCACGGGTGGGGATTCCTTGAACTCGACAATCACACGCCGCGAATCTTACCCCGATTTGCCCGGTCGCGCCCTCTGGCGCAAGGAGAAAAACAAAAATGGGGCACGGATTTCACGGATGATACACGGATTTACGCGGATCAAAAACAGGATTGAAAAACCGTGAAAATCCTTTGAATCCGTGAAATCCGTGTTGCGTTGAAAGGCCATTGAGCAGCCACCTCACCCCCTGGCGCGCTCCGCCCCCGGCGGTGCAATTCCGGCCAATCGGGGGTACGATTCTTTGTGCGAGACAGTGTCTTTCCAATCCCAATCGGAGGAACCATGCACCTCAACATCACCCTACAGCGCGCGGCGCTGCTGGCCGCCGGACTCGCTTCCGCCGGATTAGTGTCGCTGCTGGCCGGCGGCGCGGCCACCCAGGCCCAAGAATCCGGCGCGCCGCTGCGCGTGATCGGCTACTACGCCAGTTGGGATATCTACGGCGCGGCCGCCTACGGGGTGGACGACATCCCCGGCGACCTGCTGACCCACATCAATTACGCCTTCATCAACATCTCCGAGGAAGGCGAATGCATCCTGGGCGATCCGTGGGCCGACATCGAGCTGCCCTATCCCGGCGACGAGGCCGGGGCCGGGGCCGAGTTCCAGGGCCACTTCCGCCAGTTCCAGCTCCTCAAGGCGCGCTACCCCCACCTGCAAACCCTGATGTCGGTCGGCGGCTGGACGTGGTCGGGCCGCTTCTCGGACGTGGCCCTGACCGAGGACTCGCGGCGGGTGTTCATCGACTCGTGCCTGGCGTTGATGACTCGCTACGGCTTTGACGGGATCGACCTCGATTGGGAGTATCCGGGCGGCGGCGGGCTGGAAGGCAACGTCGCCCGGCCGGAGGATACGGATAACTTCACCGCCCTGCTGGCCGACTTCCGCGCCGCGCTGGACGCCCAGGGCGCGCAGGACGGCCGCGCCTACCTGCTGACCATCGCCGCCCCGGCCGGGAACCAGGTCCGCCAGTACGACCTGGCCGCGATCCATCCCCTGCTGGACTGGCTCAACGTGATGACTTACGACTTCAACGGCGGCTGGAGCGACCGGACCGGGTTCAACGCCCCGCTGACCGCCCCCGCCGGGGAGCCGAGCGTCGCCGCCAGCCTCCAGATTTACCTGGATGCGGGCGTCCCGGCGGACAAGGTCGTGATGGGCGTGCCGTTCTACGGGCGTGGCTGGGGCGGAGTCCCGGCGGAGAACGACGGGCTGGGCCAGCCCTTCACCCGCCTGCCCGGCGACCAGGGATCGTTCAAGTACCGCGAGTTGGGCGACTTCATCCCCGGCATGACCCGCTACTGGAGCGAGGAAGCGCAGGTGCCGTGGCTGTACAACGCCACGACGCAGATCATGATCAGCTACGACGACCCCGAATCGCTGGCCCTCAAGGCGGCCTACGCGCGCGAGCACGGCCTGGGCGGGGTGATGATCTGGGAGCTGGGCAGCGACGACGCCGGACACAGCCTGCTCAGCGCCGTGAACGAAGGGCTGTACGGGGCAGACTAGCCGGGACAGGCTGAATCGACCGGCGGCGCGGCTACCTCACCCCCTGGCCCCCGGACTGGTGTGGGAATGGCTCGCGTGGAGGCATGTGCCGCGATCGACGGATGGTAGAAATGGCCGGCGGCGCGGCAGGGGCGAATGCCTCCTGCCACGCCCCAAAATAGAATGAGGTTCGTTCATGTTCCCTTTGAGTGACATCAACCCCACCCACCGCTTTCCGATCGCCACCATCGGCCTGATCGGGATCAACGTCGCGGTCTATTTCCTGTTCCAGGCGACCCTCAACGAGCGCGAGGCCTACCTGCTGGCCACCAACTGGGCCGCCGTCCCGGCCGAGATCAGCCGCGGAATTGGCCCGGAACAAACCCTGGACATCTTCCGGGCGATGTTCATGCACGGCAGCCTGACCCACCTGCTGGGCAACATGCTCTACCTGTGGATCTTCGGGGACAACCTGGAGGACCGGCTGGGCATCCCGCTGTATCTCGCGTTCTACTTCGCGTGCGGCATCGCGGCGACCCTGGCCCAGGTGATGGTCGATCCGGCCTCGCAGATTCCGATGCTGGGGGCCAGCGGCGCGATCGCCGGGGTGCTCGGCGGCTACCTGATCATGTTCCCCGGCGTGCGGGTGCGCGGGCTGGTGATCCTGGGCTTCTTCGTCCAGGTGGCCGAGGTGCCCGCAATCGTGGTGCTGGGCCTGTGGTTCGTGCTCCAGGTCGTCAACGGGCTGGGCGCGGCCGGGATGCTGGCCGGGGGCGGGGTGGCCTGGTTCGCGCACATCGGCGGCTTCCTGGCGGGCGTGGTGCTGATCGTGATCCTGATGCGGATCGTGCCGCAGCCGGCCGTCCCACAGCGGCGCGAGTGGCTCTACGACCGCTACGACCGCACGCGCGGCCGCGGCGCGTGGTGGTAGGCGCGCCAAGCGGACGCCTCGGCTGGATGGGGTTTCAATTCAACACGGATGACACGGATTCAAAGGATTTTCACGGCTTTTTAAGTCCGTTTGATCCGTGTCATCCGTTGAATTCGCAGTGATCGCCCCGGCGGGCCTTCGCAGCGGCGTCGCCTGCTATGAGTGCACGCTCTACAGCCCCTCCCTTGCCGCTTCGACGCTTTTCCTTGCCTCCTGACTCTTGTCCCTTGCCTCCGTTTTCTTGTGGCGCGGCGGGACAGGATGCGCTAGAATAACCCATCTGTTCGCACACCTGTTCGCATCGTCGGAGCCTCGCGCCCCGTCCGTTTTCCCGCTGTGACCGTTGAAAGCTGATGACTGAGAGCCGCTATGCCTGACTTCCAGCTTGTCTCCGAGTTCCAGCCGACCGGCGACCAGCCGGCCGCCATCGCCGGGCTGGTGGACGGCCTGAGCAAGGGCCACCGCCACCAGACCCTGCTCGGCGCGACCGGCACCGGCAAGACCTTCACCGTCGCCTCGGTGATCGCCGAGATCAACCGGCCAACCCTGGTCATGTGCCACAACAAGACCCTGGCCGCCCAGCTTTACGCCGAGTTCAAAGAGTTCTTCCCGCACAATGCCGTCGAATACTTCGTCTCGTACTACGATTACTACCAGCCGGAAGCCTACGTCCCCCAGAAGGACCTGTACGTCGAGAAGGAAACCGACATCAACGAGGACATCGACCGGCTGCGCCTCTCGGCCACCACCTCGGTCCTCAGCCGGCGCGACGTGCTGATCGTGGCCTCGGTGTCGTGCATCTACGGCCTGGGCAGCCCGGAGGCTTACGGCAAGGTCGTGCTCAACCTGCACGTCGGGCAGGCCATCCGCCGCGACCTGATCCTGCGCCACCTGGTCCATATCCACTACAAGCGAAACGACCTGGAACTGCGCCCCGGCACCTTCCGCGCCAAGGGCGACACGCTGGAGGTCATCCCGGCCTACGGCGAGCAGGGCTACCGGATCACGATGTTCGGCGACGAGATCGAGCGCATGGTCGTCTTCAACGCCCTGACCGGCGAGATTCTGGACGAATTGGAGACGCTGGACCTCTACCCGGCCAAGCACTTCATCACCGAGCAATCAAAGCTCGAAGCCGCGATCCACGACATCGATCAGGAACTCAAGGATCGCCTGTCCGAGCTGAACCGCGATAACCGCCTGCTGGAGGCTCAGCGTCTGGAGCAGCGCGTCCAGTACGACCTGGAGATGCTGCGCGAGCTGGGTTACTGCTCCGGGATCGAGAACTACTCCCGCCACATGGATCAGCGCCCGGCGGGCAGCCCGCCCTGGACGCTGCTGGATTACATGCCCGCCGACTTCCTGCTGGTCATCGACGAGAGCCACATGACCATCCCCCAGATTCGGGGCATGTACGGCGGCGACCGCTCCCGCAAGCAAACCCTGGTCGATTATGGGTTCCGGCTGCCCAGCGCGCTGGATAACCGGCCGCTGAACTTCGAGGAGTTCGAGGCGCGCGTCAAGCAGACGATCTACACCAGCGCCACGCCCGGCCCGTACGAGGCCGAGCACAGCCAGGCGGTCGTGCAGCAGGTCATCCGCCCGACCGGCATCCTGGACCCGGAGATCGAAGTCCGGCCGGTGCTGGGCCAGGTGGACGACCTGCTCCAGGAGATCGAGAAGCGCGTCCGCAAGGGCCAGCGCGCCCTGGTCACCACCCTGACCAAGCGCATGGCCGAGGACCTGGCCGACTACCTGACCGAGATGGGCGTCAAGGTGCATTACCTGCACAGCGAGATCGACACCCTGGAGCGGATCGACATCCTGCGCGACCTGCGCATGGGCGTCTACGACGTGGTGGTTGGGATCAACCTGCTGCGCGAAGGGCTGGACCTGCCGGAAGTCTCGCTGGTGGCGATCCTGGACGCCGACAAGGAGGGCTTCCTGCGCTCCGGCCCGGCCCTGATCCAGACCACCGGGCGCGCCGCGCGCCACGTCGAGGGCCGGGTGATCATGTACGCCGACCGCATCACGGACTCGATGCGCTACGCCATCGACGAGACCAACCGCCGCCGGGCGATCCAGGCCGCGCACAACACCGCGCACGGAATCGTGCCGCAGCAAATCGTCAAGCAAATCCGCGACCTGACCGAAGCGGTGCGCCTCACCCGGGGCGAGCCGGAGCCGGCCGAGCGCTCGCCGCTGGAGAAGCTCGGCGCGCTGCCGCTGACCGAGCTGGACAAGGCGATCCGCGACCTGGAGAAGCAGATGAAGGACG
>JARKOQ010000066.1 GCA_029976005.1 Aggregatilineales bacterium | reverse complement strand
AAGGTGGCCAAGACCTACGAGGGTGAGCTGGTGGACTGGCTGGCCCAGCGCTTCGGCTTTGTCGGCGACAGCAGCCAGGCCCGGGCCTACTACGCGGCCTTGCCGGCGGAGCAGCAGCGGGTGTTTGCCCGGGATGTGTATTTTGCCGAGCTCAAGGCCGCCGGCCGCGAGTACACCCAGGACGGCGGGATACGCCAGGGCAGCTACGCCCGGGGCCGGGCGGCGATTGCCGGGCTGTTCCCGAGTACCGATGTGGCCGGTAACCCGATCACCTACAAGGGCGATATCACCCTGTTCGGCGGTGCGGGGGTGCACACCGATTTCGGCGGCAATATCCAGATGCTGACCCCGGGTGGCCACCAGACCTTCGGCATCGAAGGCACGGCGCCGCCGGCCTCGGCCGGTGTCATCACCCAGGGCGCGGGGGACATCCAGCTGTACTCCCTGGGCAGCATCCTCCTGGGCCAGAGCCGGATCATGACCACCTTCGGCGGCTCGATCATGGGCTGGTCGGCGGCGGGCGACATCAACGCCGGCCGGGGCTCCAAGACCACCGTGGTCTACACCCCGCCCAAGCGGGTCTACGACACCTGGGGCAACGTCAGCCTGTCACCGTCGGTGCCCAGCACCGGGGCCGGGATCGCCACCCTCAACCCGATTCCCGAGGTGGCGGCCGGCGACATCGACCTGATCGCGCCCCTGGGCACCATCGATGCCGGCGAGGCGGGTATCCGGGTCTCGGGCAACGTCAACATCGCCGCCCTGCGAGTGGTCAACGCGGCGAACATCCAGACCCAGGGCAAGTCGTCCGGGGTGCCGGTCACGGCGGCGGTCAACACCGGCGCCATGAGCTCGGCCAGTGCCGCAGGCTCGGCGGCGTCCCAGGCAGCGGAGGACGCGGCGCGCAATCAGCAAGCGGCAGCGAAGCAGGGCCGGGCGTCCATCGTCACCGTGGAAGTGCTGGGCTTTGGTTCCGAACCGGTGCAACGCCAGCGTGAAGAAGCCAGCCGCGCCCCGGGCTACAACCCCGACAGCCCGGTGCAGGTCCTGGGGGCCGGGCCCTTGAGCGAACAGGCCCGGGCGCGCCTGACCGATGAGGAGCGTGGGCAACTGACGCTGTAAGGTTCTCGTGGGGTCGCAAGGCGTGGGATGAAGGTGCTGCCCAGGGGGCGTATGGCCCTGGGCAGCGTCGGCCCCGCCGTGGGGGGGCGGGTTTGCAGCGGGTGGTCAAACTGTGGCGATCATGCACCCTATGGCGCCGGATTCCTGGTAGATGACCCGGGTGTTGTGGGCGTTGGCGAAGTCCCGCAAGCCACGTTTGGCGACGTCGCTGTACCCCACGGCCACAGCCCAGCGTGCCGCGACGGGGCTGGTGTACTTGGTGAGTTTTTCGATGTCCTTCTGAGTTTCGGCCAGCAGCTTGTTGCCGGCGTTGGTGGCACTTTCCACTTTCAGCTCAATGGCGTAGTTCTCACCGTTTTGCTGGGCCAGCACGTCCAGGCGCAGGCCTGAATTCGGATTGGGATAGGGCACCTCGCGGGCTGCGGCCACATGGGCCGAACGCAGCAGCATCAGAAACTCCACTTGAAACCACACCTCCCAGGCAGCGCCAGTGCTGATGGCGGCTTCGATGCGGGC
>JARKOQ010000061.1 GCA_029976005.1 Aggregatilineales bacterium | reverse complement strand
GGGCGCGGCGAATCGATCTGGGATCGCTTCGCCCACACGCCGGGCAAGACGGCCAACGGCGACAGCGGGGACGTGGCTTGCGATCACTACCACCGCTATGCGGAGGACGTGGCGCTGATGCAATCCCTCGGCCTGAATGCCTACCGCTTCAGCGTCGCCTGGCCGCGCATCCAGCCGGACGGCACGGGCGCGGTCAACCCGGCCGGGCTGGCCTTCTACGACCGGCTGGTGGATGCCCTGCTGGCGGCAGGGATCACGCCGATCGTGACGCTCTACCACTGGGACCTGCCCCAGGCGCTCCAGGATCGGGGCGGCTGGGCCGAGCGCGCGACGGCCCACGCCTTCGCGGACTACGCCGAGATCGTGGTCAGGCATCTGGGGGATCGCGTCAAACACTGGACGACCCACAACGAGCCGTGGTGCACGGCCTTCCTGAGCAACCAGATCGGCCTGTTCGCCCCCGGTTTGCAGGACTGGCGGATCGCGCTGGCGGTCTCCCATCACCTGCTGCTCTCGCACGGGCTGGCCGTGCCGCGCATCCGGGCGGCGGGCGGGCCGGGGACGCGGGTCAGCCTCGCCCCCAACCTGACGACGGTCTACCCGGCCAGCGACTCGCCGGACGACGCGGCCGCGGCCCAGCGGTTCGATGGCTACTTCAACCGCTGGTTCCTGGATCCGCTGGCCGGGCGCGGTTACCCGGAGGACATGTGGGCGCTGTACGGGGCCGACGTGCCGGACGTGCGGCCCGGCGACCTGGAGCTGATCGCCGCGCCGCTGGACTTCCTGGGGGTGAACTACTACAACCATGCCACGATCGCCAACGCGCCTGGCGATCCGCCCCTGCGCACGCGGAACGTCGCCAGCCCGGAGCTGGAGCGCACCGCCGACCGGGAAATCCACCCGGACAGCTTCACCGAGATGCTGGTCCGCCTCAGCCGGGAGTACCCCTTCCCGGCCACCATCATCACCGAGAACGGCGCGGCCTACTTCGATACCATTGCCCCGGACGGGCGCGTCCACGATGAAGGGCGGATCCGCTTCCTGGACAGCCACCTCGCGGCGGTGGGACGGGCCATCGAGGCGGGCGCGCCAATCAAGGGCTACTGCCTGTGGTCGCTGCTGGATAACTTCGAGTGGGCGGCGGGCTACACCCTGCGCTACGGGATCACCTACGTGGACTACGCCACCCAGGCGCGCACGCCCAAGGACAGCGCCACCTGGTACCGGGATTTCATCCGGGCCGGGGGCTAGAACTGCGAGCAGTCCACGAACACACAGCGGCGCCGGGAGGGTATCCCGACGCCGCTGTGTGTGACGGCCATGTTGAGGAGGATAAGCACTGCCTGGGTTGGTTTCTGGCTGTCCAGAGCCGGAGAGGGCGGGGAACCCCGGAGACCGGGGGCGCACGGCCCACCCCCTCTGACCCGGACACCTACCGATGCACACGAACTCAGGCCAAGACGACGTACTCTTACTATACGGCGCTTTCAACTTCTGACTCAACGTGGAGACTGCCCGAAATCAGCGCCTTCTGGCTGTGCAGGATGTCCAGCCGGGGCGAGAAGGCCAAACCCTGGACACGGATACAACGGATGGAACACGGATTCGCACGGAAGGTCAGCGGACGCCTTCCGCGACGGCGGCGAGGCGGTCGAAGACCGGCGGCGGGATCGGCACGTCGAAGACCTGGCCGACGATGGTTGACCAGCCCAGCAGGAAGTAGCGCCAGCCGTCCTCGACGTGCAGGCCGCGAGTTGCCGCCTGGGCGCGCGCCTGGCGCAGGAAATCCAGCTCGCCCCGGTAGTTCAGGTCCCAGGCGAAGCCGCCGCGCGGGAAGACCCCGGCATCGCTGATCGGCGAGCCGGGGGTATCCTTGCCCATCCCGGTCGCGTTGATGACCAGCGAGCCATCGGGCAGATCGGCCATCAGGCGGTCGTTGGCGGCCGGATCGGTCTGCTCGACGTATTCGAAGGCGGTGCCGGAGGGCGGCAGGCGCGTCTCCACCAGGGCGCGCAGGCCGTCCAGCCGGGGGCGGCTGCGGTTAACCACGATCAGCCGCCGGGGACGATCGGCGGGCGCGGCGCGGGTGGTGAAGTAGACCGCGATCGCCACCGCCGAGCCGCCCGCCCCCAGGCACAGCACATCCGCGCCGCTGGCCGCCCAGTGGCCGGGCGGGATGAAGGCCTGCATCGACTGGCCGGAGCAAGCCGGGTCGGTTGCGTGGCCGATCAGGCGGCCGCCACGCTTGTAGATGCACGAGACCTCGCCGCACAGCTCCGCGTCGGGCGTCAGTTCGTCGAACAGGTCGCGGGCGGCGTTCAGGGTGTTGATTTTGTGGGTGGTCACGATCCCGCCCAGCGAGAGCGGATCGTGTTTGATCTGGTGCACGGCCCGGCGGTAGACCTCCGGCGGGCCGTTGATCGGCAGGTCCAGCCCGACCAGCCGCGCCTCCCCCAGGCCCAGAATCGCCGCCCAGGCGGGGAACATCCGGCGGCTGGACGAGCGGCCGGTGGTCACGCCGAAGAAGAACAGGGTCGGCGCGGGCTGGGGTTCGACCGGGAATTCGGGCGGCATGGCGGTTCACTCGCAGCCGTAGACGCGCTTGAGGCGGCGGCGGTAGTCGTCATACGACTGGTCGAAGCGGCGCTGCGATTCGGCCCCGCCGATGAAGTGGCTGCTGGTCAGGACCAGGGGCGGATGACCCAGCGCGACCAGCTTTTCCGCAATCGCGCACTTGAGGGCGTTGGTCACGGCCGCCGCGCCGATGGTCGAGCCGGGGCCGACCGGGTCTTCCAGCCCGTCGATGGTCACCAGGGCGTCTCCGGCGGGCACGCCGTTGTCGATGGTCACGTCCGCGAAGTCCATCAACTTGCGGCCGCTGCTGTGCCGGGCGGCGCTGGCCGCGCTGTGGGCTTTGGAGACGACCGCGATCAGCGGCAGGCCCAGTTTCTTGGCCTCCAGGCCCATCTCCACCACGACCTCGTTGACCCCGCTGTTGGAGAAGATCAGGAAACTGTCCGGCGGCTCGATCACGAAGTTGCGCAGGATGACCGGGGCCAGCCCTTCGACGTGCTCCAGGAACATGGCCTGGCGCTGGCCGTTGGAGCCGACTACCTGGTTGTGATAGGTCAAAGACAGCTCCACCATGGGGTGGAAGCCGGGAAAGCTGCCGTGGCGCGGGTACATCTCCTCCACGAACATGCGCGAGTGGCCGGTGGCGAACATGTGCACCAGACCCTCGTTAGCGATGGTGTGGGCGCAAATCTCGGCCGCGCGGTCGATGGCGTCCATCTCGGTGGCGCGGATGCGCGCCAGGATGGCCTGGGCCTGATCCAGATAATCGAACGAAGCCTGGGTGGTCATGGGGTGAGCCTCACAAGAACAATACAACCAGCGAAACGATCTATTCGGCCAGCCGGAGGGGATACAGCCCCAGTCGGCGGGCGGTTTCGAAGAGGGCGATCACGTTTTCCGGCGGCACGTCGGCTTGCAGGTGGTTGGACGGGGCCAGGATGTAGCCGCCGCCGGGAGCCAGCGCCGCCAGACAGCGTTTGACCTCGGCGGCCACGTCGGCGGTCGAGCCGGGCATGGCGTGGCTGATGTCGATCCCGCCCAGGAAGGCCAGCCGGTCGCCGTAGGTCGCTTTGATCGCGGCCTGGTCGAGGGCCGGCACCGGCTCCAACGGATGCACCACGTCGATCCCGATCGCGATGAAGTCCGGCAGCAGGGTCGTGATCAGGCCGTCGCTGTGGAGCATGATCTTCAGGGCCGGGTTGTGTTCCCGGATGGTGGTGACGAGGCGCTCCAGGCAGGGCCGGATGAACTGGCGGAAAGTGGTGGGGGAGATCAACAGGTTGGTGTTGGAGGCGTAATCATCCCCCGGCAGTTCGATCATATCGATCGAGTCGCCGCAGGCGGCCAGGTAACCGCGCAGCAGGCCGTCCAGGGTGTCGGTCACGCGGCGCAGCAGGTGTTCGGCGAAGTCCGGGTTGAGGGCCAGATCGAGCATGAATTCGGCCGTGCCGCGCAGGTCGCACGCGGTCTGGAACGGCCCGTGCGAGGTGACCATCCGGGCGATCACGAAGTTGTCCGTGCCTGCGCGCAGGGCGCTGGCCCGCGCCTGGACTCCGGCCGTCCAGTGGGGTTGGGTCGTGTCCGGCCAGGTGATCAGCCGGTCGATGTCGTCGACGCCGGACGCTTCCGCCAGCAGGCCGCGTTCGGCGTAAAAGTATGGGGTGGCCCGCTTCCAGGTCTGCCCGAAGGAATCGAGGAAGGTGTCCGGATCGGCGGTTTCCTGGCTGGGGCTGCTGGGCGAGGCTCCCGGCCAGACATAGCGCGTGTCGATCCCCAGGCGCTCGAAGACGCGGTCATCCAGGTAGGAGATGTTGTGCCCGCTGCGGAAGGGCGCGGCGGGTGGGGCGATCCGGAGGGTCTTCAGCAGGCCGAAGTACAGCTCGTCGACGATCCCGTAAGGCCCGCCGCCCAGCGCGAGGGGGACGCGATCCGGCTCCTGGTGGTTGAGCGCCGCCTGCACGCGCTCGCGCGGGGTCATACTGGGCATGGGATTCTCCCTGTTCGCTTTCGGGAAGCGGATAATGTCCGGACATTTGTACATGGATCGTATGCCGGTCGGGGGCGTTTGTCAAGCAAAAACGAGACCGGAGACCAGAGGCTGCGCAACCGAAGGTTGCGCCGGGGCTTTGGTTTTTGCTGACCGCTGATCGCTGATCGCTGCCTAGCACGGCCCGATCGTGTCGCGGATGTTGTATTCGTAGTGGTCGGCGCGGTAGACGCTGGTGGTGGCTTCGATCGGCTCGCCGGAGTCGAGGTAGGCCACGGTCTTGATCACCAGCAGCGGATCGCCTTTCCGGATTTGGAGCAGTTTGGCCTGGAGATCGTCGGCGATCGCGGCGCTGGCGGCGTGCCGGATTTCGGTGATGGCCAGCCGGTACTCGCGCGCCAGCACGTCGTACAGCGATTCCCGGTTGAAGTCGAAGCCGGGCAGCGCCGGGCACTGCTCGATCACGATCGTCGTGGTCTGGAGTCCGATCGGCTCGCTGTCACCAAAGCGCAGCCGGGACAGCCGGAAGCACGGCGCCCCCAGCTTGCCCAGCAGCGGGGGCGGGGCGCTGGCATCGATTGTCCCGGTGGCGGCCTCCAGGACGCGCGACCGGGCGCGGCGGCCCATGTCGGCCATCTGGCGGGTGAAGCTGCGATCCAGGTAGAACTCCATCCGGTCGTGGCGGGCCTGGACGACGGTGCCGCGCCCGGCCTTGCGCACGATCAGGCTGTCCGCGACCAGGCGGGAGAGCGCCATGCGCATGGTGTGGCGGCCCACCCCGTAGGCCCGCGCCAGCTCCAGCTCCGGGGGCAGGATGTCCTCCGGTTGCAGGGAGCCGCCGATCATCTCGCGCAGGTTCGTCTCCACCTGGTGGTAGAGCGGGATCGGGCTGGCGGGGTCCACCACCCGGATCGGGAGATCGCCGGTATGAAGCTGTCGCTGGCTCATTGTCGTCTGGCTAACCTGGCTGGCGTCCGGCCGGTTGACTCGGTTTTTGGTTGCTTGCTATAATGCCTGTTGCCCGAAATGACCGGACATTCGGAGCTATTTGCAGTTTACACCACTTTTCGGGAACACTCAACCCGCCCCGCCGGTTCCGTGTTCAGGCGAACACGTCCCCCCTCCGCCCGGCCTGCACGCGATCGACGGTCGCCCGTCTTTTTGCCCACACGAGGAGCGGTTTCATGGCCCAGATCACGATGCTCGGCACCGGCTTGATCGGACGGTTCTACACCCAAACCCTGCACGGCCAGCGCAGCCGCGACCGCGTGCAGGTCGTCTATTCCCGCACGGAGGAGCGCGCCCGGTCGTTCGCCCAGGAGTGGGGCATCCCGACCTGGACGGCCGACATGGCCGCCGCGATCCGCGACCCGCAAACGGACGCCGTCGTGATCGGCCTGCCCAACCACCTGCACGAGCAGGCCGTCCAACTCTGCGCCGAGGCGGGCAAGGCCGTGCTGTGCACCAAGCCGCTCGGCCGCACCGCCGCCGAGGCCAAACGGATGCTCGACGCGGTGGAAAAGGCGGGCGTCTTTCACGGCTACCTGGAAGACCTGGCCTATACCCCCAAGACGCTCAAAGCCCTCCAGTCGATCCAGAACGGCGCGCTGGGCCGGGTGCTGTGGGCGCGCAGCCGCGAGACCCATTCCGGCCCGCACAGCGAGTGGTTCTGGGACAAGGCTCAGTCCGGCGGCGGCGCGCTGGTGGACATGGGCTGCCACTGCATCGAGGTCAGCCGCAACTTCATCGGCAAGGACGTGCGCCCGCTGGAGGTGATGTGCTGGGGGGCGACCCAGGTGCATCCCATCGAGGCCGAGGACAGCACGATCGGCCTGGTGCGTTACGCCAGCGGCGCGATCGGCCAGTTCGAGGCGAGCTGGGCCTTCCGGGGCGGGATGGACCTGCGCGACGAGATCACCGGCACGGCGGGCACACTGTGGCTCAACCACTGGCAGCGCACCGGGCACGAGATGTTCACGGCGGTCGGCGAGGGCGGCTACGTGGCCGAGAAGGCCGAGGGCGCGACCGGCTGGATTTTCCCGGTGGGCGACGAGATCGGCACGCTGGGCTACCTGGAGATGTTCACGGATATGCTGGACGCGCTGGAGGCCGGGCGCAAGCCGATGGAGGACTTCTACGACGGCTACGTGGTCAACGCCATCATGGACGCCGCCTATCGTTCGATCGAATCGAAGCGCTGGGAGCCGGTCGACCTGGCCGACTGGCGCGGCTCCGCCGAGGCCGGGGCGGGCGTCCAGTTGACCGAGTTCGACGCCGATCACTACCTGATCAAGCGCGAGACGATGCCCGACGGCCGCACCCGGCTGATCCTCAAGGAGAAGGCCGGCGGCAAGATCGTGCAGCGGGTGATCGATTGAGGTAAAGGCGGAAAGGCGGTTGAACCGCCAAAGCGCCAAGGACGCCAAGGAAAAGCAGGAGAAAGACACAGCCCGGAGTTGCCCGGTGGGGGTGCTCTGGGCTGTTTTATGCCTTTAGAAAGACCGGATCGCCTTCCACCCAGGCGGCATAGATGTCGATAGCATCCACCGTGCGCAGGAGAGCCAATCCTTCCGGCGCGGGCGTGCCGAACAACTCGACGAAGCGGCGGTAGTCGGCGTGGTTGTCGCCGCCATGCCCGAAGGCATGCACGATCATCATCGCGCTGCGGGCATTGAAACGCCGGGCCTCGATCACGGCCGAGGCCGTCCGGTGGAGAAGCTGGTAGCGGATCGCATCCGGCAGGCTTTGTGGCAGGCCCAGCAGCCCCCGGATGGCTTCCAGCCGGGCCGTCTTGCCTGGAGACGAAGCCGGGGCCCATTCCTCCAGGGTCGGGCCGAACGACTCGGCGACCTTGGCTTCCACGGTCAGCGCCAGCAGATCGCCCTGGGCGTCTTTTGCCAGCGCAAACACGTCCGTTTGGGAAGGACGCCCGCCGCCGGGCAGATCGGTTTTGTATTCCGGGACGATCAGCAGCGGCTCCACCTGCCGGAAACGTGCGAAGCCGGAATGCGTCAGGGCTGACTCAATCTCCGCTGGGAATCCCCCCGCCGCTTCCCAACAATAAGCGGTCGTCCGGGCGGAGTAGCCCTGCCGCCACTGGGTCTCCGGATCGGCCAGCAGCCCGCGCCAGTCTTCCGGGCCGCAAGACGGAACGTAGATATGGCTCATGACGCTACCTTCCCCACTCAAACCGCTCCCCGCACTTCAGCACCTTATAGCGCACCCCGGCCTGATCGGCCAGGGCCGTGAACTCGGATACGTCCACGGTGTTGAAGGTGAACATGTCGTAGTGGTGGGGGATGACCAGCACGTCCCCGACTTCCCGCGCCAGCGCGACCGCCTCCGCCGCGTTCATGTTGGGCGGGACGTGGAGCGCCCCCCGGCGCGCGTCCGTGCCGTTGATCGGCAGGAAGGCGATATCCGGCCGGTAGCGGCGCAGGGTGGCGGCCAGCCCGTCGTAGACCAGGGTATCCCCGCTGTGGTACAGCCGCACCCCATCCGCCTCGAACAGGAAGCCCAGGAAGGGGTAGCCGGTTGCCGGGTCGTAATTCAGATCGGGGTGGGCGGCCGGGATCGCGGTCACGCTCAGCCCGCCACATTGGGCGCAGTCGCCCTCGCCGCGCAGCGGGATCAGCCGGGCCGGGTCGAGGCCCAGCCCGGCGGCGTGGTCGAGGTGCGCTTCCGGCAGGCCCAGCTTCGCCTGGGGGGAGGCGGCCATCAGGTCGGGCAGCGTGCCGGGGTCGAGGTGGTCGGAGTGCTTGTGGCTGGCGAAAACCCACTCCACCCCGGCCAGGTCGGCCCCGCGC
>JARKOQ010000057.1 GCA_029976005.1 Aggregatilineales bacterium | reverse complement strand
AGGCTGGTCTGCCAGGCTTCCGCCTCGTCGCGGTAGGTGGCCCAGATGTTGCCCGTACACCAATCCCCGAAGAAATAGACCCCTTCCAGGTCGGGCAGCGCCGCGCCCCGGTAAACGTACCCGCCGGAGACCGAGCAGCCGCCGGCGCTGTGGGCGTATTCCGCGATGGGCAGCACCATGCCGCGCGGCGCGTCGCCGCCGGAATAGGGGTGGTTGCCCTCGTAGCGGTTCCAGCCGTAATTGGCCCCACCGCTGAAACCCGCCGGCTGGAAGTTGATCTCTTCCCACAGGTTCTGGCCGACATCGGCCAGGTACAGGTCACCGGTCGCCCGGTCGAAGCTGAAGCGCCACACGTTGCGCAGCCCGATCGCCCACAACTCCGGCAGACCCATCCCGTTGTCCGAATAGGGGTTGCCCATGGGGATGCTGTAGGCCGCCCTGCCCTGGGGCGGCGTGTCTACGTCGATGCGGAGGATCGAGCCGAGCAGCGTCCAGGGATTCTGGGCATTGCCCTGCGGATCGCCCGCCGAGCCGCCGTCGCCCACGGAGATGTACAGGTACCCATCCGGCCCAAAAGCCATCATCCCGCCGTTGTGGTTCGGGTAGGGCTGCTCGATCGTCAGCAGGACACGGCGGCTGTTCAGGTCGGCCACGTCAGGATCATCGGCGGAGACGGCCAGCTCGGCCACGACCGTCGTGCCGGCGGGATCGGTGTAATTGACGAAGAAGCGGCCGTTTTCGGCGTAGTCGGGATGAAAGGCCAGACCCAGCAGCCCTTGCTCGGAATAACCGGTGAAGGACGTGACGTAACCGGACAGATCGAGGAAAGGCGTTTCCAGCCGCTCGCCATCGCGCAGGATGAACACCCGCCCCTTCTGTTCCACCACGAACAGCCGCCCGGAGCCATCCCCGGCGTGAGTCGCCAGCAGCGGCAGGCTAAAGCCATCCGCGACCTGAACCAGGCGCACGCCGGCCGGATCGGGCGGCGTGGCGCGCGTCGTGACCGGCTCGTCCCCCTGGGCGGAGGCAACCAGCATGGGCAGAGCCAGCACCAGCATCACCACGACAACCAGACTCTTTTTCATCTGACTAATCCTTATCGTAAAACTCGGAACGCTCCGATCATACCCTCCGGCGGGCTGTCCTGCCAGTCCGGCAGGCCGCGACCAGAAAAACCAGGCGCACCGCAAAGGGTGCGGAGAAGGACCTTCGCAAACAACAGAAAGCCCGGCGGTCATGCAGCCGCCGGGCTTCTCTCAGTACAGGTTCTTTCGCTGCGTTCTCCGCGTCCTCCGCGGTGAGACGTTTTTTCGGTCCAGGACGGCTTATCCTCAGTCCGGGATGCTCTCCGGGGCCGTGCGCTGGCCGGTCGCCCCAGAGCGCAGCATGGCCTCGACCACGGCCACGTCGCGCAGGGCTTCCAGCGGCGTGCTGGACGGCGGCGCGCCGTCCCGAATCGCCGCCGCGAAGGCCGCGAATTCCCCTTCGATGCCGGTGAAGCCTGGCACAGTGATGGTTTCCGTCTGGCCGTCCACAGTCAGCTCCAGGGTGCCGCTCCGGTTGATGCGCAGCGCGCCGCGCTCCCCCACGACCTGGAGAACCCCGTACCAGGGCGCGCCCGCCGCATAGGTGACGCTGTAGGAGGCCAGCGCCCCGGACGCGAAACGCAGCGAAGCGCTCAGGGTATCCACCGGCGGCAGGTCGGGCTGGTGCAGGGCCACGAGGCTGTTCACCACGGCGACCTCGCCCAGCACCATCCGCAGCCCGGCCACATGATGGACGCCCCCATCCAGCAAAAAGCCGCCCTGATGGGCGGGAATCTGGCGCCAATCGGTGTGGAAGAACTTGTTGCCCGGCCGCATCGCGACATAGATCGCCCAATCCGCCAGGAAGGGGCGGCCGATCTGGCCGCCCCGCACGATCTCCGCCGCGCGCTGGAATGGCTCCTCGTAGCGGTAGTTCTCGGCCACCATCCAGACCGGGCCGGGATGGCGCGCCTGCGCGTCCAGCAGGCGGCGTCCGGCAGCCACGGTGGGCGCCACCGGCTTCTCGCTGATGACGTGCTTGCCTGCCGCCAGGGCCGCCTCCACCGCGGCGGGCATGACGTGGATCGGCAGCGCAATATCCACCGCCTCGATATCCTGCCGGGCCAGCAGTTCCTCGAAGTCCGTGTAGGCGGGCACCGGGCTGTCCAGCAGCGCGTTCAACTGCGCGGCCGACTCGGCGGTGCGGCTGTACACGGCCGCGATCTCGAACCGGTCGCTCAGCTTGCGCAGGGCCGGCAGGTGTGAATCGCGGGCGAACACCCCCGCGCCCGCCATCGCCAACCGGATCGGTCGTTGCGTCATGGCCTCATCCCTCCCGATCGTCGTTCAACGCGACGGTCACACTGCTCAACCAGCCGTTCGTGCCACACCCACCCATCGGCCCGCCCCAACAGACGCTTCGACGCGGCAAAACCGCGGACCTCACCGCGCCGGCGCCAATACCGGCAGCACGTCCGCGATCATCGCCCGGTCGGGCACCTGGAAGATCACGCTCTCGTTCGGGCCTTGACGCAGGCAGAGTGTCACGTCCGCGTACCAGCAGGTCATCGCCGGATCGACCGGCACGCCGGGATCGGCGAAGCGCAGCGCGCCGTAGCCCCGGTAAGCCGCCGCGAACTCGGCCGCATCCTCAGGCGTATCCCAGACCGTGCGCCACACCAGCACCGTATCTTCGGTCTCGTCGTTGAAATAGATGCGGTAGCGGTCGCCGCCCCACCCCGCCGCGGCAGACTCCGCCGTCTCGGTGGGGACATAAATCCGCAGGTGCTCGCGCAGATAGTACTCGCCCAGGGTACGATCCCAGACCAGCCGGTAGTCCGCCCCCAGCACGCCGTCCAGGACGTCGGCGCTGACCTCGACCGGCTGGTCGCCGCCGACGTAGCGCTCCGGGTGCAGAATCTGCTCGGTGGACACGGGCGGCTCGCGGTAGGCCTGGTTGACCATGCGCCAGCCCTCGCCCACGCTGAAGAGCGTGTAGGCGAAGCTACGCCCGTAGGTGTAGGGGAACAGCAGCTCATACTGGATGATCGGCGGCGCGGCGGAAAGCGCCTCGGTGCTGACCAGCAGCCCCTCGGTCAGCACGCCCAGCATCGAGGCCGGGTTGCTGCGCATCAGCCAGGTCTGGTAGCCCTCGGTCATCAGCATTGCGTCCCCCTCGACCAGGGCCGTGAAGGCCAGCGCCTCGTCCGGGGAGACTTGCGCCATCTCGTCCATATCGCGGCCGCCCAGATCGAAGCGCTGATCCTGAAGGACGTGGGTGAACTCGTGGGCGTAGAGGAGCTGGTTCATGGCGTCCAGCTCGTCGTCGGCGCTGATCACGAACATAGCCTTGAGGTCGGTATCGTAGAATCCGGCCACCTGCTCGCCCAGCACGTCGAGCTGAAGCTGGCGCAGGTCGGTGTCGAGGTTCATCCAGCCGAAGGTGTGGTAGAAGATCGCGTCGTCGCGGGCGCGCTCCGGGGGATAGTCGCGGTCGAGGGTCTCGGTCAGGTAGACCAGCAGCTCATCGCGCGTCAGGAAGGCGCGCGGGATGGCCTGAGTCGGCTCCAGCCCGCGCAGGATGCTGGTCGCTTCCTCGACCCGATCCATCTGGGCGTTCAGGTCCGGATCGTCGTTTTCCTCCCAGAAGGGCGTCGGGGTGACTTCGCCCCCACCCTGGGCCAGGACGGGCATCCCCGCGCCGGCCAGCATCATCAGCGCCAC
>JARKOQ010000055.1 GCA_029976005.1 Aggregatilineales bacterium | reverse complement strand
CCCAGCACGTAGCCGCCGCCCGGCATGCAGGCCGCCAGGATGGCCCGCGTCCGGGCGCGGACAGTTTCCTCATCCCCCCGGCACAGCAGGTCGATGTCCAGCCCGCCGATCGTCCCGACCCGCGCCCCGTAGGTCGCCTTGAACTGCTCGACGGGCATAATGATGTCTTCGAAGCTGTGCTTGGCGTCGATCCGCACGTCGTCGATCAGGTCGTCCATGATGCTGTAGATGTGCCCGCACGAATGCAGGATGTAGACCTTGTTGCGGGCGTGGCACAGCCCGGCGATCGTCTTGTGATAGGGCAGCGCGTAACGGCGCAGGTGATCCGGCGCGACCATCGGCCCGGTTTTGTAGCCCATGTCGTCCCCGGTGATCACCCCGCCGACCGCGTCCATCTGGAGCAGGGCCTCGCACAGCGGCACGTAAATCCCGGCGATGCGCTCGGCCATGGCCGCGATCAAATCGGGCTGATCGTAGAGCGCCAGGGCGAACGGCGCGAAGCCCATCAGCCACATCAGCGGTTCCAGCATCCCGTACGGGCTGATCAGCAGCTTCATGCCCTCCGGCAGGATCGACGCGGCCAGCTCGACCTGGCTGAAGTCGGCGTCGGCGGCGGTGGGCCAGGGGTAGCGCTCAAAATCTGCCCAGGAGCCGATCGGGCCTTCGCTCTCGCTCTGCCAGGCGCGCTGCCCGCGCGAGAGGGCGGCCGTGTCGTCGGTCTTGCTGCGGGTCATGGGCAGGTCCAGCCCGGTCTTGAAGCGCACCGCGTCGTAACCCAGGTCGTGCCAGAACTGGACGGTCAGGCGGGTGAAGCGCGCCCGTTCCTCGCGGTCGCGGGGCGGGCTGTAGGGCACGCCCATCACGGCCGCGATCACCTCCTCGTCGGCTTTCAGCTCCAGCAGGGGGACGCGCTCCAGCTCCCCCTGGCGCAGGATGGCGCGGCGCAGCAGATCGAAATCCGGTTGGGGCGTGAAACCGTCGAACATGGCAGTCTCCTTGAAAACAGTGAACAGTCGACAGTGGTCAGTCAAGACATCCCGGCAGATTTTCCTGACTGAAAACTGTGAACTGTATACTGTCTACTCTTCTTCGATTGGCAACAGGCGCCGGGCGAACAGGCCCAGAAAGACCAGCAGCCCGCCCCCGGCCAGCACCCAGATCAGCACCCCTTGCAGGGCCACGGGGATCTGCAAGGCCAGGCCGCGCAGGGTGCCTTCGATCAGGCGCGCGGCCAGGGCATGTTCCGCCGAGAGAGTCGGGTCGAGCGCCAGCCAATCCATCAGCGCGCGGACCAGGAATTCGGCCTGGGTCGCGCCGAGCAGGATCAGCCCTCCGGCCAGCAGCCCGACCAGCCCGGCCCAGATCGCCCACCATTCCAGGCTGCGCGTCCCCAGCAGCACCAGCAGCGCGATCAGGGCCAGCGGCGCGCCGAAAAGCGCGATCGCCGTCCCGACCAGCAGCTCCGGGGTCAGGGCCAGCACGGCCTCGTCTTGCAGCCAGTCCGCGAGCGCCGCGCCGGAGGGGCCGGTCAGGGCCAGGGGGGAGCGCAGCCGGGCCACGGCGAACGGGTTATCCAGCCCCGTGAAGCCCTCCGCCGCAGCGGCCAGGGTCTCGCGCACCGCCGCCTCGACCTGGACAGCCGCGCCCCCTTCCGGAACCGGATGGCACAGGGCGACGGCCAGCCCTTGCGCCCAGGCGGCTGTTTCCTCCGCCGTGCACGTCCGGGCCAGAGCGATGATCTGGGCGGCGAGCAGGCTTCCCGGCTGGCCGGTCAGGGCGGCGCGCAGCGTCTCGGTATCGAGCGCGGCGA
>JARKOQ010000042.1 GCA_029976005.1 Aggregatilineales bacterium | reverse complement strand
GATCAAAACAGCCCCTGGCTTTACAGGGGCTGGAGTATCCTCGGAATACCGCCGGACTTACGCGCCGATCAGGCTCTTGGCCAGGCGCACCGCGCTGCTGGCGTCGCCGCTGTAGCCGTCCGCGCCGATCTGGTCGGCATACGCCTGGGTGACCGGCGCGCCGCCGATCATGACCTTGACGTTGCCGCGCAGCCCGGCCGCGTTCAGGGCTTCGATCGTGCTCTTCATGGAGGGCATGGTCGTGGTCAGCAGGGCCGAGAGAGCCACGATGTTCGCGCCGTCCTTGACCGCCTGGACGAACTTGTCCGGGGAGGTGTTGGTGCCCAGGTCCTTGATGGCGAAGCCCGCCCCTTCCAGCATCATGGCGACCAGGTTCTTGCCGATGTCGTGCAGGTCGCCCTGCACGGTGCCGATGGCGACGGTGCCCAGCGGCTTCGCGCCGGCTTCCACCAGCAGCGGGCGCAGCGGGGCCAGCGC
This sequence comes from Aggregatilineales bacterium, assembly GCA_029976005.1. Classification (GTDB taxonomy): domain Bacteria; phylum Chloroflexota; class Anaerolineae; order Aggregatilineales; family Ch27; genus JARKOQ01. The sequence continues at coordinate 3,686 of JARKOQ010000042.1, read as the reverse complement.
GGACTGCATGGCGCGCGCCGCGATCAGCATCTCCGGGATGAAGTATTCGCCCGCCTCGAAGCGCCGGCCGACCTCGGTCATGGCGGCGATGAGGCCCTCGTTCAGGATGGTCGGGGCGTCGAGGCCTTCGGCCAGCGCCTGATTCACCCCCGCGGTCGCGCCCGCCGCGTCGCCCCGAATCACACTCTCACGAATCGTCTCTAGGATTGCCACGGTTGTCTCCTTGCAGGTTCATGCGTCTGGCTCTGGCGGACTCAAGCCAGCCCGTGACGCGCCCGATCAGACCACCGGAGGCCGGCCACCGGCATGGAAGCGAGCCGTCCAGTCTATGTGTGCATTGTAGTCGATTGCCGCCTAAAAGGGAATCGGTTGGGGGCAAGTCGGTATAAGAATCGGCCCAGCCCGTGACATTCGGGCCGGTCGCTCAAGGCGCGGGCGTTCGCTCCGGTGCTTGCTCCCGCCCGGGTGCGTGCTCCCGCACGGGTGCTTGCTCCCGCAGGAAGCGCACCAGCTCGCCCACCGACTCCAGCCCGACCTCGCTCCCGTCGATCGCGCAGCGCCAGTACGGCGCGGCGTCCTGGACGCGGACGGCGATCCGGGGCGGCGGGGCGGACTCCGCCGCGACCACCGCGAAGCCTTCGCGCTCCAGGGCGCGCCGCACCCAGACGGCGCGCGGCCCCTCCCCGCTGACGGCCACCTGGGCCGCTCCGGCCTGGCGCAGGCTGAACGCGCCGGTCAGCGGGTCGAAGCTCAGCCCGGCGCTGGCGAAGGTGCGCTCGAACGCGCCGTTGAGCACCAGGTCTTCCGGAGCGCCGGTCTGGAGCGGTCCCCCGGCCGGCAGGAGCCAGATCCGGTCGGCCGAGCGCAGGGCCAGGTCGAGGTCGTGGGTGGAGAGCAGGATCGCCTGCTCGTTGCTGTGCGCAAGCTGGCGCAGGATGTGCATGATCTCGATCCGGTGGGGCAGGTCGAGGAAAGCAGTCGGCTCGTCAAGCAGCATCAGGTTGGGTTGCTGGGCCAGGGCGCGGGCGATCATGACCTTCTGGCGCTCGCCGTCGCTCAGCTCGTCCACCTGCCGCCCGGCCAGGTCGCGCGCCCCCACGGCCTCGATCGCCCAGCGCACGACCGCCTCGTCCTGCTCGCTCAGGCGGCCGTCCCAGCCGGTGTAGGGATGGCGGCCCAGCGCGACCAGGGCGTAGACCGATAGCCCTCCGGCGCTGACCCGCTCCGTCAGCACGATGCTCATCCGGCGGGCCAGCTCGCGCGCGTCCAGCCGCCCGACTTCGTCCCCCAGCAGGCGGATCGTCCCGGCCAGGGCGGGCTGCATCCCGGCGATGGTGCGCAGCAGGGTGGATTTGCCCGCGCCGTTGGGCCCCAGCAGGCACACCAGCTCGCCCGGTTCCAGGCGGACGTCGATCCCGCCCACGACGAGACGCGCCGGCTGGCGGGGACGGACGTAGCCAATCTCCAGGGCTTCGGCGATCAGGATCGGATCGGGCATCGGGCACCGGCTTTCTTGAGCAGAGTGACAGGGATGCGGCCTCTGGCGGCCCACCGGCCGCGTTGGGGACGAGTTTGCCACGCATTGCCCCCCGGCTCAAGCGATCCGCGCCTGCTTTTCGCTTGCCGCTTCGACGCTGCTGGCACGCCCGGCGATCAGCCCTCGAACCAGGGCGCGACGTCGATCAGCTCCCACACCTTCAGGCATTCCCCGATCGGTGGCGTGTACGCCTTGAAAATCTGCTCGGCCTGGGTCCGGTTGATCGGGTGGGTGGGCGTATCCAGCGGGATGAAGGTCATGATCCGGAACAGGTCGCCCAGGTGCAGGATCGCCTCCTGCCGGATGTAACACGCGAATTCCCCCTCCGGGAAGCGCAGCCGGATGTCCCCCTGTTCCAGCCGGGCATAGAAGTCCGTCACCTGAAGCGAGGCGAGGCGCTCCGCCGCGTGGAGCTCGACCGTCTGCCAGATGCGGGCGAAGTGGCGGTAGTCCTCCGCCAGCAGGACGTCCGCCAGCCGGTCGGGCAGGCTGAGGAAAAACGGCTCGTGCTGGCGCAAGGAGTTGGAGGCCTTGAAGGAGAAGATGATCTCCTTCTCGGTCTCGGCCAGGTCCGCGATCCGGGCGCGGATCGGCAGGCGCGAGTCGAACATGATCTGGAGCACGTCCAGCGGGCGGGCCACCAGCCTGCGCCCGGCCTCCAGATCGCTGTCGAGCAGGATGAAGCCCGCCGGGTTGAACAACCAGCTCCGATACTGGTAATCGAGCACCGCTGCCGGGTAGGGCACCCGGGCGAGCTGCACGGCGATCTGGTCCAGGGTGCGGATGACGTACTCACGAGGCGGCAGGCGCGTCGGCGGCACGTAACCACCCAGCCCGTTCAGATAATGCACCTCGACGTAGCTCAGGCCCAGGCATTCCCCCAGGCGGGCGATCGTCTCCGGGCGGGGGATGCGCCGCCCCTTCTCGATCTGGATCACCGGGTTGGTGCCCTTCCAATCCATCGCTACCGCCAGATCGAACTGGGATATCCCCTTCTGCTGCCGGAAGCGGCGCAGCGCTTCCCCAACCGTGACCGTTGTCATCGCCATCCCCCTCACTCCTGAGTGACCTACGCCTATAGCCGCGTTGCGCGTGAAATCGTGCGTTACTTCAGCATCATTTTACGTAGATAACTCTTGAGCGTCAATCAGTGAGTGAGGGATAGGACCATGTGGGATCGGATGCTTTACCGGACAGGCCAGACCGCTGCCAGCGCCGCCGCGCACGTGCTCTTTCAGATGGATGTCGCCTGGGAAGCCGCGCTGCCGCCCGGCCCCAAGATCATCGCCCCCAACCACCCCAGCACGACCGATCCGTTCGTCGTGACCGGGCTGCTGCCGGAGCGGATGCACATGCTGATCGATGACCGGCTGTTCAAGGTGCCCGGCTTTGGGCGCTACCTGACGAGCGTCGGCCACGTGCCGGTTGTGCTCGGCCAGGGCCGGGCGGCGCTGGATGCCGGGCTGCGCCTGCTCCAGGAAGGCCGGACGGTGGCGATCTTCCCGGAAGGGGCGATCAGTCCGCTGGCGGGCGGTTTTCATGCCCCGCGCGCCGGGATAGGCCACCTGGCCCTGCAAAGCGGCGCGCCGGTCATCCCGGTCGGCATCTATCTCCAGCGCGATCTGATCCGCCTGACCGAGACTCCGATCGAGGGCAAGACGGCGGTCGGGACGTGGTACTGGCACGGGCCGTACGCGGTGACGTTCGGCGCGCCGCTGACCTTCAGCGGAGACGCGCGGGATCATGCCCAGGTGCGGGCCGTGGCGGAGCAGGTCATGGCGCGCATCCGCGCCCTGGCCGCCGCCAGCGAAATCCGCGCCACCGCCTCGCGCGGCGGCCTGTCGCCGGAACCGGCCGCTGTCCCGGTCTGGCGGCGGTTCTTCCCGATGGGGTAACGCGGGGAAGCGCTTTCGTTTGGGACGTTTCAGGTCAACACCGTGATCGCCCCACATGGGACCCGCAGCGACTCATCGAAAATGACCGCGTGGATGGCGGAAGGGCTGCGCTGTCGGCAGAAAGCGGAAGGCGTTGGCCGCCCGATCGCCCGCGACTCTTGAATTTTTCAGAATGGTTCAAAGGTAGAACGAGTGCAAACAAGGGGTTTAAACCCCTTGTTCAAACCAATGCGCACGGCTTTTACCGTAGAGCC
>JARKOQ010000036.1 GCA_029976005.1 Aggregatilineales bacterium | reverse complement strand
GCGGTTCGCGAACCGCCCCGGACGACCGCCGGTCGTCCCTACAACCGTCCGCAGCGTTACCGGATCAATTTGTTAACCTTCATCAATCCGCGACCCGGCGCTGACACATCCGTGTCATCAATTTCGCACTCTTACTGTGTTATCTATGCAATCCGTGTTGAATTGAATCGCACAGAACAGCCGCTCAAGGATTCGTGGATTCGACCCTAGCGCAGGTCGTCCTCGTCGTAGTATTCGAGGCCATCCTCGTTCTTACGTTTGCGCTTGGGCTTCTCGGCGTAAGCCGCGTAATCCGTGTCGTCGACCTCGGCGTCTTCCAGGGAGTATCCCCGCGCCGGGATCGAGTCGTCCTCGTCCGCGCGGCTGCCCCGGAACATCGGCGGGCGGAACACAAACCCGAACAGCATGCTCAGCCCGATCACGATCAGCAGCAGCGGGAAGCTGAACCCGGTCCAGAACAGCAGCCCCAGCCCGATCATCCACAGCGCGCCCTGCACGCTGTACCAGCGCTGGCCTTCCGCCAGGCCGCGCGCCAGGCTGGAAGCGCCGATGACCAGCAGAATCCCCGGCCACCAGGGCAGCTTCCCCATGAACATCAGCGCCAGGCCGATGATGAACACCCCGCCTGAAACCTGTTCCGCCCGCTGATTGGAAACAACCGATGCGCACATCATGCTGAAAACTCCACTTCCACAGTTGTCTGGATTGTATTTGCTGCTATTGTATACGCAGTCTGGCCCGGCGGGTTGCATCCGCCCGGCCGGACAGACCCACCCGACGGAGACCACCGGGCGAAGACCGACAGAGCCTCGCGCCCGTGCGATCAGGAGAACCTCATGCGGCGACTGATGCATTGGATGGTGCTTGGGTTTGGGCTGCTGGCGCTGGCCGGATGCGCTCCGGCGGCGTCGACGGTGCCAACCGCGGCCCAGATCCCCACCGCGACACCCACCCTGCCCCCCACGGCGACCGAGGCAGCCCTCGCCTCGGCCACCCCGACCGGGCCGGTCGAACCGGCCACGGCCACCCGGTCGCCCACGGAGCCGCCGACCGAGACTCCGGCTCTGGGGGCGTTCGCGATCCTGGCCCAGACGGCCCAGGTGGATCGTTCGCCCGTGCCCCGCGCCACGGCCACCCCGGAGCCAAGCGCGACCCCGGCCGAGGCTTCGCCGACGCCGGATACGCTGGGGGCGGTGGCAGTCTCCGGCGCGGAGACCTCCGCCACGCAGGCCCCTGGCGCGCTGGGGGTGGCTGAACTGCCTTCCCCCACCCCGGATAGCGGCCCGTGCGGGGTGCCGGCCCTGAACAGCCTGCTGGAGAATGTGGACACGGTCGCCCTGCGGGCCGACCTGGAGAACTTCGTGGAGGAACTGCGCGATACGGCCCCGGCGGTGGGCGACTGGACTCTGGTGGTCGAGGCCGATCCGCTGGCAGCGGTGCAGGTGGCGGGAATCGTGCCCCAGGCCAGCCTGCGCTACCGCACCGCGCGCAACCAGGAGGCATTCCTGCTGGTAGCCCGCCTGGACGATCGCCTCCACGACTACTACGCGAGCTGCCTGGACACGGAGTCGTACTTCCGCCAGTCGGACGTCTCCGGCGGGGCAAGCCTGAGCGTGGAGCCGCTGGACCTCGGCGAGAAGAGCGCGCTGGCCCTGATCGTCGAGACGATGGACGGCGCGAACGGCCCGACCCGCTTCACGACCGAGGTCTACGCCGTGCTGGCGGACCGGACCTTCCTGCAACTGGTCAACATCCCGGCCATGGCCGAGGCGATGGGCCAGGCCCCGGTGGCGCAGGCCGAGGCCGAGGCGCTGCTGGCCGGGCTGGTCGAAGCGGCGGAATAGGGGAGTCATCAGTTCACAGTCGACAGTAGACAGTAAAAGCAAAACGGCGGGGATGCGCTCCCCGCCGCTGTTGCTTTTCACTGGCCTCGGTGCAGCCATGCTGCACAACCGGACGCTTCGCCGCTTTCTCTTGCGTCTTGCCTCTTGGCTCTTGCCTCTTTCACTGGCCTCGGCGCAGCCATGCTGCACAACCGGACGCTTCGCCGCTGTCTCTTGCGTCTTGTCTCTTGCCTCTTTCTCCGGCCTCGGCGCAGCAAAGCTGCGCGGTCTCTGGCCTCGCCTTTATGGCACGACCCGCCACAGGGTGACGGAGGCCGTCTCCTGGGTCTCATCGGGACGCGGGTAGCGGGCCAGCAACTCGGCCTGGCCCAACGCCGCCAATGCCTCGTCGCTGAGGCCAATCGTGGGCGCTTCGCGCAGGACGTAGACCGGCCCGCCCCCGGCCAGCGCGGCCCGGATGGCTTCCTCGCCCGGCGCCGCGGGACAAGTCATGGTGTAACCCGGCGCGGCGTAGAAATTGGCCCGCTTGCAGCTATCGGGAAACATGCTGGCGATGATGGGCGCGCCCGGCGGGCCAATCGTCTCTGGAAAGGCCAGCACGGCCTCGCGCAGGCCGAAGCCCGCGCTGTGATCGGCCACTTCCTGGGCGTAGGTGCGCGGCGGCAGGGGCAGCTCGCCGGGGGATTGATACGCGGTCAGGGCGAACGGGATCAGGCTGACCAGCAGGGCCGCGCTCCAGATGGCGACCGCTCCGCGGCCAATCGGGCGGCGGGGAATCCGGCCGAGCCAGCCGCCCAGCGCCCCGCCGCCGAGGATCAGGGCGGCAGGCAGGGCCACGACGAAGTGGCGCGGCTCGATCTGGCTGGAGAGCAGGATCATGCCGGCCGGGGGGATCAGCGCCGCCGCCAGCAGAATCGCTCCCGCGCGGCGCGGCGCGGGGGACGTTCGCACCCCGCCCAGGATCAGCGCGACCAACCCGGCCAGCAAGGTGAGCGTCCACAGCAGGCTGCCGTAGCCCCCAAGCTGGCTGACCAGCAGCGCGAAATTGGCCCCAGCGCCTCCGAATAGCGCCCCGCCGCCCCCGCCACCCAGCCAACCCAGGGCGATGCTCAGGTCGTCGCCCTTGAGGATCAAGTAGCCCAGCGGCACGGCGAAGGCCGCCGCGCCGATCAGGCCGATGACCAGCAGCCCTTCGACCCGGCGGCGGAGGGGCAGCCCACCCCACAGCAGGACGACCACCAGGATCGACAGGGCATACGGCGCGGCGGTGAATTTGAACAGGGCCGCCAGGGCCAGGGCCGCGCCGGTCAGGGCAGCGTCACGCAGGCGGCCCGCCTCGGCAAAGCGCAGCCCGGCCCACAGCGCGGCCAGGGCCAGCGCGCCCGCCTGCGCGTCGCTGAAGGCCAGCCGTTCGTAGAAGAACAGGTAGGGAGAGGCGATCCACAGGCAGCCGCCGAGCAGCGCCCCGGCCGTGCCGAACCAGCGCCGGGCCAGGGCCAGCCCCGCCGCCAGCCCGATCAGGCTGACCAGCACGGTCGGCAGCCGCCCGGCGTAAACCGGTGCGTTCTGGGGATAGAGCAGCGCGATTGGCCAGTGGTTGACGATCTTGCCGTCGCTGATCTCCCAGAACGGGTGCAGGTTCCAGACTTCGACGGCGCGCGTCAGGTGCAGCCCTTCGTCGTTGTGGAGGGGCAGGCTGTCCAGGCCGATCAGGCGCGTGCCCCATAACACGAGCAGCAGGCCACAGGCCAGCAGCAGCCAGCGCGAGCGATGGGTCATGGCGAGGCGGCTTTCTCAGGTGGCCGGGCCGGAACGCGGCGCGCGCGTGCCGCGCCGCTGCCCCGCGCCGGAGGGTTTCTGGCCCCGGTAGCTGGGGGCGGTGATCGCCAGCACGACGCTGCGGGCCGGGTCGCCCATCCGGCTGGCCAGCCGCGCGTCGATCTCGTCCAGGGTTTTGGACATGGTGAACACGGTCGCCAGTTTGGCCCGGTAGCGGTGATCGATGATCTGGAACAGCTTTTCGCGCGCCCAGGGGGAGGCGTTCTCCACGCCCAGGTCGTCGATGATCAGCAGCGGCACGTTGCGCACATCGTTGAAGAGCCGGTCGTAGCTGACGGCGCTGTCCGGGCTGAAGGTGGCGCGCAGGTGATCGAGCAGGTCGGGCGCGGTGACGAACATGACCGGCTCGCCCTGAAGCTGGCGGGTGTTGGCGATGGCCGCCGCCAGATGGGTCTTGCCGCAGCCAAAAGTCCCGGTCAGGACCAGCCAGCCGTTGGGCGCTTCGGCGTACAGGCGTACCCGCTCGAAGACCCGGCGCAGGTTGTCCCGATCCTTCTGGGTCGGCAGCTCCGGGCGGTGGCTCCACGTCTCGAAGGTCTGGTCGGCGTACAGGCTGAGGTTGCTCAGGCCATCCTCCACCTGGTCGAAGCCCGCCCGGCGGTAATCCGGCGCGTCGATCTTGACGGCGCGGGTCAGGTGGCGGTCGGAGAGGCGGCTGCGGATGCGCTCGTCCATCTGCTCCGGGTCGGCGTTGGTGGTGATCACGGTCGGCAGCCGGTAGTTATAGCGGTAGTTGATGATCTGGAACAGCTTTTCCAGCGCCCAGGGGGTCGGACTCTCGCTGCCCAGGTCGTCCAGCACCAGCAGAGGGACGGTGCGCAGCCGCTCGAACAGCTCGTCGTAGTCGGTTTCGCTGGACGGGCCGAAGGTGCTGCGCAGGTGATCGAGCAGGTCGGGCGTGGTCATGAACAGGGTCGCCAGCCCGGAATCGACGCACACGTTGGCGACGGCGGCGGCCAGGTGGGTCTTGCCGCAGCCGTAGCGGCCCTGGATCAGCAGCCAGCCCTCCGGCTGGGCCGCGAAGCGCTGGCACAGGTCCTTGGCGATGCGCAGGCTGGTGACCTGGGCTTCGCTCAGGGTGGGCAGATCGGTCAGGAAGCTCTCGAAGGTGCGGGCGCGGTGGGCGTCCAGGTTGCTGAGGCGAACCAGGGTATCGCGGCGCAGCGTGCGGTGGGTCTCCTCGCCGCAGCGCGGGCAGGGATAGGCCTTGCCGAAGCGCGGGTCTTCCAGCGGTACGTCGTAGCTGATCACGCCGTCGCCGCCACACACCGGGCAGGCGTCGGGATCGGACTCGCCGTCGCCGGGGGGGACGTCAGCTTTCGATGATGTCGGCGAACTTGCCGGAGACATAGCGGCTGCGGTGCGCTTCACTATCCGCGCCAGCGGCTCCATTCCCTGATCCTGATCCGTCATCTTTGCCTTCCTTGTGCCACCGCTCCAGAATGGCGCACACATAGCGCCAGTGGCGCGCGTTGCGCGTGACGGCGATGTGCATCGCCTCCTCGACCCAGGCGGCGGGATACGTCCGCGCGGCGTCGCGCAGCTCGTCCGCGAGCATGGGGGTGATCACGCCGATATTTTCTTCGTACAACCGGAAGATGTTGGGCTGCTCCGGCAGCAGCTCGACCGGGCGTTCGGCGTCGCCGGGCCGCCAGCGTCCCTCGGCAATCATGGCCGCCGCGGCGCGGCCGTTGGCCGTATTGAGGAAGTAGATCGTCTCCAGCCCGGTCACGCTCTGGACGGTCACGGCCAGCAGGACCTCGTGCTTGCAGGCGCGGGCCACGGCCAGGGCCAGCCGCTCCGGGTCGGCCTGGAGGGGCATCTCCGGCGCTTCGAAGTCGGCGCGGCGCAGGTAGCGATAGGCGCCCTCGCGCTGTTCCAGAGCCCAGAAGCAAAACAGGATCAGCTTCAGTTCGTCGGGATCATCCAGGCGCGGCAACAGCTCGGTGAAGAACTGGGCCGGGAGGCGGACGAGCCGCGTTTTGCCGGGGGGAAAGCCTTCAAACTTGAACGTCATTGGCCCTTCAAATCACGCTAAATGTCAGACAGGTTTACGTTCTGGCGGCGCAGGTTGACGAACTTGGTCAGTTCCTTGCGGAAGAGCAGGGTGACGCTTCCGGTCGGGCCATTGCGGTGCTTGGCGACGATCACGTCGGCCTCGCCGGGGTGCTCCGTGGCCTCGTTGTAGACCTCGTCGCGGTACAGGAACATCACGATATCCGAGTCCTGCTCGATGCTGTTATGGACGACGATCTGATCCGCCACGAAGTTGTGATGGCCGGGGACAGTCAGATCGAAGACTTCTTCCTCACCATCGGGCAGGATCGAGTCGATCTCGTCCCACAGGATACCTTTGGCGGCCGTGCTGCCGTTGGCGGAAGCGGGCATTGCCAGTTGATCGTCCGCCATCAACTCGTCGAGGCGCTTCCAGCCGTGGATGGTCAGGAACTTGTGATTAGCTGTGGCGCGGATGGTACGGCCGAGGCGGGTGGTCAGGCGATACACCGACTTGATCCCGGTGGAGAAAGCCCGGCTAACAGCGGCGCGTTCCAGTTTCAGGCTGTTTTCGTCGAGCGCCCAGACGTCGAACCCCGCCTGCCCGGCCAGTTCCCGGATCGGCACGCGCCGCCCGGTCTCGGCCAGCGTCACCAGCGTATCGCCGGTCAGGCAGCCGGACTCACGAAGGTCGCTGAGCTGCGGGCGCTTGTCCTGGCGTTGTTCCACGGCGCGGCTGAGCTGCGCGGCGGAGAGCAGCGGGACGTTCAACTCGCGGGCCAGCTCCTTGAGCGAGCGGCTGATGTAGGTGATCTCCTGGACGCGGTTGGTATCCCGCCCGACGGTCGTCCCGGCGTTCATGAGCTGCAAGTAGTCGACGATGATCAGGTCCAGGCCGTGCTCGCGATACAGGCGGCGGCACTTGGTGCGGAGCTGCATGGCGCTGACGGCGGGTGAATCGTCGAAGTAGATGTTCAGCTTGCTCATCGAGTCGACGGCTTCCACGAAGCGCGCCCACTCCGCGTCGCTGACCTGGCCCAGGCGTAAGCTCTGGGAACTGATCCCGGTCTCAGTGGCGATCATGCGCTGGACAAGCTGCTCGTTGCTCATTTCCATGCTGAAGATCGCCACGCGGGCGTTGCCGATCCGGGCCGCGTTCAGGGCCAGAGTGAGCAGGAAAGACGTGTTGTGGCTGACCAGTCCATTCGCCACGAAAGCGTGACCGTCCGGAATGGTCAGGTCGTAGCAATGCTGCATCCCGGCCGGTTCGATCGCGGTGATGGCATCCCAGGTAGGAGCGGGTCTGTGACCCGCCCAGCCGCGATCCGCCCCGGTTGCTGCCACTTCGGCAGTGAGCACTGCGACTTGTTCACCCGCCTGCAAGTCTTGTAGAGGCTTCCAGACCTTTTTGCCCTCAGAGTTCAGGACCAGCAGCGGGTGGATGGTCGTCCCCGTCAGAGAATAGCCCGCCCGCGTGGTCACGCGCAGGGTCGGCTGGATGCCGCTATCGTAGAAATGGGATGTCTGGCGCGGCCCGTCCGGGGTCTGCACGGTGATCTGGAGAGGGTAGAAGAGGCCCCCTTCTTCGTCGCGCCAGCCTTCCACACCGGACGGTTGCAACTGCTCGATGGGCAACAAACCATGCTCGGTGGCAATCAACGTTCCGGCGGCGACGCACTTACCCATGCCCGGCCGCCCGGCGACGATCAGGAGGTCGCTTTTTTGCAGGCCGCCCAGCAGCTTGTCCAGGTCATAGAACCCGGTGGGCACGCCCAGCGCCTCGACCTCGGACTCGCGCAGCTCCTCGATCCGGTCGAAATACTGGCTGATCGCCACCCGGATCGGCACCAGTTCCTGGCGCAGGCGGCGTTCGGTGACGGCAAAAAGCGAGGCCTCGGACTGGTCGATGACCTGGTTGATGTCGCGCTCTTCGTCGTGGGCCAGCTTGGCGATCTCGCCCGCCGCGCCCAGCAACCGCCGCCGCACCGCCGCGCGCTCCACGATGTGGCCGTAGACCTCGGCGTGCAGGGCGGTCGGCATGGTGGTAGGCAGGTAGTTGAGGTACGCCTCGCCGCCCACGTCGTCCAGCCGGTTCTGGGCGCGCAGCTCCTCGGCCAGGGTGCGGGTGTCCAGAGCATCGCCGCGCTCGTGCAGGCGCAGGACGGCCTCGTAAATCCAGCCGTGGCGCAGGATGAAGAAGTCCTCCGCCGTAAGGAAGGAGGCGACCTCGTGCAGCGACTCCGGATTCATCAGGATCGAGCCGAGGACGGCTTCCTCGGCTTCGACACTGTGCGGCGCGAGATTCAACGGGTCGGCATCGCGCCCGTTGCCCCCGCGCGAAGAGGCCGTGTCTGCCCCGGATGTGCGGGCCAAATCCTGATCGCTCATAAGGTATCCTGCGTGTGTGCCGGCAACTGCCGCAAAAAACGTGAATTGAGTCCGGCGCCTGACCGTTCGCCCACAACCAGCAGCGAACCACCAGCAGCCAGAAGAATCTCACCTGCCGCGCTTGAGTCTGACGGATTCCGGCGGACAAAAACGGGGCGCTCCCCGACTGGAAAAGCCCCGCTGGGTGTCCTGGTATTGGATAAACGAACGAGCACGCAGCAAACCGCTACTCGTCCAGGTCATCCATGTCCAGGGTATCCACGAAATTGGCGAAGATATCCAGGTCGTCGTCGCTGCCGCCGCTGGCCGGGGGTTCCGGCTCGCTGGGGGCCGGTTCCTCGTCCGCTGTCTCCGCAATCTCCTCGTCCGGCGTCGTGGCCGCGCGTTCCATCACGCTTTCCGCCACGAAAATCGGCACTTCGGCCCGCACGGCCAGGGCGATCGCGTCGCTCGGCCGGCTGTCGACGCGCACTTCGCGCCCTTCGAAGTCGATCACCAGCTCGGCATAGTAGATTTCTTCCCGCAGGTCGTTGATCACGACCTTCGTCAGCTTGCCGCCCATCGTCTCGGCCACCGTCTTCAGCAGGTCATGGGTCATCGGGCGAGGCGGTTTGGGGCCACCCTGGAGGTGTTGCAGGTGGATGGTGATGGCGTCAGCCTCGCAAGGGCCGATGAAGATTGTCAGGTAGCGCTCGTTGGCCGTATCCTTGAGCACCACGACCCGGTGCTGAGACATCAAGCTCACGCGGATGCTGTCAATAACTACTTCAACCATGGTACAACCTCTTGGGCCAGCTACTTTGATACGACCGGGATCGCCTTGAAGCGGATTATAGATTCCTCTGCCAGCAAACGCAATAGCCCCAGGCCGGGTTTCGGATGAATGTTATCCGCGTTTGAGGGCCGGATGAAGGCGGTGGGAACCGGCCCGGCGGGGCGGCGCGCGGCTTGCCCTTCGCTTCCAAACAAGGTTAGAATGAGCAGCGCGTCTCAGTGTCGCGCAGGAACCGACCGCCATGACGACCCGTCGCCCGACCGAGGGCAGAACTGGTACTGAACCCGTGCTCGACTCAGGGCCGCTGGCCCAGACCAGCCGGCTGACTCCACCGTCCGATAGCCCGTCCGACACCCCCGCCGGCAACGCCGCCGGCAGCGCCACCGGCGCCACCGCCGGGCCTGCGCCCACCCGGCCCGGTTACTGGCCGTACCTGGCCCCGGACGTCCTGGAGCAGCGCTGGCAGCAGGCCATCGATCAGGGGCCGCGCATGGCGGGCCGCCAGGTGGCTTATGCGCTGGCGGCCAGTTTGCAGGCGGCTCCGGCGGCGAGCGCCCCCCTGCCCCCCCTGCCGCAGCCGGCCGACGCCACGGCCGGGCTGCTGGCGGCGACCGCCTTCTCCGAGCATCTGACCATGCAGGCCCGGATCGACCTGCTGCACGAGGCGCTGGCCCTGCCGGACCCCGTCGGCAAGGCGCGGGCGCTGTTCCTGCTGGCGGCCCACCTGTCCGGCGAGACGCGCCGCCGGGCGATCAGCGAGGCGCATCAGGCCGCCTTGCAGGTGGCCCATCCCGTGACGCGGGTGGAACTGCTGGTCGAACTGCTGCCGCTGCTGCGCGCCGCCCTGGAAAACGAGCTGCCCAGCGGCGTGGTCGCCGAGACGCTCGACCTGGCCGCCCACATGCAGAGTCCCGAAGCCCGCCTGCGCGCCCTGACCGCGCTGACGCCCTACCTGCCCCCGACGGTGCGCGTCGCCGTGATGCTGGCCGAACTGGATACCATCGCCGCGCTGTCCCAGCCCGACCTCCAGGCCGGGGCGCTGGTCGCGCTCGCGCCGCACCTGACCAGCGAGGTTCACCACCGCGCCCTGACCGTCGCGGCTCACGTCAAGGACCCCTCGGCGCGGGCCAGGTCGCTGACCGCCCTGGCCGAAGTCCTGCCCGCGGAGCTTCAGCCGCGCTTGCGGGCGGCAGCCCTGGAAGCCATCGCGACCGCCCCTAACGAGGAGGAGCGCGCCCGCGCCCTGGCCGCTTTCGCCCCCCACATGGAGACGATGACCGGCCAGGAGGTGGAATTCCCCCTGATCCTCAAGCGCGCCCTGGAAATCGCCGTCAACATGCACCAGCGCGCCGCCCGCGCGCGGGCCCTGGTCGGCCTGCACGGACGGCTGCCGCGCGAGCTGCATGGCGAGGCCCTGGCGGCCGTGAACGCGATCCCGGACGAGCACGTCCGCGCCCAGCTCCTGGCGGAGCTGGCCCCCGGCCTGCCCGGCGACATGGCCGTGGCGGCGATGGCCGTGGCCCACGACATCCGCCAGCGCGACGCGCGCTACCTGGCCTTCAAGTCCCTGGCCGAGCACCTGCCCCAGCGCGCGGCCGATCGCACCTGGCAGGACGCCCTGGCCCTGGCCCTGGCCCTGCCGCGCCAGCTTGAGCGGGTGCTGGCCCTGGCCGAGATCGCGCCCCACCTCCAGGACGACCTCGCGGCCCGCACCCTGTCCGAAGCGTTGAGCACCGCCCGCTCGATCTCCAAGGAACGGGCGCGCGTGCGCGCCCTCTCCACCCTGGCCCCGCTGCTGGTGCCCTACCAGCAAGCCCTGGCGGACTGCCTGGCGGACGCCCATACCCTGAGCAACCCCTTCGAGAAGGTCAGCGCCCTGATCGCGCTGCTGCCTTACCTGCCGGAAGGCGAGACGGTCACAACGGTGATCGAAGAAATCCTGACCGATCTGCGCGGCATCACGGTCGAATACCGCCGCGCCCGCGCGCTGGCCAGCCTGGTGCCGCACCTGCCCGCCGCGAGCATGGCCCCGGCGGTCAGGATCGCCCTGGACATCACCGATCCCTACGACCGCTCGACTACCCTGGTGACCTTTCTGCCCCACCTGGCGGGCGAAGCCCATGCCGGGGTGCTGGAAAGCGCCTGGACCGCCGCCGGGGAGATCACCGACCACTACGACCGGGCGATGGCTCTGGTCGCCCTGTGGAGCTTCTCCAACCCGGAGCGACAGGCAATGATCATCCCGGTCCTGCTGGACGCCGTGCGCGAGATTCAGGACGAGTACGACCGCGCCAGCGGCATCTCCGTGGTCGCCCCGCTGCTCGCGGCGGATACCCTGCCCACGGCCATCCCCTCCGAGGCCCACGTGCTGCGCGAGGCGCTGCTCGCCACCTGCCATGTGTCCGATTCTTCCCTGCGCGCCACGCTGCTGGCCCGCCTGGCGCCGCTGTGGACGGCGGTCCAGCCGAGCAACGTCGCCTACAGCCTGTGGTGCGAGATTCTGCTCCTGCTCAGCCGCCGGCCGGTGCCGGACCTGCTGAGCGACGTTTCCGCCCTGGTGCCGGTGCTGCTGGCGATCGGCGGCCCGGCGGCGGCCCGCGAAGCGACCGAGGCCGTCACCGCCGCGCGGCGCTGGAAAATCGGTGGACAGTAGGGAGTAGACAGTCGACAGCAAACAGTAGACAGAAAAAAGCAGGCTGTTGATTGCAGGGGAATGAGCTTACAAAAAACGGAGTCGCCGTCGGGCGACTCCGTTCGTTTGCGTGGTTGCTGCGTGTCCGGAGGGCCTCAGGACTTGCCTTCCTCGCCGCCGCCCTCGCCCAGGTCGGGCATCGAGCGCGGAATCTGCACGGTCTGCATGATCTCGTCCACCACGGCGGCGGTGCGCTTGCTGTACAGCCAGACCATGCCGGGCTTGACGTCCACCGGGCAGATCACGGCCAAAGATACGATATAAGGCTGTCCAAATTCGATGATGTAGACGCCGCTGTGCTCCCCCTCGAAATAGGTCGAATGGAAGCGGTTCTCGTCCAGGATGGTCGCCAGGGACTTGGTGGCGTCGTGGTCGATCGCCAGGGCGCGCGTGAGCAGGGTCAGGTCGTAGTCTTCCAGGGTGCCCGCCGCGCCGATCATGTTGCCGTCGGTATCGACCAGCCCGACGAAATTGGCCCGCACGTGGGAGCGCAGCCGGTTCAGCTCCATCGTGATCCGCTTGAACTGGGCGCGGCCCAGCACCAGGGCGGCGGCGCGCGTGCCGGGGTTGAGCCGCCGTTCGCGGTCGCGGGCGGACTGGCGCTTGGGCTGCTCCGGCAGGGCCGGGGCCTCGGAGGCCCGCTTGGCCTCCAGCTCGCGCTCGATCTGCATCAGGATGAATTCGAGGTTGACGGGCTTATAGAGGTAATCCACCGCGCCCAGGCGGAACGCGGCCACGGCCGACTTGGCGGACAGGTCGTCGTCGATCATCATGACCGACACCCCCGGCCGCAGCCCGCCGACGACGGCCAGCAGGTCCATGCCGCTCAGGTCGGGCAGCTCCGTCTCGGTGACGATCAGCGCGAACTCACTGAGCAGGATTTCGCTGAGGGCTTCCTCGAAGCTCCCGGCCTGGCTGGTCAGGTAGCCGCCCGCGTTTTCCAGCGTATCGACCAGCGCCTCCCGCAAATCCTCATCTTTGGCGACGATCAGCACGCGATTGCGCCGTTTCTGGTCCAGGTCGGTCATGCGTCTCTCTTCACATCCCCAGCTCAGACGGAGCAAAACTCTGGAGCAAGGCCGCGGTATTGAGCACCAGCAGGGGCGTCTGATCGACGGCGGCCATGCCCTGCACAAACGGCCCTCCCCGGGTGCGGGGCTTGAGCGCCTCAGCGGGGAGGGTAATCACTTCGCGGACATCATCCACGATCAGACCGGCGACGATGCCCGCGGCTTCCACCACGACAAAGAGCGTCGACAGGCTCAGGGGCCGCGAAGGCTGCCCCAGACAAAGCCGCAAATCCAACAGCGGGATGACCGCGCCGCGCCGGTTGACCACCCCGACCATCTCCGCCGGCCCTTGCGGGACGGCCGTGACCTCCACCAGGGCCGCGACCTCCAGAATGGCCGCGACCGGAATGGCATACTGCTGCTCGCCCACGGTACAAACCACGACCGCGACTGGCTCGGCTGAGGTCATAGATCCATCACTGTTTCGTCATCAGCCAGGTTATCGTACGTCTGCGTCTCACGCGGAGAGGAGAGCCACATGGTCAGGAGGATGATGGGCGGATCGGCCACCTTGAGGGTGATGTCGTCGATCAGGTCGCCCATTTTGGCCCGCAGCGCCATTTCCACGTTGCCCGGCGAGACGTCGGCCAGCCAGGCAGCCTCGCACGAGACCTGGATGCCGACCCGCCCGCCGTTCTGGACGCCGTTGTAGTTCAGCTCGTGGGGATTGCCCGTCTTGAGGACCAACTCAGCCAGCGCGCTGGCCGCCCCGGCCAACTGCGCGCGGAAAGCAGGCGCGAAGCCCAGCAGCGCGGCCGCGCGCCGGGCGGTATCCCGCGCGATCATGATGTCCATGCTGTCTTCGACGGTGACCGTCAGCACGGGCGGAATGACCACATACTCATCGTTGGTCATGGAGTGCGTCCTTAGAGCAGTGCCTTACTCCAGAACACCCAGTTCATGCAGCGTATTGATCAGGTGTTCCGAAGCGAATATGTCCTTTGGGATGTAGTCATCCGCGCCGGCATGCAGGCCCGACATGGTCGCTTTGGCACTGGCTTTCTCGGTCAGCATAATCACCGGGATATCCTGGGTCGCCGGGTTGCGTTTTAACCGGCGGCAGACCTGAAAGCCATCCATGCTGGGCAGCTTGACATCCAGCACCACCAGCGCCGGCGGATTCTCGAGGGCATCACGCAGGCCCTCCGGCCCGTCGTAAGCCACCCGTACCTTCAACCCCACGCTCTCCAGCGTTTCCTTGATCTGAGCGGCCTGTGTGCGGCTATCTTCCACCAATAATACTTCAAGCGCCATGTTTGTACTCCTTACCTCGGTCGGTATCCGGTTAGAGAGTCGTTCGAAACTCGCAACCGTCCCCCTCTGGACGACCTTCGCTCACCACTCATCTCTTCCTCAGTTTATCATGCCCTTGCGGTTCACGGATCACTCAGGAAGAAATTCCTACTCATTCGGGACGGCTTTCATCAAATCCAGCAGCGTCGGCGCGATCTGGTGCAGCGGCACGATCTGCTCGGCCGCCCCCAGGCTCACTGCCGCGCCGGGCATCCCATACACCAGGCACGACTGCTGATCCTGGACCAGCGTGCGCGCCCCGCGATTGCGCAGGGCCAGCAGGCCGCGCGCGCCGTCGTCGCCCATCCCCGTCAGCAGAACCCCCAGCGCCCGCGCCCCGAACTGCTCGGCGGCGGAATAAAACAGGGCGTCGACCGAAGGCTGGTACGGGGTCGCCCCCTTTTCCTGGCTGAGCACGACCCGCACGCTCTTGCCGATGCGCTGGAGGGTGAGGTGGCTGCCTCCGCCGGCGATCACCACCTCCCCCGGCCGGATGAACTGGCCGTGCGCGGCCTGGATCACCCGCAACGGACTGGTGCTGTCCAGCCAGCGAATCAGCCCTTCGACGAAGCCGTCGGCCATGTGCTGCACGACCGCGACCGGCACCGGCAGGCTGGCCGGGAGCGCACGCAAAATCTCGTGCAGGGCCACCGGCCCTCCGGCGCTGGCCCCCATGACGATCACCTGCGGCTCACTGTCCGGCTGGACGGGCGGATGGGCGACCGGCAGGGCCGGAGCCCGTTTGACCGGCTGCGTCCAGCGCCGCACCACGCTCACCCCGGCCATGGCGCGCAGCGTGGTCAGGAACTGGTCGCGGCTGGCGGCGAACTGGGGATGGCCGCGGTGCGGCGGAGTCGGCAGGACGGCCAGCGCGCCCGCCTCCAGGGCCATGAAGGCCAGGTCGACATCCTCGCTGTTTTCCACGTGAGCGCTGACGATCACGATCGGCAGCGGCGTTTCCTGCATCAACTGGCGCGTCGCGGCCAGCCCATCCAGGCGCGGCATCTGGATGTCCATGCTGATGATATCCGGCCGCAGCCGCGCGGCAAGCGTGATGGCCTCCTGGCCGTCGTGAGCCTCGCCGATCACCGCCATATCGGGCGCGTCGGCGATCAGGCTGCCCAGGTGACGGCGCACGGTGGCGCTGTCATCGGCAATCAGGACGCGCAGCGGGGAACTGGGCATGGATCACACCAACTGCTCGATGGTTTGCAGCAGTTCGTCCTGGTCGAAGCGGGTCTTGACCAGGTAAGCATCCGCCCCGGCCCGCAGGCCGCGCTCCCGATCGGTGGGCGAATCCAGGGACGTGACCAGGATGAAGGGAATCTCCTTCCAGCGCGCATCGCTCTTGACCCGCTGGGCCAGTTCGAAGCCGTTCATATGCGGCATTTCGACATCCGCCACGATCACGTCGCAGGGATGCTCGATCAACGTCTGGATGGCCTCGGTGCCGTCGGTCGCCGTGCGGACGCGGTAGCCCGCCGCTTCCAGGATGTTCTTCTCCAGGGTGCGGGTGGTCAGCGAGTCGTCCACGACCAGAATCCAGTGAGCGCGGACGGCCGGTTCTTCCGGCTCCGCCGCCGGAGTCTCGGTGATGATCGTCCGGGCGCGGCGGGCGCTCTTGATCAGGTCACTGGTGTTGAGCACGATCACCACGTCGCCCGTGCCCAGGATGGCCGCCCCGGCCACGTTGCGAATCCGGCTCAGTTCGCTGCCCAGGGTCTTGAGCACCAGCTCCTGCTCGCTGAGCAGCTCGTCGATGATGAAGGCCACGCCGCGCTCGGTCGAGCGCAGAACGAGCACCGGGGTGTGCTCGCCCAGGGGCGGCGGCGCGCCGGGCCGTTCCAGGACGTTGCGCAGGTAGACCAGCGGCATCGGCCGGCCCAGGACCTGGATCATCGGCCGGTCCTCGACCGTGAAGACTTCCTCCGGGCGCACGGTGATGATCCGGGCCACGGAGGTCAGCGGGATCGCGTATGATTCGTCCCCGGCGCGGGCCAGCAGGCAGCGAATGCGCGTCAGGGAGACCGGGACGATCAGGTGGAAGGTGACGCCCTTGCCGGGGGTATTTTCGATCCACAACCGGCCGCGCAGGGCCTCCACCCGCTGGCGAACCACATCCAGCCCCACCCCGCGCCCGGAGACCGC
This sequence comes from Aggregatilineales bacterium, assembly GCA_029976005.1. Taxonomy (GTDB): domain Bacteria; phylum Chloroflexota; class Anaerolineae; order Aggregatilineales; family Ch27; genus JARKOQ01. The sequence goes on along the minus strand of JARKOQ010000036.1, from coordinate 57,127 downwards.
GGTCACCTGGCTGGCCGTGGAGAAGCCCGGCTCCAACACCAGGGCGATCGCCTCCTGCCGGGAGAGCGACTCGGCCTCGGCCTCGCCGATCAGCCCGGCGGCCACCGCCCGCTCGCGCACCACGTCCGGGTTGATGCCGCGCCCGTCGTCGCTGACGGACACGTGAATGTCGCTGCCGCGCGAGGCGACGCGCAGCGTGATCGTGCCCTGGGGGGCCTTGCCGGCCTCGATCCGCTGGGCCGGCAGCTCGATGCCGTGATCGACCGAGTTGCGCAGGATGTGCATCAGCGGGTCTTTAAGCAGCTCCAGCACGTGCTTGTCCAGCTCGACCTCCGCGCCCTTGACGACCAGACTGACTTCCTTGCCGCCGTCGTGGGCCAGGTCGCGCACCATGCGCTGGAAGGTATTGAGGATCGTCTCAAAGGGCAGCATGCGCACGCTGGCGATATCGGCCTGAAGCCCGTCGACCAGCGAGGTCAGATGCAGGTTGTCCTGGGCCAGGTCGCGGTTGAGGGTCAGCAGCGATCGCCCGGCCTGGGTCATGTAGTGCTGGGTCGCGTCGATGAAATCGAGCAGCATCAGCAGGTCGGCCCCGCCGTCGGCGGCGGTGGACAGCTCGCGCATGTCGCGCAGGCGGCGAATGGTACGGATGTAGGCCGAGCGGGCCTGCCGCCAGATGCGCTGCCAGCGGTGATGTTCCTGGAGCAGGGCGTGCAGGTCGCTGCGGCGCTGCTCGCCGTGCATCCGGGCGATCAGCAGCTCGCTGGCCTGACCCATGAGCTGGTCGAGCTTGGCCAGGCTGACGCGCACCGTGTCCTCGGTGGCGCGGGCGGCCGCGCTGGGCGCGGGGGCGGCTTCCACCGATGGGGCAGGAACGGGTTTGGGCGGGGCCGCCGGTTCGACCGGCGCGGGCGGCTTGACTTGTTTGGCCTTGGGCTTGGCCGGGGCAGAGCGCTGGCCGTTCTCCTGATCCGGGCCGGCGGGCTGACCGGCGGCGGCCAGGGTGCGGAGCTGCCCGCGCACGGCCTCGACCGTTTCCGGCTCGGCTTCTCCGCCGCTGGTATAGACCTGGATCACGTCCAGGGCGTCATACAGCGCGTCGCAGATGTCCGGCGAGAGCGCGAAACGGCCCTCCTGCACCCCGTCGAACACGTCTTCCATCTGGTGGGCCAGGGTCTCGATCGTGCTCAGGCCGACCGCGCGGGCGGCGCCCTTCAGGCTGTGGGCGATGCGGGAAATCTCGCGCAGCTCGGCGGTGTGGTTTTCTTCCGGGCCGGCGACCTCCAGTTGCAGCAGGATCGCGTTGAGGGCTTCCAGGTACTCGGTCGCCTCGACCCAGAAAATGTTGAGCAGATCTTCAGGTGGATTGGTCACGGCAGACACCCAGGTCTATAGCTTAAAACGGGCGAGTGTGGCTCCCAGGTGTTCGGCGATGCTCTGCAACTGCTGCACGCTGCGCTCGACCTGCATGGTGCTGGTGGCGACTTCCGCCGTCGCATCCTTGATGGTGCGCATGGCGTTGGTGAGCTGGTCCATGCCGACCGCCTGCTGGCGAGTGCTGGCCGCGATCTGAACCGCCGCCAGCGCGTTTTCCTCGATGGTCGCGGCCAGTTCCTGGATGGTCTGGCCGGCCCGGTCGACCAGCCCCACGCCCTGATCGACGCCCTTGGTGCCTTCCTCGGTGACCATCACGGCGGCGTTGGTGGCGCGCTGGATTTCGCTCAGGATGTCGCGCACCTGGGCCGTGGCCTCGCGGCTCTGCTCCGCCAGACTGCGGACTTCCATGGCAACCACGGCGAAGCCCTTGCCCTCTTCCCCGGCGCGGGCCGCCTCCACGCTGGCGTTGAGAGCCAGCATCTTGGACTGGTCGGCGATGCTGTTGACGGTGGTGATGATCTCGCCGATCTGCTGGGTGTGCTCGGAGAGGATCAGGATGTTATCGGCGATGTCCTCCACCTTGCGCCGGATCAGGTGCATGCCTTCGATGGCGTCGGCCACGGCCTGCTGGCCGGTGCGCGAGACTTCGATCGAGGCCTGGGCATTTTCGGCCACGTTCTGGGCGCGTTCCGCCGTCTCGGTGACGGTCGCCCGCACTTCGTTGACGGTGGCCGTGGTCTGGGTGATGACCGTGTCCTGCTGGGTGCCGGAGTCGATCTGGCGGTTGGTGGCCTGCAAAATCTGCTCGGCGGCCTCGGTCAGCCCCTTGGTCACGTTGCGGACCTCGAAGGTCATCCGGTGGACGCCGTCGCTCATGACGTTGAGCGATTCGAGCACCTGGCGGCGCGTGCCATCGTCGTTCCTGCCGGCGTTCAGGCGCGTGGTCAGGTTGCCGTTGTCCATCTCGTAGGCGAAGTCGACGATCTTCTGCCGCCAGAGCTGCTCGCGGCGGGTGAACCGGGCGCGCAGCAGGGCGATAGCCAGAAATCCCCCGACCAGGGTCAGCACCAGCACGACCGCGCCGGCCAGGGCGACGCGCCCGATCAGGATGTCCAGATCGGGCACCACCGCCGGCAGGGGCGTCTGACCGGCAATCCAGGCCGTGCGGCCCGCATCCAGGACGAGCAGGATTCCCCCGACGGCCAGGAGGACCGGGAGCAAACTGAGCAGCAGGATGGCCAGGACCAGGCGGTCGCGCAGGGCACCCCGCAGGATGCTGCCCAGCGACTCCGGGTGCAGCGAGACGGAGACAGAATCAGGCGCTTGAGTCACGGCGGCACTCACCCCAGTTCTTCATGCACGCGCAGGCGGCGATCGGACGCCAGGCTTTCAATATCGACAATGACCAGTCCATCCGGGCTGACGCCCTGAACGTGCGGCAGCCCCACCCCCGCCACGGCCGGCGGGACGATCTTGTTCAGCGGAATGGAGAGCATTTGCACCACGTCTTCGGCCAGCAGGGCCAGCTCCAGCGCCCCCGCCCGCACGACGATCACCCGCGCCAGGCCGGAGACTTCCTGGGCGGGCATCCCCCACAGGCAACGCAGGTCGAGCACGGACAGGATGCGCCCGCGCAGGTTGATCACGCCCCGGTAGTAGGCGGGGACGCACGGCAGCGGGGTGAGCTTCAGCTCGCTCATCCCCTGCTGGACAAAGCTCACCGGGATCGCGTAACGCTCCTGGCCCTGGATGAAGACCAGCACCTTCAGGCTCTCGTCGGCGTCTTCGACCTCCGACTCCTGAAGGCGCGCGTATTTCTCCGCCCGCTGGGCCAGGGTGCGCTCGACGTTTTCGTCCTGGTCGGCGCTGCCCCAGTTGAGACTTTGCCAGACTGCATCCCAATTAATTCTGGACACGGATTCCCCTGCCGGTTAATTTTATCACCATTTGTACCACATTCTTGCGATTCAGTATACATGCGAAGCGCAATCCGGGATAGCGCGCCAGCGAGCTTTCTGGGCAGGTCGCAGGGACACCTTTCAATGCAACCCGGCTGAAACGGATATCACGGATTCGCACGGTTTCTCCAAATGAAAATCCGCGCAAATCCATTCAATCTGTGCCGTCCATGTTGGATTGAAAGGAAATCGGGCAGAGCAGCTAGGCCACGTAGAACAGGATCGCGGCGAAGTGCAGGGCGAATCCGGCCAGCACGAACAGGTGCCAGACCTCGTGGTGCCCGAACTGGGGGTGGAAGTTGGGCCGTTTGGCGGCGAAGACGATCGCCCCCAGGCTGTAGACCACCCCGCCCGCCACGATCAGCAGCAGCGCGCCGGGCGGCAGCAGTTCCAGGGCGCGCGGCGCGACGAGCAGGGCCGCCCAGCCCATCGCCACGTAGAAGGCCGTGGAGAGGAGGCTGTGATCGCGTGTGTGGAAGGCCAGCTTGTAGACGATGCCCGCGAAGGCTAGCAGCCAGATCAGGCCAAGCATCCCCCAGCGCCACGTGCCGGTCAGGACGTTGTAGCAGATCGGGGTGTACGTCCCGGCGATCAGCAGGTAGATCGCGGCGTGGTCGAACGTGCGCAGCCAGGCCATCTTACGCGCCGAGCCGCGCGACAGGTGCATGACCGTGCTGGCCAGGAACAGGGCCACGGCGCTGAGGCCGTAGACCCCCATCGAGATCATCTTGGCGGTGTCTTCGCGGGTGAGGAGGACGAGGACCAGCAAACCGACGGCGGCGGCGATGGCCCCGCCCAGGTGGGTGAATCCACTGACAGGCTCGCGGAAGCGCTGCATACGATAAGCCTCTCTCCAACCGGTACCGGTAAGCCCCTTCAGTGTAACACAGACCGGCCGCCGCGCGGCGCAATCGGGACAAACGAAAGGGACGGGAAGCAATCCCGTCCCTCGAATCGAACCTTCGGGCAGGTGGATAGGCGCGCCCTGCGCCTACGAGAGCGAGCGGCGAATCTCCTCCAGGGTGGCGCGGGCCGGGGGCGCCATGTTCATGAAGCCCTCGATGATCTCGCAGCCGAAGTCCGCGCAGTAGGCGCAGTTGACCACGCCGTGCTGGACGGCGCAGGCGCGCACGTTGCACTCGGCGCAGTGGCCGATCTTGCGGCCGTCGCCCAGGCAGCCGTCGCAGATGCAATCCTCGGCCTTGAACGAACCGCCGAACTCCTGGCTCCAGCGCACGGCCAGTTCCGCCAGCGCGGCCATGTCGTTGGCCTGGGTGGCTTTGTAGGCGTCGCACTCCGAGCAAACCAGGCCGCAATACGCAATGATTCTGTCTGCCATCGTCGAATCCCCCTCCGACGTGCGGAGTCCAATCTAGACCATGTGTTCATTTTAGCACAAATGTTCTAAGCGGGCAAGGTAATGGCCTGTTATCGAAGGCCTGTGCACAGGCTTTCCGGGAGCCACCGCTCAAAAAACCAGGGCACGGATAACACGGATCAGGCACGGATTTTCACAGGATAAAGAATTCGGTTTATCCGTGTTCATCCGTGTGTTATCCGTGAAATCCGTGCCTTATTCAGCTTAACTCGACGCGCTGGCGTAGCGGCGCAGGCCGTGTCGGAATAGCAGCGACGCCGCCGCGAACAGCGCCCCCGCCAGCAGCAGGCTGCCGATCAACGTGGCCGGGGCCAGGGTTCCCGTGAGGGCCTCCGCCGGGACGGTGGTGATCAGCCCGACCGGGATGATCCAGGTCAGGACGAGGCGCAGCCCGCCGGGGTACAGCCCGACCGGGTAGCGGGCCATCTGGAACAGGCCGTTAAACAGCCACGTGAACAGAAAGCCCGGACTCCAGAAGATCAGGGCCGTGAAGATCAGCAGGATCGCGTACAGCAGGATCAGCGCGGCGAAGAGCAGCACCACGAACGCGATCAGGCGCTCCGGGGTCAGCGCCAGGCTCAGGCGGCTGATGGCCGCCCCCAGCACGCCCAACCCCAGCAGCAGGTCCAGCAGCGCGAACAGCCGCCACTGCCGCAAGCTCACCAGGAACTGGATGTCCACCGGGCGCAGCAGGGTGTAGTCCAGGCGGCCGCTCCACACGTCGCCGTCCATCCCGGCCAGGCTGTCCAGGCTGGGGCTGATGAACAGGTCGCGCAGCGCGCCGACGGTCAGGTAGACGCCCAGCACGGCCAGGGTCGCGGGGAAGTCCCAGCCCTGGATGGCCTCCACCTGCCCGAAGAGCACAGCCACCCCCGCCACCCCGGTGATCAGGTTCAGCAGCGAGTGCAGCAGGGCGATCAGGAAGTTGGCGCGGTAGGCCAGGTCTTGCTGGGCGGAGGCGCGGAGAAAGACGCCGATCAAACGTAGAGCACGAGTCATGCGATCAGCCTCCAATCGCGCTGTAATGGCCCAGCCCGGCCCGCCACGTCCGCCGGAAGACGAGCGCCGTCCCGACCAGCCAGGCGGCCTGGATTGCGAAGCCGAGCAGCAGGTCCGGGCCGTGCACCTGCCCGGTCAGGACTTCCACCGGGAAGCCGACCATAGAGCGGAAGGGCAGGATCGTCGCCAGGAGGCGCAATGCGTCCGGCAGCAGGGCCACCGGCGCGACCTGCCCCGCCAGCAGGAAGACAAGCGCGTCCTGCACGGCCAGCAGGGCATCCGCCCGCGTCGCCCAGAAGGCCAGCAGGGCCAGGGCATACCCCCACAGGAAGCGCAGCGCCCAGGCCAGCCCCAGCGCCAGAACGAAGGCCGCGATCTGCCCCGGCCCGGCGCTCAATTCCGGCTGGAGCAGCACGGCCAGCAGCGCCGTGACCGGGATCACGAACAGCAGGTAGACCACCTTGCCCGCGATCTCGTCGGCCAGGGTGTGGTAGTGGGGCGACATCGGGTAGAGCAGGCGCGTGTTCAGGCTGCCCGCCCGGATGATGTCCCCCACGGTCCAGTTGGTCTGGGAGTAGGTGATCTGGTTGACCAGGATCAGCACCAGGTAGTAGGCCACGAACTGCCCGCGCGTGAAGCCGCCCACCGTTTCGCCCCCGGCGGCGGTCGACCACACGAACAGGTAGACCAGCGGCGGGATCATCCAGCCGAAAGCCAGCAGGAAGAAGAAGCTGCGGTATTGCAGCCAGGAAAGCCACGTGCGCTTGATCAGCGCCCAGCCGCCGCGCGGGTTCATACGGCCCCCTCCTGGTACACCTGGTCGATCACGGCCTCGACGGGCGGATCTTCCACGGCCAGGTCGAGCACGGGCAGGCTGCTCAGCAGCCGGGCGGTGAGGGCCGGAGTCTCGCTCCGCGCCGCGCGCAGGACGAGCCGCCCGCCCTCGCGCTCGATCACGTCCACCCCGTCCGGCAGGGCGATCTCCGGCGCGCCGCCGTTTTCCGGTGGATTCAGGGTCAGGCGCAGCAGCTTGAAGGGGGCCAGCCGTTCCACCAGCCCGCCCAGCGGCCCATCGTACAACAGCCCGCCGTGGTGGATCAGGATGATCCGGGCGCACAACTCGGCCACGTCGGCCATGTAGTGGCTGGTCAGGATCACGGTCGCGCCGCTGCGCCGGGTGTACTCCCGCACGAAGCGCCGCAGCCGCCGCTGGATCGAGACGTCCAGGCCCAGGGTCGGTTCGTCCAGGAAGAGCACGTCCGGGCGGTGGAGCAGGGCGGCGACCATCTCGCACTTCATGCGCTCGCCCAGGGACAGGTTGCGCACCGGACGCGTGAGCAGTTCGGCCAGGTCCAGCAGATCGACCAGTTCGTCCAGAGTGCGCCGGAAGTCCGCCGGGGCGATCCGGTAGATCTCCGCCAGGACATGGTACGAGTCGAGCGGCGGGATGTCCCACAGGAGCTGGCTCTTGTTGCCCAGCACCATACCGATCCGGCCCAGGTAGGCCGGGTCGCGCTGCCAGGGTGTGAACCCGGCCACGGTCGCCGCGCCGCCGCTGGGATGCAGCAGGCCGGACAGCATCTTGAGCGTGGTGGTTTTGCCTGCGCCGTTTGGCCCGATGAACCCGACGACTTCCCCGGCCCCGACGGTGAAGCTCACATCCCGCACGGCGGGCACATCGGTATAGGTCCGGTGGACCATGCTCCGCAACGAGGCCGCCAGCCCCGGCGGCCGTTCCGGCACGCGGTAGGTCTTCGACAGATGATCGACGGAAATAGCTGGTTTCATACGCTTGAATTTGTCCTCTGTGTTTCCCTCGCGCGACTTGCAGACTCATCATACAGCCCTGGGGTCATAGTGGAGGGTTTCGCGCTCCACAGATTCAGTGTACGACCCTGGTGCGCAAATGGAGGGTTGGGGAAACGCGACCAGAGGTTGCGTCGAGGCCAGAGACCAGAGGCCGGGAGACCGGAGAACAGCGCCTAAGCGTCAAAGCGTCAAACTGCCAGACAGATTCTCATCCCCCGCCTGGAGCGTTTTTTTGCTGTCGACTGTCGACTGTGAACTGTCTACTGACAACTGCTTTCCCCGGCGAACGCGGCGGGACTCCACACCAGCGGGCTGTTGTGATGCCCCGCGCTGGTGATCTCCTCGACCGCGCCGGTGGCCGGGTCGAACAGGATCGCGCCGTAGGCGCTGCGGAAAGCCAGCAGCCGCCCATCCGGGCTGAAGCGCGGGTAATCGGCGGCCGTCGCCAGGGGGTGATCGAGGTACAACGTGGCGTCCCGGTCGGCGAAACCGGGCAGCGGGACGCGGTACAGGCGGTTGTCGTCCTGGCCCTGCCAGCCCTTGATCGCCGCCACCAGCCCGCTGCCATCCGGCAGCCAGTCGAAATTGAGGACCATCGTCCGCGTTTCGCTCCACTGCTGGACGGTGCCGCCGGAGGCGGGGACGGTCCAGAACTGGTGGCCGTTGGCGACCGGGGCGTAAACGAACGCTACGACCTCGCCGTTGGGCGACCAATCCGGGAAGAGCGTGCTGCCCTGGGCGAAATTGGTCAGGCGGAACTTCGTGCCCCCGTCGGCGCTGATGATCCAGATGTCGGCCTCGCGCTGGTTGGCGGCGCTCAGTTCGTAGGAGGTGTAGGCCAGCCACTGGCCGTCGCCGCGCCAGGTCGGCTCGCCTTCGGTGCCGCTGGTGCTGTACAGGGTCGGGCTGCCGCCTTCCGGGGGCACCCAGGCGATGTGCGACGTTCGCACGCGCTGCCCGCCGCGCTGGTATTCGCGCAGCAGGACGAACGCGATCCGGTCGCCCAGCGGCGACCACTGCGGATTCCAGGCGTCCCAGGCCAGGGCGGCCGGGTCGTCGCCAGTCTGGCCCAGGCGGAAGCTGACCAGCTCGCGCAGGTCGGAGCCGTCCAGCCGGACGGTAACCAGGCGCAGGTCGTGCCGGTCGGGGCCGCTCAGGCTGAACGCGATCCGGCAGCCATCCGGCGAAAAACTGCCGAACCAGTGATCGCCGGGGCCGAAGCTCAAATCGCGCTGGGTGCGCGTGGCAAGGTCATACAGGAACAGGCCGGCGTTGTCCGGACTGTTGCCGCCCAGCAGCGGCCCGGCCAGAGCCGGGAGCGGAGTCGGCGTGGCGAACAGGCTGTCCGGGTCGGGTCCCTGGGCGGCGGCGGTCAGACTCAGGGCTAGCAGCAGCGCGGTCAGGCTCAGCGCGCCGGCCGCCCGGCGGAGGACGTGGGTGAATGAAGGGTTCATGCCCCTTAGTGTAGGGGCAGGCGGCCCATTCGACAACTCCCTACCCGCCGAACGAGGCAACGGAAAAAGACACGAATGGGTCACGGATACCACGGATGGAACACGGATTGGCACGGATTCCTGCGGGCGAAACCGTGCCAATCCATGCCCGAAGTTTCGTCCTTCAGGTCTGGAGTGCGCCCGATCCCGATCGATCGCCCTCGCCGGCGGCCTGGACCGCCGCCAGCCACACCTCGCGCACGCTGACCCCATGCTCCGCCGCGCGCGCGGCGCAGTCGTCGTGCTCCGGGGCGAACTTGCGCGTGCCATCCTCCAGGGAGGCTTCCTTGATCCGCACCGCGCCGTAAGCGGTCGTCACCGCGTGGGTCTGGCGCGGCAGCGCCCAGCGGGTCACCACCGACTCCCGGATTCCCAGGGTGGTCGTCTGGCGGAAGAGCAGGGTGCGCAGCTTGAGGGCATCCCGCGGGCGGCACAGCACCTCGACCACCACCGCCGGGCGGCCCTTCTTCATGTGGGCCGGAGTCAGCCACACGTCCAGCGCCCCGGCCTGGAGCGCCGTCTCCACCAGCGGGCCGTACCACTGCGCGACCATGTCATCCAGGTTGCAGGCCAGGACGGTCAGCGTCTCGGCCTGGAGGTCGCCCGCCGCGTCCGCCTCGCCCAGCACCAGGCGCAGCATGTTGGGCCGGTCGGGCCAGTCCTTCGTCCCCGCGCCGTAGGCGACTTTGGCGACGGTCATGGGCGGCATCAGGCCGAAGGACTCGGCCAGCCCGGTCAGCAGGGCCGCGCCGGTCGGCGTGACCAGCTCGCCCTCCACGTCCACCCCGCGCACCGGGACGCCCTCCAGCAGGGCGGCGACGGCCGGCGGCGGCACGGGGAAGCGCCCGTGCGAAATCTGGATCGTGCCGTGCGACCAGGGCACCGGGGCCGCGACCACCCGCCCCACACCCAGGGCGTGCAGCCCGGCAATCACCCCGACGATGTCGACCAGGGTATCAACCGCGCCGACCTCGTGGAAGTGCACGTGGTCGACCGGCATGCCGTGCACACGCGCCTCGACCTCGGCCAGGGCCGTGATCACCGCCGCCGCCTTTGCACGGACTTCCTCCGGCAGGGCGGCCCCATCGATCAGAGCCAGCAGGTCGGCGGGATGGCGCAGCGGCTGGGCCTCCGGCGCGTCGATAGTCAGGTGCGTCCCGGCCAGGCCGTGCTTGACCGCCTGGGCTGCCCGGACGGTCACCCCAGGCAGGCCCAGGGCGTCGACCACGGCTTGCAGGCTCGCCAGCGGCCAGCCGGCGTCGAGCAGCGCGCCCAGCAGCATGTCGCCGCTGGCCCCGGAGAAACAATCGATATAGGCAAGACGTGTCATAAGGAGCGATTCGCTTTCGAGAAGCGGCGATCAGCGATCAGCCCATCGCCTTTCAACCAAAACTCCGACAGTCAAAATCGAGCATGGCGCTTGCGAAGCTGGCGCAGAATCCGGTGGGCAACAGCGGCCGCGCCGAGGCCGTTGTCGATGTTGACCACGCTCACCCCCGGCGCGCAGGAGTTGAGCATCCCCAGCAGGGCCGACAGCCCGCCGAAGCTGGCCCCGTAGCCGACGCTGGTCGGCACGGCCACGATCGGCACGTCCACCAGCCCGCCGACCAGGGTGGGCAGCGCGCCCTCCATCCCGGCCACGACGATCAGGACGTCGCTGTCGGCCAGCTCGTCCACGTGGGAGAGCAGGCGGTGCAGCCCGGCCACGCCCACGTCGTACAGCCGCTCGACCCGGTTCCCCAGGAAGTCCAGCGCTCCGGCGGCCTCCTCGGCCACCGGCAGGTCGGACGTCCCCGCCGCCAGGACGCGGGCCAGCCCGCCTTCCAGGCGCGGCATGGCCCCGACCCGGATCAGGCGCGAGATCGGGTCGTAGACCGCCTCGGCCAGCACAGCCCTTGCCGCCTCGGCATGGGCCGGCGTGGCCCGCGTCGCCAGGGCGCAGCCCAACCGGGCCGCCATGCGCGCCAGGATGGCCCCCACCTGCTCCGGCGTCTTGCTCTCCGCGTAGACAAACTCCGGCATGCCCTGGCGGGCCTCGCGGCCCACGTCCAGCCGGGCGAAGTCGTCGACCTGGTCGTATTCATGGCGGTGGTCAGTCATGGCGGATCAGGACCTCGTTGCCGCTGCCGCTGCGGAAGCCTTGCAGGTCGAGCGTCACGTAGACGTAGCCCAGCGCTTTCAGCCCGGCGGCGATCCGCTCGCGGTGGGCCATCACAGCCGGCATATCCTCGGCGCTGACCTCGATCCGGGCCAGGGTGTCGTGGTGGCGCACCCGGAGCTGGCCCAACCCCAGCCCGCGCAGCAGCGTCTCGGCCTGGTCGATCCGGCGCAGAATCTCCGGCGTGATCGCCTGCCCATAGGCCACCCGGCTGGACAGACAGGCCATCGCCGGCTTGGCCCAGTTGCTCAGGCCCAGGTAGCGGGCCAGGGCGCGGATGTCGCTCTTGGTCAGCCCGGCCTCGTGAAGCGGGCTGCGCACGCCGCGCTCGCGTCCGGCCTGCCGTCCGGGGCGGTGATCGCCCACGTCATCGGCGTTGAAGCCATCCAGAATGAAGGCGTAGCCCTCCGCCGCCGCGATCTCGAACAGGGCCTCGAACAGGTGCTCCTTGCAAAAGTAGCAGCGGTTGGCCGGGTTGGCGGCGTAGCGCGGATCGTTGACCTCGTCCGTCTCGACAATGCGGTGCGCGATCCCGATCTCGGCCAGCAGCCGGGTCGCCTCCGGGCGCTCGGCTTCGGCGTAACTGGGGCTGATCGCCATCACGGCCAGGGCGTCCGCGCCCAGCACGTCGCGGGCGACTTTGGCGATCAGGGTGCTGTCCACCCCGCCGGAATAGGCCACCAGGACGCGGCCCATATCGCGCAGACCGGTTCGCAGCCGGGCGTATTTTTCGGCCAGGGCCGGCTCAAGCCCCGTGGTGGGGGTCACATCGATGTTGTGGAGGGATATCACCACGTTCCAAATACTCCATCACTCGCAGCGAACAGTTGAACGGCGTGCGGGGGGATTATAGCCGCTTTCAGGGTCAGGCCAAACCGAGCCAGCAGAAAAGCGAACCGCAGGGCCGGTCCTGCCGCTGGCAGCGTCCAAGCGCCAGGCGTCCAGGCCAAAAGCGGGCGCGGGCCGTTTTTTGCCTCTGGCTGACCGCTGAAAGCCACCGGCACGAGCCATGATACAATACAGATGACGTTGGTTGAGTCCCCCGAGGTGCACGATGAGGATTCGACGGTTTCTGCGTAAACCGCTGGCACTGACGGGCGCGCTCACGCTGGGGTATCTTGGCACCCGCGGTTTCTTCAATACCCTGCCGGGCGCGGACGAACGATTCTTCGAATGGACCGGCCCTGTCCAACGGGCCACGGTCCGCGGCGCAGACCTGACTTTGCCGGTGAAGTACTACCGGACCGATGCCTTCCTGGGCATTTTCAGCGCCGACCTTGACGCGGTCCAGGCCACCCTGCCCGGCCCGGGACTCTTCCCGGTCCGGCTCGGCCAGAACCGGGCCAACCTGGTCATCGCCGCGTTCAATTACCACCTGTACAGCTTCGATCACCAGCACATGGGCGACCCGTATGGCGAGGTCGCCATCGGCACCTTCTGCACCTACCGCGAGGAAGCGCCCGCCCTGCTGCCCCTCCTGCTGGAATCGCGCTATCCCGACTGCGGCATCTTCGTCTTCCACCTGCCGGTCACGAACCTGGCCGCGCGGGACGGCGGCCGCCAGGTCTGGGGCGCGCCCAAGTTCGTGGCGGACATGGATTTCGTCCGCCTGCCGTCCACCCAGCGCGTGACCCTGAGCGAGGAGGGCGAGCACATCCTCACCCTGACCGTCCGCCAGCGCGGCCTGCCAATCCACGACGGCCGCCCGCTGCGCTGGTACTCGACCCTGGAGCGCGACCTGCTGCGCACCACCCTGCCCACCCGCGCCATCTACCAGCTCAATCTGCTGCCGGGGGCGGGCAACCTGACCCTGGGCAGCCACGCCATCGCGGCCCAGCTCAAGGAGTTCGGGATCGGCGGCGCGCCGATCGTGACCCGCGCCTACCTCAGCCATGCCGCCCTGCTGCCCGCGCCGGAGAAAATCGGCCGGGTCGACCGGCCGTACCTGGGCCATCAGGGCCGCGACATCGAATTCGCCCGGCTGACCACCTGCTACGACGAGGCCCTCGCGCCGCTGGACAGCATCCGGCGCGACGAAAAGGCCCGCGCCTGAGCCTGCCTCGTCTCCACACACACAACAGGCCCGGCGAGATGCCGGGCCTGTCGCGTTCGAAGGGATGGATTGGAAGAGTCGCCGCCTAGAACTCGACTTCGATGCAGCGCGCCTCGTTCTTGCGCAGCGACAGATGATAACCGCACAGCCGGTACTCGATCGGATCGCCCAGCGGCGCGGTCTTGAGCATTTCGACCTCGACCCCGGCTACCATGCCCATGTCCATCAGGCGGCGGCGCAGCAGCCCCTCGCCGCGTACCCGCTTGACGCGCCCCTTCTGGCCGGGCCGGAGCTGATCGAGCGTCTGGGCGAGAGACTGGGGCGGAGGGGTAAGGACCTGCATGGGATAGCCTCGACGGACGGATGAACTCATGATGGGGATGATTATCCACAATTATCCCTCCAGTCGCCCAATTGTGCTCAGTGACGCCCGGCACGGCCGCCTGTGTCGATTGTCATTTCCCAAGGTACGCGTTCAGACGAATGCCATCTGCCGCAGCCCAGGCGCGGGCCGGCTGCGGCGGACGGTGCCGCAGATGGCCTCGGCGAAGCGCCCGGCCGCCTCCGGATCGCCGCCCAGGTACAGGTCCGGCTCGATCAGCTCCAGCTCCATCAGGCGCAGCCGCCCGTCGACCAGGATGCCGTCCACCCTGGCATACAGCAGCGGGCAATCGGGATGGAGAGCCTGGGCGACTCCCAGCACCGCCGCCGCCTGGTCGACCAGGCCCGCCGGGGGACGCTGGGCCTGCCAGGTGCCCCCCCGCTCGTGCTGGACGAACAGGCCATCCGGCGCGGGGCGCTTGAGGACCGCATGGCTGTAGCGGCCCTGGAAGAAGATCATCGACCACTCGCCGTCCTGAATCTGCGGCATGAAAGGCTGGACGAGCACCGCCGAGTGCGCCAGCAGGTGGTCCAGACTGGACTGGCTCTCCGCCGCGTCCGCCAGGGTCACGGATCGGGCCCCATCTCCCGACGCGCCGACCGCCGGTTTGATCACCGCCCGCGTCCAGCCGGCCTGGTCGAGCACCGCCGCCAGGCTGGGCTGCTCGCCCTGGGGCAGCAGCAGGGTGGGCACGATCGGGACGCCCTGCCGGTCCAGTTCGAGCAGGTAAGCCTTGTCCATGTTCCAGCGCAGCACGGCGGGCGGGTTCCAGAGGTTGATCTGGTGCGCCTCCAGGTAGGCGATCCAGGCCGCGAACGGGCCGGGCCGCAGGTGATAGTCCCAGGTCGAGCGGACGACGACGGCATCGAACCAGGACCAGTCGGCATGGGGGACATCCCAGGGCAAAGCCACCACTTCGATCCCCTGCGTCAGCAGGGGCTTGACGAGTAGATGATCATCGGAAGTGAGTTGGGGTTGTGCTCGATACGTGACCAGCGCGACAGCGGACATAGTGTATTCTCATTTATAAGATAAGTTTTGTTATATTATAGCGCGTTTGCTGGATGTAGGGTTAATTTCACAAGGCCTAGCATGTCGAATCGTCCCTCTGAGCCATTTTCGCCAGGGGCAAAATAATCGATCTCTCATTTGGTTTGTGCACGGATCACACAACATGCTATATAATATACACGCAGAGGGGTGCTCCGATTGTTCCAACCCACCGGGGTAAACCCCTCACGGCAATAGTAACCCCTTGTTGAGGAGAGGAAAGATGAAAAAACTACTGAGCCTGGTTCTCGTCCTGAGCGTGATGCTGGGTGCAACCAGCCTGGCGCTGGCTCAGGGCCCCTCCGGCGAACTGGAGATCTTCTCCTGGTGGGCCGGTGATGAAGGCCCCGCGCTGGAGGCCCTCATCGCGCGATATAGTGAAATCAACCCGAATGTGGAAGTCATCAATGCGACGGTCACCGGCGGCTCTGGCGTGAATGCCAAGGCCGTGCTTAAGACCCGCATGCTGGGTGGCGATCCGCCCGATTCGTTCCAGGTCCACGCCGGCCAGGAACTGATCGGCACCTGGGTAGTCGCCGACCGCATGGAAGACCTGACCCCGCTGTTCGAGGAACAGGGCTGGATGGAAGCCTTCCCCCAGGGGCTGCTCGACCTGATCAGCACCGACGAGGGCATCTGGTCCGTCCCGGTCAACATTCACCGCTCGAACGTGCTGTGGTTCGTCCCCAGCAAGCTCGAGGAATGGGGCGTGGAAGTCCCGGCCTCCTGGGCTGACTTCCTGGCGATCTGCCCGACCCTGAAGGAAGCCGGCGTGACCCCGCTGGCCCTGGGCGAAAACTGGACCGTCAACCACCTGTGGGAAAGCGTCGCCCTGTCGATCCTGGGCGCCGACGGCTGGAACGGCCTGTGGGACGGCAGCGTCTCCTTCACCAGCCCCGAAGCCGTGGCGGTCTGGGATACCTTCGGCCAGGTGCTTGACTGCACCAACGAAGATGCCGCTTCCCTGTCCTGGCAGCAGGCGACCGACATGGTTGTCGGTGGCACCGCCGCCTTCAACGTGATGGGCGACTGGGCTGCCGGCTACATGGTCACCACCCTGGGCCTCGTCCCGGGTGAGGGCTTCGGCTGGGCCGCGGCCCCCGGCACCGACGGCGTCTTCATGATGCTGTCGGACTCCTTCGGCCTGCCCGTGGGCGCCAAGAACCGCGACGCGGCCCTGGCCTGGCTGACCCTGCTCGGCTCCGCCGAAGGCCAGGACATCTTCAACCCGCTCAAGGGTTCGATCCCGGCCAATCTGGGCGGCGACGTGACCAACGGCGATCTGTACAATCCCTATCTCCAGTCGGCCGCGGCGGACTGGGCCAGCAACACCATCGTCGGCAGCCTGGTGCACGGCGCGGTTGCGCCGGAAAGCTTCACCAGCAACTTCGCGACCGTGATGGAAATCTTCCTGACCTCGCGTGACGCCACGGCGACGGCCAACGCCGCCCAGGCGGTTGCGCTCCAGTCGGGCATCGGCGCATAGTTCGTTGCACGGACGCGCAATCGTCCACTGAGCTTTGTGGGGCGGGTCAGATACTGGCCCGCCCCATTTCATTCGGTCATGTTATAGTAGGGTTAAGCCATTCCTCCAGTTCCGACGCGAACCCTACCAACACAGAGAGGTTGCTATGACGGTCGCCAGAACCCAACAACCTTCAAGGCCACCCCACCGCCGCAGGCGGCTCAACCGGGATCGCATCACGGCCATTCTGATGCTGCTGCCCTCGATCCTCCTGCTTGCGATATTTGTTTACGGCTTCATTGGCCAGACCGTCTATACGTCTTTGACGGACTGGTCGGGCCTTTCCTTGAACCCGGAAATCAACTTCATTGGCCTCAAAAACTACAACGATCTGTTCACCGGGCTGCTGGATGTGCGCTTCCGACAGGACCTGGTCAATACCTTCTTCTTCACGATCTTTTTCCTTGCGGGCTGCCTGGGGCTGGGCCTGCTGCTGGCCGTCCTGCTCGATCAGAATATCAAGGGCGAAGGGATTTTCCGCACGATCTTCCTGTTTCCGATGGCCCTGTCGTTCATCGTCACCGGCACCATGTGGCGCTGGCTCTTCAACCCCGGCGGCGGCGTCAACCGCCTGCCCGGCGTGATCGGCCTGCAACCCCTGGAACTGCGCTGGCTGACCGACCGCACCCAGATTCTCCAGTTCAACTGGCAGGACCTGCCCGGCATCATCCTCCTGGTCGTGGCGGCCGTCCTGGCCTGGATGGCCTACCGCCGCTGGCAGCGTGGCCGCCGCAACGCGGCGCGGGTGACCGGCGGGATCGCGGTCGTGCTGGCCCTGTTCGTGCTGCTGGGCGGGGGCAAAGCCATCCCCACCACGGCCCTGCCGGAGACGCACGGCTTCAACCTGGCCTTCATCGGGATCATCATCGCCGCCGTATGGCAGCAGTCCGGCTACACGATGGCGATGTACCTGGCCGGGCTGCGCGGCGTGCCGGAAGAGCTGCGCGAGGCGGCCCGCGTCGACGGCTGCAACGAGCTTCAGGTCTACCGCCACATCGTGCTGCCGCTGCTCCAGCCGATCACCCTCAGCGCCATGATCATCCTGGGGCACATCTCGCTGAAAATCTTCGACCTGGTCTTCGCCATGGCCGGGGCGGATAACGCCACGACCGACGTGCCCGGCATCCTGATGTACCTGACCTCCTTCCGGGCCAACCAGTTCGCCAAGGGCGCGGCCATCGCCGTCGTAATGCTGATCATGGTCGCCTTCGTGATCGTGCCCTACCTGTACACGACCCTGCGCTCGGAGCACGAACTATGACCGGCATCCAGTTCAGACCCCGCCGCATTCTGATCTATACCGTCCTGGTTCTGGCGGCCGCCTTCTTCCTGATGCCCATCTTCATGGTGGTCATCACGGCCTTCAAGAACCCGGCCGACATCAACCTCGAAACCGTCTGGTCGCTGCCCAACCCGATCGACCTGCAGGGCTTCGCAGAGGCCGTCAACGCCTTCCTGCCCAACCTGCGCAACAGCTTCATCCTGGTCGTCCCGGCCACGATCCTCTCGGCTCTGATGGGCTCCATGAACGGCTACGTGC
Source organism: Aggregatilineales bacterium (assembly GCA_029976005.1). Taxonomy (GTDB): domain Bacteria; phylum Chloroflexota; class Anaerolineae; order Aggregatilineales; family Ch27; genus JARKOQ01. The sequence goes on along the minus strand of JARKOQ010000036.1, from coordinate 39,405 downwards.
TCTCCAAGTGGAAGTTCAGGGGCGCGAACATCATCTTCCCGCTGATGCTCTTCGGGATGTTCATCCCCTACCAGAGTATCCTGATCCCGCTGTTCCAGTTCCTGAACAGCATCGGGCTGTACGGCGGCATCCCCGGCCTGATCGTGGCCCACGTGGTCTATGGCCTGCCGATCACGACCCTGATCTTCCGCAACTACTACGCCGAAGTGCCGACCGAGATGGTCGAGGCAGGCAGCATCGACGGGGCCGGCTTCTTCGGCATCTACCGCCACATCATGTTCCCGATCTCGCTGCCGGGCTTCGTGGTGGTGATCATCTGGCAGTTCACGCAGATCTGGAACGAATTCCTGTTCGCCGTGACCCTGACCTCGACCGACAACCAGCCGATCACGGTCCAGCTCAGCCAGCTCGCGGGCGGGGAAGCGGTCAAGTGGAACCTGCCGATGGCGGGGGCGCTGCTGGCCGCGCTGCCCACCCTGCTGGTCTACATCCTGCTCGGCCAGTACTTCATCCGCGGCCTGCTGGCCGGGAGCGTGAAGGGGTAGGTTGGGCCGGGCATCTGAGCACATCGGCCGGGGCGCGATTACGCCGCGCCCCGGCGGACTCAGGCCTTCGCCGGGCGGCCTGGCTGACGCCTGATCGACGGCTTGCCGACGAGAAGCCGACAGGAACTTAACAAGTTGCTTTTTCGTCATATAATTATGAAGAAAATGTGGATTAGGCTGCACAAGGGGAGACCATTGATGAAACGCCTGATGAGAGTAGTTATTGTTTTGAGTCTGCTGGTGATGATCTTCGGCATCGGGGCAACGACCGCCTCCGCCCAGACCAGCAACATCCGTCACACGGTGCGCTATGGGGAGACGCTGGGCACAATCGCGGCCTACTATGGCACGACCATCCAGGCCATCGCCGCCCTGAACAGCATCTACAATCCCAACTACATCTACGTCGGGCAGGTCCTGGTCATCCCGGCCAGCGGCGGCGTGTACAATCCGCCCCCGGTCTACACCGGCCGCGCCGTGCACGTCGTCCAGCCCGGCCAGAACCTGTTCCGCATCGCCCTGAGCTACGGCTTCGACTGGACCGTCATGGCCGCGCTGAATGGGATTGGCAACCCCAACCGGATTTATGCCGGGCAGCAGTTGATCATCCCGCTGGCCCGCTACCACACCGTCCAGTACGGCCAGACCGTGGCCTCGATCGCGCGCAGCTACGGCTCGACCGTGGCGGCCATCACCGCCGCCAACGGCCTGTGGAACGCCAACCTGATCTACCCCGGCCAGGTCTTGCTGGTGCCGTAGCGCGCCGCCTGCCGTTTCGCTTTCACACCCAGGGCCGTTGGCCCTGGGTTTTTTATTGTCCGGCGACCTGGACGAAATCGATCACGGCCATGTTCTGGGCGCAGTTCGGCTCAAAGCGGAGGCTGACCGGCGCGGCCAGCAGTTCGCCCGCCGCGCCGCGCAGCTCGACCGTGTACGCCTCCGGCTCGCCGAGGCGCAGCAGGGAGGTATGCCAGCTTCCGGCCTCGGCATCGGGCTCGGCGCCCGTCACCGCGCCGAGGGATTGTTCAGGGGAGTCGGGCGGGCTGCCCGCCAGGATGAGGATGCTCAGCCCGTTGACCGGCTGGCCGTCCCGATCGTAGACCCGGCCGCTGGCGTAGCGGTTATTGCATACCCCGTGCTGGCTGATGAAATCGACCGCGAACGCCACCGGCCCGCGTTGCGCGTAGGGGTAGGCCGCCGTGGGCGTGCCCAACGGACTCGCGGGCCGGGTCAGGGCCCAGCCCAGCGCCACCGCGCCGATCACCACCCCGACCCCGATCGCGATCCCCAGCCATCCCCCTCGCCGCCGCATGCGAACCCTCCCCTCGCGCTTTCGCTTTTAGCCAACAGCTAACAGCTAATAGCCAACAGCCAAATACTGGCATTAAAAAGACCTTCGTGATTAAAATCACCCCATCCAACACCCATGCCGCAAAGGATACCCGATGAACCGCCTCCAGCACGAAACTAGCCCTTACCTGCGCCAGCACGCCGCCAACCCGGTGGACTGGTACGCCTGGGGCGAGGACGCCTTCCAGGCCGCCCGGTCGCTTGACCGGCCGATCCTGCTCAGCATCGGCTACAGCAGTTGCCACTGGTGCCACGTCATGGCCCACGAGAGCTTCGAAGATCCGGACACCGCCGCGATCATGAACGCCCTGTTCGTTAACGTCAAGGTCGACCGGGAGGAGCGCCCCGACGTGGACAGCCTGTACATGCAGGCCGTCCAGACCATGAACCAGGGGCGCGGCGGCTGGCCGCTGACCGTCTTCCTGACGCCGGAAGGCAAGCCTTTCTACGGCGGGACGTACTTCCCCCGCGAACCGCGCTACGGGATGCCGTCCTTCCGCCAGATTCTGGAGGCCGTGGCCGACGCCTACCAGAATCGCCGGGGCGAGATCGACGAGGTCGCCGGGAACCTGGCGGCCACGCTGAGCCACGACCTGCTCGGCGTGCCCAGCCGCCCGGAGGCGCTCACCCCGGCCTTGCTCGACCGGGCCTTGCAGGGTTTCCACGCCGATTTCGACTGGACCTACGGCGGCTTCGGCGGCGCGCCCAAGTTCCCCCAGCCGATGAACCTGGAATTCCTGCTGCGCACCCACGCCCGCACCGGCAGTCAGGCCGCCCTGGAGATGGTCACGCTCACCCTGCGCCGGATGGCGCGCGGCGGGATTTACGACCAGGTTGGAGGCGGATTCGCCCGTTACAGCGTGGATGGGCAGTGGCTCGTGCCGCACTTCGAGAAGATGCTCTACGACAACGCCCAGCTTGGCCGGGTCTACCTGCATGCCTGGCAGATCACCGGCGACCCGTTCTTCCGCCGCATCGCGGAGGAGACCTTCGACTACCTGCTGCGCGAGATGACCGGCCCCGAAGGCGGCTTTTACAGCGCCACCGACGCCGACAGCGAGGGCGAGGAGGGCAAGTTCTTCGTGTGGACGCGGGCGGAGCTGGTCGCCGCGCTAGGCGAGGAAGACGCCGCCCTCGCCAGCGTCTACTGGGGCGTGACCGAGGCGGGCAACTTCGAGGGGCGGGCTATCCTGCACGTGCCCAACGAGGATGCCGCCGTGGCCGACCACCTCGGCCTGACCGTCGAGGCCCTGCGCGAACGGCTGGCGCTCATCCGGGGGCGGCTGTACGCCGTCCGGGCGGAGCGCGTCCCGCCCGGCCTGGACGACAAGGTGCTCACCGCCTGGAACGGCCTGCTGCTGGCCGGGCTGGCGGAAGCCGCCCGTGTCCTCGACCGGGCCGATTACCGCGCCGCCGCGATCCGCAATGCTGAGTTCCTGCTGGCGACTCTGCGCACGCCGGAGGGCCGCCTGCTGCGTACCTGGAAGGATGGCCGGGCCAAGCTGAACGGCTACCTGGAGGATTACGCGGCCCTGGCCGACGGCCTGCTGGAGCTGTACCAGACCACCTTCGAGCCGCGCTACTTCAGCGAGGCGCGCCGCCTGGTGGACGTGGCCCTGGCCCGTTTCGCCGCGCCGGACGGGGGCTACTTCGACACCAGCGACGACCACGAGGCCCTGCTCGCCCGGCCGCGCAGTTTGCAGGACAACGCCATGCCCGCCGGGCAGTCGCTCCTGCTCAAGTGCTGCCTGCGCCTGACGGCGTATACCGCCCGCCCGTACTATGAAGAGGCCGCCGCCGGGGCGCTGGGGATGCTGGCCGCCGCGATGGAGCGCGTCCCGCAGGCGTTCGGGGAGGCGCTGGGGGTGGTGGACATGCTCGTCGCCGGGCTGGCCGAGGTGGCCGTGATCGGCGACCCCGCCGAACCATCCACCCGCGCCCTGCTGGACGTGATCCAGCGCCCCTACCGGCCCAACGCGGTCGTCGCGCTGGCCCCGGATGGAGCCGGGGACGATCATCCCGTGCCGCTGCTGCGCCAGCGCCCGGCCCAGGCCGGGCGCCCGACCGTATACGTCTGCCGCAATTTCACCTGCGCCCGGCCCGTCACCACCCCGGAGGAGACCGCCGATCTTCTGGGACGGCAAAACCCTGGACACGGACAAAACGGATAGGACACGGATTCACACCAATCATTCCCGTTGAATCCGTGGCTATCCGTGTCTTTTCCGTGCAAATCCGTGTCCTGTTGGAGTCTTTTGCCCACCACGCCCGGCAGGTCGCCCCTATTCCGCCGGCTGGATCGCGTCCTCCGGCAACAACTGGAAGGTGCCCAGCAGCGTGAGCAGGCTGGCGTAGGTCTGCGCCGCCTCGGACGCCAGCAGGCTGGCCTCCTCCCCCGCCAGCAGGACGTTCGCCACGGCCAGGCCGCGCCCCTCGGCGGGCAGCAGCACGGCCAGGTAGCTCTGCGGCGCGCCGTCCGCGTCCGGGGCGGTATAGCTCACCTGGAACCCGGCCGTCTCGCCGCGCGCCAGCGGCGTGATTGCCTGGATCGCCGCGCCGGGCTTGGCCGCCTCGGCCCAGGCGCGGGCCGCGTCCTCGTCGGCCACGGCCCGATCCGGCTCGAACGAGAGGCTGATCGTTCCCTCCGCGCCGGTCAGGGTTGCCACGCCGCCCGGCCGCCCCTCGGCCACCGTCCAGTCCGGCCCGTAGCGGATCAGGAAGCCAGAAACCTGGTCAATGTAGGCCTGCCAGCTCACCGGCGCGTTGAACGACTCCGGCAGGACGTGGAAGCTGGGTATAATCGCCTCGGCCAGGGCGTCCAGCAGGGCCGGGTTGTTGTCCGGCGCGACCAGGCGCACGACCAGGGCCAGGGTCGGCACGGTCTCGCTGGCCCAGGTGATGTGGCGGGCCAGGTAGGTATTGCCCCCCAGGTCCAGCGCGAAGTCGATCGTCACCCGCCCGTCCGCCACGACACGGCTCGTCTCCCGCCAGGAGTCGTATTCCGACCACGAGGCGGCGAGCTGGTCGGCGCTGTTCTGGGCGTCGAGGGTGGTCACGTCCTGGGCGTAGTCGTACAGTTGGGTATAAGCGTGCACCACGCTCAGCAGGGTGTTGTTGACCAGGCTGGCGCTGGCGATGGTCTGCGTGGTCTGGGCATAGGGCAGCCAGCCCTGCGGCTGCATGATGGTGAACAGCCCGCTGGGGTGGACGTACGTCCCCGCCGCGACGACGTTCGGCCCGGCCGGGTCCGGGGTGGGGAAGGTCACCGCCGTCGGGGCCACGGTCGAGAGGTCGGCCGTTGGCAGGCTGGCCGAGCTATCCGACGTGCGCGTCGTGGGGACCAGCGTGGACAGCAGCATGCTGCCGATAATCATCATCAGGAAGACAATGGCCGCGATCCGGCCCAGGGTGGACTTTTTCACGCTCGATCAGCTCCTCGAAAAACAGCGACTGGCGATCAGCTTTCAGCGGTCAGCCAAAAACAATGGCAGGCATGCCTCGCGGGGCATGGACGCTTGACGCTTTGGCGTTCCCGGCGGCATGATCCCGCTGGCAAGCCTGTCACGCACACAATCGCCCGATCATACCGCAGCAGGAGAGATGCGACGATGAGCGCGCCCGAAGTAGACCCGATTTCCCCGGAAGAAGCCCGCCGCCGGCTGGAAACCGCCCTGGAGCCTTACCTGGCCGAGGGCTGGGCCGTCGTGGCCGAGCACGATTACATGGCCCGCCTGACGCTGGGCGGCCGCAACCTGGACTTTTACGTCGACCTGCTGGGCAACGTCGAGATGGAGGAAAAATCGCTCTCGATCGGCCAGTCCAGCGGGCAACTGGTGGCCTGGCTGCTGCTCCTGGTGACCTTCCTTGTCGTCCTGGCGATCGCCTCGGCCCTGGGCTGGTTCGGGTAAGGCCGCCGCAGGAGGGGAATCGGTGGCCGGGCGTCTTTCGGGCGGTTGTTGCACCCGGCCCGATTCGTGGTATAGTGCGAAAACTTCATCTAAGCAGTATACCCGTGTCGCGTGCGTGTCCAGGACTCATTATGGAGAATACCTCTCGTTCCCAGGACCCGGTCAGTCTGCTCCAACAGAACCGCGTGCTGACCGAAGAAATCCAGCGCCGGGTGGGCCAGCTTGCCGCGATCAACACCGTCGCCACCACCGTCAGCCAGTCGCTGGACCTCGACCTGACGCTCAACACCTCGCTCGATGCCGTGCTGAGCATCGTCCCGGTCGACGCCGCCGGGATCAGCCTGATCGACGAGGCGGCGGGCCGCCTGGTGCTGCGCGCCCAGCGCGGCTGGAAATACGACTTTGTCACCGACCCGATGAGTATCCCCCTGGACAAGGGCCTTTCCGGCCAGGTCATCCGCGAGGATCGCCTGATCGTGACCGGCGACCTGCGGGGCGATCAGCGCCTGGCCGTCCCGGCCTTTACCCGCGAGAAGATCAAGGCCCAGGCCCTCGTGCCGATGCACGCCCGCGGCCGGGTGGTGGGCATCCTGAGCGTCATGCACCACCTGGAATACACCTTCGAGCCGGAACAACTCGATGTGCTCAAAGCGATTGCCGACCAGATCGGGGTCGCGCTGGATAACGCCCGCCTGTTCGAGGAGACGCACCGCCAGGAGACCCGCCTGAGCGCGATCATCCAGTCGGCGGCGGACGCGATCATCGTCACCAACCCCGCCGGGGAGATCAGCCTGATCAACCCGGCCGCGCAGCACCTCCTGGGCCTGCGGGCCGATAGCACCCTGGGCCTCCCCCTGGAAAAGGCCACCCTGCCCGTCGAAGTCCTGCACAAGCTGCACGACGTGCTGCACGGCAGCACCACCACGACCCCCAGCGTGCTGGACGTGAGCCTGGAATCGGGCCAGGTCCTGGCCGGGGTGGTCTCCCACCTCCTGCCGGCCGGAGCGCCAGACCAGGCGCAAGGCACCGGCGGGCGGGTGATTCTGCTGCGCGACGTGAGTCACCTCAAGCAGGCCGAGGAAACCCGGATGCAGTTCATCCAGAACGCCGCCCACGACCTGCGCAACCCGCTGGGGGTGACCCTGAGCGCCCTGGTCATGCTCCGCGACTCGCTGCCGATGGACGACCCGACCGTGGCCGAAATCTACGACATCGCCATCGACGCCATGAACCGGATGCAGGTCTTGCTGGACGATTTGCTGGAGCTGGAGCACATCCAGGGCCGCCACAATTTCGAGACCCAGCGGGTCGATCCGCGCCCCATCCTGGTCAGCGTCTACCGGGAAATGGGGCCGCTGTTCGCCGCCCAGGAACAGACCTGCGTGCTGGAAGTCCCATCCAGGCTGCCGGAAGTCAACCTGGCCGTGGACTGGTTCCGGCGCGCGGTGGGCAACTACCTGAGCAACGCCAACAAATACACTCAGGCGGGCGGCCAGATCAAACTGCGGGCGTGCGTTCAGGGCAAGGAACTGCTGATCGAGGTGGAAGACAACGGGCCGGGCATCCCGCTGGATACCCAGGAGCGCCTGTTCGACCGGTTCTACCGGGCCTTTTCGTCCACCCATCCCCGGCGGGGTTCGGGGCTGGGTCTGGCGATGGTCAAATCCGTGGCGGAAGCGCACGGCGGCCGGGTGTACTTCAGCAGCAAGCCGGGCCGAGGCAGCACCTTCGGCATGGCGCTGCCCCTGGCCTGAAGCCGATCGATCAAGACGCGAGGAGCGGCAGGACTTCCTGGCGGAGCTTCAACAGGGTGACGGGCTTGGTAATGTAGCCGTCGACGTCGGCCCGCGGGCGTTCGCCGGTGAAGTAGCTATGCCCGTGCGCGGTGAGCAGCACGATCGGGGTACGCGCGCCGCCCTGCTCGCGCTTGCGGATCGCATCGATCACGTCCAGGCCGTTCATGACCGGCATCGCCAGGTCGAGCAGAATCAAATCCGGGTGCAGGGTGGCGTGGATGTTCAGCGCCTCCTGGCCGTTGTAGGCGGCCACCGACCTGAATCCCTCGCGTTCGATCATGGTCGTGACCAACCGCACGATTCCTTCATCGTCATCGACAATAAGCACGGTCTTTTCAGCCATCGTCCGGCCTTTTCCAAGCACGTCAAAAACCCGATCCAATCCCCTACCGATCACTTAATTTCCAATTGTACAGGTAAAGCTCGGCCGTTGTCCAATACGCCGAACCTCCGGCACGGCTCCGCCGGTTCGAAGAGACAAACGATTTCGAGGCGCCGCCCGCCACGCCTGGAATCGCATCAAAGGCAGAAACAACCGCCAAAACGCCAAGGTCGCCAAGGAAACCATGAGGAAAGACAAAGGAACGCAAAATCTGCGCCGCGAAGGGCATGCGCCAGGTACGCCGAGGTCGCGCTGGAAAGGCCTGAAGGACCTGCTGCTCCCGCCTCGGAAGAGGGCGGTCTGCCATCAGCGGTGTTTTCGCCTGGACGCTGTATGGTAGCGTTTTCCTATGCGCTGCTTTTCTGCGCATTTTCCCTTGGCGTTTTGGCGGGTCAGACTGCCTTCTAATGTGGTGGTCCCGCCGGAAAAGGGTGGTTGTATACCCTTCTCCTATTGCGTTACAATAGGGTTATCCGTTAGCGTAGCATATGGAAACAGCCGCCAGCATAATCGTTTCTCAACTCTAACCTTCGAATCGGGACGGGGTGGATGGGTCGGATATACAATAGAGATGAACTGCGGCCGCTGTCGCTCTTCGCGCCGGACGTGCCCGTCCAGACGGTCACGGTCGAGGTCGACCCGCTGCGCACCGGCCGGTTCGGACAGGGCCGGGGGCGCGTCGCCGAGGTGATCATGGTCATCCAGCGCGGCGGCGAGCTGCTGCTGGTCAACAAGACCGTCTACCCGGCCGGGATTTACCGCCTGCCCACCGGCGGGGTGGAGCCGGGGGAACAGCCCTACGCCTCGGCCCTGCGCGAGATTCACGAGGAAACCGGCCGGGCGGTGGACGACGCCGGGCTGCTGGGAGTGGTCGATTACGACCTGCACCTGGCCCAGGCCGGCCATGCCCCCTACGTCTCGTACGTGTTCCTGGCGGAGGTCGGGCCGGCGTTCGAGCCGGCTCCCACCAACGGCGAGATCGACGCGTTTCGCTGGATTCCCGTGGCCCAGCTCGGCCAGGTGGCCTCTCAGCTCCGCCAATTACCGGCGGACTGGCTGCCATGGGGGCGTTTCCGGGCCGTATCGTACGAGTTCATCCAGTGCAGTATAATGCAGTATAATCAAGGTTTAAGACCGGTTCACGCCAGGTAGGTAACCACATGACGGCACAGCGAATACTCGTAGCGGACAGCACGGCCCTCACGGCCCAGATCATCCGAGCTGCCCTGGACCTCCTGGAACGCCCCGGCGTGGTCATCGAGGCCCACGGTGGGGCCGATGCCCTGCAAGAAGTCCAGCGCGGGGGCATGGACCTGCTGGTCAGCGCGGCCGTGCTGCAGGATATGCGCGGCTTCGAGCTGGCGTCCAAAGCCAACCGGGTCGCCCCGAACCTGCCCATCATCATCCTGGCCGGGGCCGACGACCCGGAGGACGACTCCGAAATCCCGGTCGGCGCGCCCGTGTACCATCTGGTCCGCCCGGCCGATGGCGACCGGTTCGTGCGCGTCCTGCACGCCGTGATGGACGGCCAGGAACCGACCGAACCGAGCGCGGCTCCGGCCGCCTCGGCGCTGCCCGACCTCGGCCCGGTGCCGCCCGTCAACGTCGGCGCGGTCAGCGAGATCATGCACAAGCTGCTGACCAACGTCGGCGCGATGGCGATCATCCTGATGGATCGCTCCGGGGCCGTGCTTCAGGAAATCGGCGCGGTCGGCTACGTCGACCGCGAGCACCTGGCCCGGACACTGGTGCCCATGTTCGGGCACATGCTCACCATCGGCCCGGTGGTGGGCGGCAAGCGCCCGCAGGCCATCCATTACTACGACGGGGACGAGTTCGACATCTTCGTGCTGACCATCGGCCTGCACCATTTCCTGTGCATGGTCTTCGAGGGCACGACCGGGGCGCGCAACTTCGGCGTCGCCACAACCTACGGCCGCCGCAGCGCCCAGGAAATCGTGGACTCGATCGGCCGCGCCGCGTTCGAATTCACCGCGCCCGCGCCGGCAGCCAAGCCCAAACCACGCCCGGCCGCCCAGGATCGGCGACCCATACCCGCGTCCGAACGGCCGACCCTGCCCACCCGGCCCACCGGACTGCCCGTCATGCCGCCGCCCGCCAGCAAGAAGCCTGAGCCGCCGCCCGAACCGACCCTGGAGCCGCTGCCCGACGACGTCGACCTGGAAGGCATGCTGGCCGGGCTGCAAAACCTGGACATGTCCAAGGTGGACGATCTCTTCAATCCCGACAAACTGGCCGAGATCGCGGCCGACGCGAACGAGGGGAATCGCCTGTCCTATGAAGAAGCGCAGCAAATGGGTGTGATCAACCAGTAACCTGGAGCATCGCGCTGCCGCCCCAGGCCGGGGCCGCACCCGCACATCGTACTATGATCGCCAAAACCGAAAAAGACCCCCTGATCGGCACGCGCCTGGGTGACTATACCATCCAGGATGTGTTGGGCCGCGGCGGCATGGCGCGGGTGTATCGCGGCCTGGATGAAAACCTGGGCCGCCCCGCCGCCGTCAAAGTCCTGCATATCCCCGACGATTCCGAGGACGAGCGAATCATCGATCGCTTCCGCCTGGAAGCCAGGGCCATTGCCCATTTCGAGCACCCCAACATCGTCGCGATCTACCAGTTCGGCGAATCGGACAGCCAGTTCTTCATCGCCATGAAGCTGGTGGACGGCCAGACCCTGGCCCAGGTGCTGCGCGACCTGCGCCGGACCGGCGACTGCCTGCCGGTGGAGCGCATCCTCAAGACGGTGGGGGACGTGTGCTCGGCCCTCGATTACGCCCACGCGCGCGGCATTATCCACCGTGACATCAAGCCGTCCAACATTCTGTACGACCGCAACGCCAACAACCGGGCCATCCTGACCGATTTCGGCCTGGCGATGGAACTGGGCGGCAACAATACGCGCGGCACCGCCTTCGGCACCCCGCGCTACATCGCCCCGGAACAGGCCGTCTCCTCCCAGCAGGCCGTGCCCCAGAGCGACATCTATTCGCTGGGGGTGGTGGTCTACGAAATGCTCACCGGGCGCGTCCCGTTCGAGGACGAATCCCCGATGAGCATCGCGCTCAGCCACATCACCAGCCAGCCCCCCAGCCCGCGCAGCTTCAACCCGGCCATCCCCGCCCAGGTGGAGGCCGTCCTGCTGCGGGCGTTGGCCAAGGAACCGGCCGACCGCTACCAGACCGGGGAGGAGTTCTACAAGGCGTTGGAAGCGGCATACGTCACCGCCGAGATCGAAATGCCCACGATGATGGTGCAGCCCGCCAGCCTGGCGGAGGCCGTCGCGCCGGCTGTGGCCGAGCCGGTGGTCGCCGCGCCGCCGACCAGCCTGCCCAAGAGCAAAGCCAAACCGCGCACCCGCAAGGCCAAGCCCATCGCCGAGCCGGCGCCCGAACCCGCCGCCCAACCTGAGGAAAAACCGGTCGAACCGGCCAAACCGGCCGAAGAACCGGCCAGGGCGCGCCGCCGCCGGTTGCCCATCGGCGTGCTGATCCTGGTCGTGCTGGCGGTCGCGGCCGGGGCGCTGGTGATCAGCGGGAATGCCGGGGCGCTCTTCCACCGCCTGTTCTACGCCGGCACCATCGATCGCGGCGCGGCCGGCATCCCGGCGGATGCCCGGCTCAACCTGGAGCTGTACTACGACTCCGCCAGCTTCACCCTCTATAACGACTCGGATTACGCCCTGCCCCTCGCCGGGCTGAGTTTCGTCTGGGCGGACGGCGCGAGCCTGGATGGGGCCGCGTTCAAGGGGCGGCTGCCCGCCGGTTATTGCGCCCGCGTCCGCGAAATGAGCGACTTCGCCCGCGCCCTGCCGCGCGCCTGCGCCCTGCCGGAATACGCCGTGCAGATGGTCGCCAGCCCGGACGGCCTCACCTGGGCGCAGGACGGCCGCGCGGACACCTTCCGTGTCCTCCTCGACGGGCGAGAGCTTCAGACCTGTCTGATGGCGGACGGCTACTGCGCCTTCACCCTGCCCTGACAGAGACAGCTTTCAGCCATCAGCGGTCAGCCATCAGCTCAAGGCCGGTTGGCGCATCGACGCTGCCAGCAGCACGGATCGCTTTGCGGTGCGTGTGTTTCGCCATTCCGGCTTTCTCCGCATATTTTCCTTGGCGTTCTTGGCGTTTTGGCGGTTCGTTTTGCTTTTGCCGGGAGGCCCTGCCAGGCCGGCCTTGCCCCACTGTGCGCGCCGGGCGGGTGGTGTATAATGAGTTCACGAATCCGAACTTGTTGCTAACAAATTGTTATTACGACCCAGGGAGCAGCGATGATGTCTGACCGGCCAAGTGACGAACAGCCCCGCAATCCGGCGTCTCCTGAGTCCGGCGAGTGGCCCGAGGAAGAGAAGCACGCCGCCTGGCACGCCCCCGGCGAGGAGGAGGCCGCTTCTCCGGCCGAGGAATCGGCCGAGGCCGGCTGGCACGCCCCGGACGAGGCGGCCGCCCCGGCGACTCCCGCCGCGCCCGCCCAACAACCTGCCAGCCCGCGCCCCGGCGGCTGGTACAAACCCCAACAGGCCGCGCCGGGCGGAAGCGGCCCCAAGCCGAGCGAAGGCGGCTGGTACATCCCGGCGGGTATCGAGGGCGACCGGCTGCTCGACGGAGTCGACGCCACCATCTACCCGCAGCCGGAACCGGCCCCGGCCGAGGAGGAAACCTCCGACGTCGCGGCCGAGCCGGTCGCCGAGGAAGCCGTCGACGTGGAAGCCGAAGCGCCCGCCGAGGGCGACGCGGCGGCCATCGCGGCCGCCATGGCGGCGCAGTATGCCGCCGAAGCCGCCAGCGCCGACGCCACCGGAGCCACCCTCCAGGACACCCTGGCCGGGGAAGAGCCGACCCCCGAACCGCAGGCCACGTCTCCGCTGGCCGGGCTGGTCGCCCAGTTCGACCGGGTCGAGGAGGAAGTCACCGGCCTGCGCCACCGCTATCACCAGGGCAAGCTCACCCGCGAAGCGCTCCAGGCGGAGTTGCGCAAGCTCATGCTGCTCGACGAGCAGGGCTACTGGTGGATGATCGGCGTCGAATCCGACGTGTGGTACCGCCACGAGAACGGCCAGTGGGTCCGCGCGGAACGGCCGCGCCTGGCCCCCGCCGAACCGCAGGGTACCGACGCCATGCTGGCCTCGGAATACGGCCGCTTCGACGCCGCCGAGGATGTCCTCACCAGCCAGGCCTACGCGGAGGACAACCCGGACATCCCCGAAGTGCAGGCCCACGTCCCGCGCCTGGACCCCGAAGCCACCCTGGTCGGCGCGGCGGCGGTTGCCTTCGATCAGCTTCCTTACAGCCAGGAAACCATCCCCGGCCAGAGCTACACCGACCCGACCGTGATGGCCGGCGCTTACTCGCCGGATGCCCAGCAAGCCTACGGCTACGATCAGGCCCAGGCCGCCCAGGAGCCGCTCCAGCCGGATTACGGGGCCGCCCTGGACGCCAGCCAGTCCGAGCGCTACCGCCACGTGCAGGAGCGCCAGGCCCAGCAAACCCAGCGCTGGATCGTCCGCGCGGCGATCGCGGCCGTCCTGGGCGGGCTGGGGCTGGTTCTGCTGGTGATCGTGGGCCTCGTCCTCTTCTACGTATCCAAGGTTGGCCAGTACAACGACCGGATCGAGGCGCTGACCCAGCTCGCCAGCCAGTTCGAGACGACCCGGATTTTCGACCGCAACGGCAACCTGCTTTCGCAGATCAACGATCCCACCGGCGGGACGCGCATCAGCGTGCCGCTGGAGGAAATCAGCCCGTGGATGATCCACGCCACGATCAGCACGGAAAACGAGCGCTTCTTCGAAGACCCCGGCTGGGACGCGATCGCCGTGGTGCGCGCCATGATCCAGAACGTGCAGGAAGGCGAGGTGGTCTCCGGCTTCAGCTCGATCACCCAACAGCTCGCCCGCGCCCTGGTGCTGGAAGCCGACCGCCGGACCGAGATCAGCCTCAGCCGCAAGATCGACGAGGTGATCATCGCCGCCGAGATCGGCCGCCGCTACACCAAGAACGAAATCCTGGAGCTGTACCTCAACGAAATTTACTACGGCAACCTGGCCTACGGCGTGGAAGCCGCGGCGCAGACCTACTTCGGGATCAGCGCCCGCGACCTGAACCTGCCCCAGGCGGCTCTGCTCGCCTCGATCGTCCAGGCCCCGGCGACCTACGACCCCGTGGTCAACCGCGAGACGGCCTTCTCCCGCATGGACATCGTCCTGAACCTGATGGTCAGGCGCGGCTGCATCCAGTTCCAGCACGAGCCGTACGTCCAGACCGGGCCGTTCTGCGTCACCCAGCAGAACGTGGCCGCCGCCGTGGTGGAAAAGGCCCAGGTCGAGGCGCGCGAGTACAACATCCCGACCAACACGATCCGCTACCCGCATTTCGTCAACTTCGTGGCCCAGCAGCTCGAGACCAATTACGGCCTGGCGGACATCTACCGCACCGGTTTCAACGTCTACACGACCCTCGATCCGGGCCTGCAAGACATCGCCCAGGCCGTGGCCGCCCAGGAGGTCGCCAACCTCCAGGCCCAGGGCATCGGCGGCAACAACGCCAGCGTGGTCGTGATGGACCCGCGCGACGGGGCGATCCTGGCGATGGTCGGCAGCGTGGACTACAACAACGCCTCGATCGACGGGCAGGTCAACGTGGCCTTCTCGCCGCAGCAGCCCGGCTCCTCAATCAAGCCGCTGGTCTATACGGCTGCCTTCCAGGGCAACCCCTCCGGCCAGTACTGGTATCCGGGCACGGTCGTCTGGGATACGCCCACCTGCTGGGCCGGGTACTGCCCCAGCAACTACGACGGAGCCTATCACGGGCCGCAGTCGGTCCGCTCCGCCCTGGCCAACAGCTACAACATCCCGGCCGTCAAGGCCCTGGAGTTCGTGACGGTCGATCGCTTCGCCCAGGTGGCGCAGACGATGGGCCTGACCTTCCCCGGCAACACGCCGCAGCAGGCCGGGCTGACCGGCGCGCTGGGCGGCTTCGACGTGCGCCTGTACGACATGGTGGTCGCCTTCGGGACGCTGGCCAACAACGGGCGGCGGCCGGCGCCGTACACCATCACCCGGATCACGGACGTTCAGGGGGCCAACATCCCGCTCCCCACCCATCCGGAGCCGCAGCAGGTCGTCCAGCCCGAACACGCCTACATGATCAACCACATCCTGTCCGACGACCGGGCGCGCAGCGCGGCCTTCGGGTCGGGCAGCATCCTGAACATCCCCGGCTACACGGTGGCGGTCAAGACCGGCACGACCAACGACAACCGCGACAACTGGACGATCGGCTATACCCCGAACGTCGTGGTCGGAGTGTGGCACGGCAACACCAACAACGCCCCCATGCGCGGCACCAGCGGCATCACCGGCGCGGCGCCGATCTGGAACCGGATCATGACCGCCGCTCTGGCAGGCAAGGCTCCGGTGGAATTCACCATCCCGCCCAACGTCGCCACGGCGGAAATCTGCGCCGACTCCGGCACGCAGCCCTCCTCGCGCTGCCTCAACCGCCGCCAGGAGCTGTACGCGGTCGCCCAGCCGCCGGCCAGCGCCGACAACGACATCTTCAAGCAGGTCCAGGTCAGCACCCTGTACGGGCTGGTCGCCAACCAGTTCTGCCCCAACTTCGTCGCGGAGCAGACCTTCCTGAACATCAGCGATCCGACCGCGTTTGAGTGGATCAACAACACCACCGCCGGCCGCCAGTGGGCGGCGGCGCGCGGGATCGCCGTGCCCGCCAAGCCGGTGCCGACCCAGGCCTGCGACGCCAGCATCCAGCAGCCGATCATCAACGTCGACTTCCCGCTCTCCAACGCCGAAGTCGAGGGCGTGGTCGAGGTGCGCGGCCGGGTGTTGGTCTACGACTTCCGCAGCTACCAGCTCGAATACGGCATCGGCGCGGCGGCCCAGAACTTCACCATCGTGGACGGCCCCTACGCCGTCAGTCACGCCAACTCGGAGTTCCTGGGGCGCTGGGACGTCAGCCAGCTTCCCAACGGGCCGTATACCCTGCGCCTGTCGGTGCTGACCAACAGCGGCGGGTACGCCGTGCTCGACATCCCGGTGCTGGTCGACAACGCGATCGCCACGCCGACCTTCACCCCGACCGTGGCGATCGTGACCCAGACACCGACGCCGACCTGGACGCCGCTGATCATCACCGCGACGTCGCTCTTCCAGACGGCGACTCCCACCACCCCGCCCATCATCGTGACGGCCACGCCCGGCCCGGTCCAGTCCGGGACGGCCCTGCCGCCCTTCGATTTCAGCCAGGCCACCGTGGTGAGCTATGGGGCGGTCGCCACCGGAGTGGTCGGCGATAACCCGCTGGCGGCCTACTACCGCTTCGATGGCGTGGCGGGCGATTCGATCCGCGTCACCGCCGATACGACGGCCGGGACGCTGGATACCCTGCTCTACCTGTGGGATCTGTCCGGCACGCCCCTGGCCGAGAACGACGACGCCAACAACACGACCAACTCGGAGATTCAATACACGCTGCCCATGACGGGGACGTACGTCATCGTCGTGACGCGTTTCGACGTGGCCGCCGGGTTCACCAACGGCGAGTTCAGGATGACCCTGACCAAGCTCAACTAGCGGCCGCGCGCCGCCGTTTTGCACCGGACGAGGTGCGCCAACCGGGCGCACCTCGTTTCGTATGTCTTTCGGAGGGGAAGATCATGATCGGGACGATTCTCAACGCATTCACGGTCGCGCTGGGCAGCGCGATCGGCCTGCTGGTGGGCGGCCGCCTGCCGGAGCGTATCCAGACTTCGGTCGTCACCGGGTTGGGGCTGGTCACGCTGGTGGTCGGCATCGACAACGCCCTGGGCACGGGCAACATCATCCTGCCGCTGCTCAGCGTGGGCATGGGCGTGATCGT
Source organism: Aggregatilineales bacterium (assembly GCA_029976005.1). Classification (GTDB taxonomy): domain Bacteria; phylum Chloroflexota; class Anaerolineae; order Aggregatilineales; family Ch27; genus JARKOQ01. The sequence goes on along the minus strand of JARKOQ010000036.1, from coordinate 22,530 downwards.
CGGCGAACTGCTCGACCTGGACGGCAGGCTGACCGCCTTCGGCGGCTGGCTCCAGGCGCGCTTCGCCCCCGCCCAGGCAGAGAGCGCCCCGCAGGAAGGCGACGGGCGCTCGCGCTTCATCACCGGCTTCGTGACGGCCAGCCTGGTCTTCTGCATCGGGCCACTGACCTTCCTCGGCTCGATCCAGGACGGCATGACCGGCGACTATCACCTGCTGGCGATCAAGAGCGTGCTGGACGGTTTCGCCTCGCTGGCCTTCGCCTCGGCGATGGGGATCGGCGTGGCCTTCAGCATCATCACGATCCTGGTCCTGCAAGGGGGATTGGCCGTGCTGGGCGCGCTGGCGGGCAGCTTCATGAGCGAGCCGATGATCACGGAGATGACCGCCACCGGCGGCCTGCTGCTGATCGGGCTGTCGCTGATCCTGCTCGACCTCAAGAAGCCGCGCATGGCGAACTTCCTGCCCGCGCTGCTCATCGCCCCGCTGATCGTGGCCGTGGCCGGCCTGTTGGGAATCGCGATCTATCCGCTGTAGGGCGAGACGGCCCCTGGACAAACAAAGAGGCCGCGGCTCCCCGTGGGGAAAGCCGCGGCCTCGCTCGATTCCGAGTGGAGACCCTAATCCATCACGATCGCGTCGTTGGGGCAGGTCGCGATGCAGGTCGGGGAGGGGGCGTAGCCTTCGCACTGGACGCACACGTTGGGGTCGATGACGTAGGTGTCCTCGCCCTCGCTGATCGCGCCCACGGGGCATTCCGCCTCGCACGCCGCGCACATGATGCAGTCTTCCGTAATCCGAGGAGCAGGCATGATTTACCTCTGCGTGAGTTCAAGTTCGGCCAAGATGGCCGGATCATAGCAAGCACCGCCGGAGGGAGAAGGTGAGGAAAGTCACAAAGAACGCGGAAGAGTCTACGCCGGGGCGGTCACAATGTCATATGGGCGATTGGCTGTTGGCTCTTGGCTTTTAGCCAAAAGCCTTCCCTCCGCGCAATCAAGGCGGCGCGGGGCCTGGGCCTTTCCACCCCGCCACATATGGCCGCATCGGATTTGTTTTTAGCCAGGAGCCAACAGCTAAAAGCCAACAGCCGCCTTGCTCATTTTTCCCCCGCGCCCGTCTCCGCCCGGCGAGCGCGCAGCAGGTCGGCCAGCCGGTCGGCCCGGACCTCCTCCGGCTCGGCCAGCGCCTCCGGCGCGCTGACCTGGATTCCGGCCAGCCCGCCGCGCACCTGGCTGAGGTGGCTGCGCAGCTCGTGCCCGGAGTTGGTCAGCATCCGCAGGGCGCGCGAATAACGCCCTTCCAGTTCGGCTTCCAGAGCATCCAGGTGGTCCTGCACGCTGTTGAGGTAGGCTTCCAGGCGGTGCAGGTCGATCGAGTGGGACGAGCGCAGCACGGTCTGGTAAACGAGCAGCAGGTACGGCACGAACAGGCTGTAACTGAGCAGGACGACGTTCATCCGGAACAGCTCGGCCTGGATGCCGCTGCACAGGTCGTAGACGGCGTCCGGCACGACCGCCACCCCGAAGGGCATGGTCAGGGCCGGATCGAGGTACTTGCGCACCTCGCGGGCCTTGACGATCACGGCCCGTTCGATCTCACGGCGCAGGCGGCGCTGCTCGGTGGGGCTGTCGGCGGCGTGGAACTGCTCCAGCAGGCTGGATGCCGCCCATTTGCTGTCGATGGGCAGCACCAGATCGTTGGGCAGGCGCAGTCCGAACTCCACCACCCGGCTGCCGACCTGGAAATTGCGCTCCTGCCAGGCGGGCGGTAGCTGAGCGAAAACGACTTCGAGGATGTTCTCCCCGGCCGCGCCGCGCGTCTGCGTCCCGGCGATCACGGCCTCCAGCCGCCGGATCGATTCCATCGTGGTCCGTTCGGTGTCCTGCCGGGCGCGCAGGTAGCCGCGCAGCTCGGTCAGGCCGGTCTGGACGCTGTCGATCCGGGTGGTGAGCAGTTGGGCGTCCGAGCGGCGGGCCGTCTCCCCGGCCTGAAGCTCGATCAGGCTGGTCTGAAGCTGGACGAGGCGCGCTTCCAGGGCGCGGGTCTGATTGCCGCGCAGGAGGGCATAGGCCACCAGCGCCAGCCCGAACACCAGCCCAACCAGCACAATCGCGACCAGGGGATCCATGTCAGCCACTCCCATCGGCGCAGTCGATACCCAGGATTATACAGGTGTTCGACTCGCGAACAAATTACCAACCGCATAGCCTCGTCGCCGCCTTGTAGGGACGGCGGCACCGCCCCGTCCGTCGCGCGCCCAACGGCCGATCGGGGTGGCTCGCGGTCCAGCGCGACCGGCCGTTCGATTCCCCGCGTCGCAATTGATGAACCTTAAGAAAATAATCCGGCAATCCCATTGATCGTGATTGAAGGCAGCGGCCGTCCGATCGCCCGCGCCGGCAGTCTCATCGCTGCCAGGTCGCGGGCTAGGGACACAAAGTCCGCTGAAGCGGACTCAACGACCCGAAGCGCCAGGCCACGAGCCTGCTTCAGCAGGCTTTTTTGACTGTGTAGCCGGGGACTTGAGTCCTCGGCGGTGGACCGGCGCGCAACCCCATTGGCACTCGCCCAATTACCCGATTAATTTCTTGACTTGCATCAATTGCGACGCTACGCAAGCCGATCTCGCCCATCGACGCCTGGACGCCTGCCGCCTGGCCGCTTTCTCTGGCCGCTTGGACTCTTGGCCTCTGGCCTCTTATAATGCAGGCTGCATCCTGTCCCTGTCCTGGAGCGCCCACCCATGAGCCTGACCTGGGGCGAACGCCCGCCCGGTGAACCCATCCTGCGCCGCCTGCGCCTGAGCGACGCGCCTGCTGCTTACGCGCTGACTCAGGCAGTCGGCTGGGGCCATTCCCTGGCCGATTGGGAGCGCCTGCTGGCCTGGGGTGGGCGCGGCTGCTTCGGCATCGAGCAGGACGGCGCGCTGGTCGCCACCGCCACCAGCACCCCCTACGGCCGCGACCGGGCCTGGATCGGGATGGTGATCACCCACCCCGATCGGCGCGGGCGCGGCTTCGGGCGGCGCGTGACCCAGGCCGTGGTCGATCACCTGCTGGCGCGCGGGGTGGCGCATATCCTGCTCGACGCCTCGGCCATGGGCCGCCCGCTGTACGAGAAGATGGGCTTCCGCGCCCTGTACAGCGTCGAGGTGTGGGCGGGGCGGGCCAGCAGCTACCTCGGCCCGCGCGCCCGCCACCTGCGCCGGGAGGACCTCCCGGCGGTGGTCGACCTGGACGCCGAGGTCTTCGGCGTCCCGCGCGAACGCCTGATCCGGCGGCTGGTGCAGGACTTCCCGGAGACCGCCTGGGTGGATGACTTCGGCGGGCGGATCGAGGGCTACCTGCTGGCCCATCCCCTGGGCGACGGCCAGATTCATCTGGGGCCGTGGATGCACCGCTCCCCGTGGGGGGCGGAAAAACTGCTGCACACCGCCCTCAGTGTCCTGATCGGCCAGCAGGTACGGCTGATGATCCCCGACCGCAATTCCCAGGCCACGGTCTTCACCCACCGCTGCAACCTGAGCTACCAGCGCCACTGCACGCGCATGATCTACGGCAAGGCCGACCCGCCCGCCGAAGTCCCCAGCGAGCAGTACGCGATCCTGTCCTTCGCCACCGGTTAGGCCCGGCCCGGCAGGGACGCCTCAGCCATCGCCAGTCCCCTTATTTGTGAAAAACGCCACTAATGTACCTTTTATGTCTAATTAATGTCTAGCTTTGGATCACATTTTATGGTTAGGCCATTGACTGGGACATCCGCCAATCCAGGCGGGAAAACACACTTACCGTTTAAGGAGATTTTGTTCCATGCGTAAGCTCAGCTTCCTTCTTGTCGCAGCCCTGTTGTTGGTATCCGCCCTGCCCGCGTTGGCCCAGGCCGGCGACATCGTCGATATCGCCGTGGCCGACGGGCGCTTCACGACCCTGGTCGGCGCCGTGCAGGCCGCCGACCTGGTCGACACCCTCAAGGGCGAAGGCCCCTTCACCGTCTTCGCGCCGACCGACGATGCCTTCGCCGCCGCGCTGGGCGAACTCAACATCGACCCGGCCGCCCTGCTGGCCGATACCGAACTGCTGACCAACATCCTGCTCTACCATGTCGTCGCCGGCAAGGCGATGGCCGCCGATGTCGTCGGCCTGGAGTCTGTGACGACCGTCCAGGGCAGCGACATCTCGATCAAGGTCGAGAACGGCAGCGTCTACCTGAATGACACCGTCCAGGTGCTCATCACCGACATCGAGGCCAGCAACGGCGTGATCCATGTCATCGACAGCGTCCTGCTGCCGCCGGCCGCCGAAGAAGCCAACACCATCGTGGACATCGCCGTGGCCGATGGGCGCTTCACGACCCTGGTCGCCGCCGTGCAGGCCGCCGGCCTGGCCGAGACCCTGAGCGGTGAAGGCCCCTTCACGGTCTTCGCCCCGACCGATGACGCCTTCGCCGCCCTGCCGGAAGGCACGGTCGAGGCCCTGCTGGGCAACATCCCGGCCCTGACCGACATCCTGCTCTACCACGTGGTTCCTGGTGAAGTCTACGCCGCCGATGTCGCGAGCCTCGAATCCGCCACCACCGCGCTCGGCCTCGACGTGGCCATCCGGGTCGAGAACGGCAACGTGTTCATCAACAACGCGCAGGTGCTCCTGACCGACATCCAGGCCAGCAACGGCGTGATCCATGTCGTGGACAGCGTCATCCTGCCCCCGGCCTATGCCCGCAACCCCAATACCAATAACCTGAACTTCCGCGTCGGCCCCGGCCTCGACCAGCAGATTCAGGGTTCGTTCGCCAGCCGCGCCATCGCCGAAGTCCTGGGCCGCGACGCCTCCAGCGAGTGGCTCAACATCCGCTACCGCGGTTTGACCGGCTGGGTGTTCGCCCCCCTGACCCGCCTGAGCGTGGACATCGCCTCCCTGCCCGTGATCGCCGAGGAAGCCGGGACCATCGTGGACATCGCGGCCGCCAACGCCGACTTCAGCACCCTGGTCGCCGCCGTGCAGGCCGCCGGCCTGGTGGACGCCCTGAATGGGGAAGGCCCCTACACGGTCTTCGCGCCGACCAACGAGGCCTTCGCCGCCGCGCTCGCCGCGCTGGGCATCAGCGCCGAGGACCTGCTGGCCGACACCGAAACCCTGACCAGCATCCTGCTCTACCACGTCGTCGAGGGCAAGGTGATGGCCGCGGATGTGGTCGGCCTGAGCAGCGCCCCCACCCTTCAGGGCGGCGAGATCAGCATCGCGGTCCGGGATGGCAGCGTGTTCCTGAATGACAGCATCCAGGTCGTTGCGACCGACATCGAGGCCAGCAACGGCGTGATCCACGTCATCAACGGCGTGCTGCTGCCGCCGCAGTAGCCAGTCCTTTCGCGGGAAACAAACCGGCCGGGGTTCGCCCGGCCGGTTTTTGTTGTCCCTGCGAGGACGGTCAGTCCGTCGTGAAGCCGTAGGTGATCTCCAGCGTCTCCCCGGCAGGCACGCTGACCGCCCAGCGCAGGACGTTGTTGCCCTGGCGCACCGGCTCCGCGCTGTACGTGTAATCGAACCCGTAGACGTTCCATTCGTCCAGCACGGTCATGTCGATCGCCTCGTCACCGTGGTTGGTGACCGCCAGGATGATCTCGTGCTGGTAACGATCGTCGCGGACCGTGCCGATCATTTCCACGCTCTCCGTGCGGCGCACGCGCACGTTGCTCAGCCCGGCCACGGTCACACTGCCTTCGCTGCCAACCGGCGTCCACTCGATCGGGTCTTCCCCAACGTACAGGCCATCCTGGTAGGCCCGCACCGAGCCTTCCACGAACGGCACGTCGGTGCTGTTGTTGACCTTGTAGATCACGTCCACCCGCTGGCCGACCCGCGCGTCCCAGACCAGCAGCCGGCGCGCGGCCAGATCGCCCGCGACCAGGTTCCAGCGCAGGGTCTCGCCCGGCCCCAGGCTCTGCGTGCCGAGCGGGTAGACGTAGGCGATTTCGACCGAACCGCCGACGCTGGTCGCGCCCTGCTCCTGCTCGTTGAAGTAACCCACGTTGGACTGGGTGATCGTCATGTTGGGCGTGTAGGAACTCCCACCGGGCATGCCCGCCACCAGGCGCAGGTCGACTCCGTCCAGCGTCAGGCCCGTGCTGAACACGCGCGCCTCGAAGCCCATCCGTACCTGGTCTGGCGCGAGAATGGTCATGTCATAGATCGGACTCCAGCCCGCGCCGGTCGCCAGATAGTCCAGCACCACCGCCCGCTCGCCTTCCCCGGCGGCCGGCTCCCACTGCACGGCGGGCCGCCCTTCGACGGTCTGCACCCGGTAGCCCGGCACGCGCGCCCCGCCCTCGGTGATCACCAGCGAATCGATGATTGCCGAACCCGGCAGCACGACCTGGGCAGCCAGTCCCGCCGGGAGGGTGAATTCGTCGTGCAGGTAAGCCAGATCGCCCAGGTACAGGGCGGCCGCATCCGGCTCGGACTCGATCAGCAGCGTGCCCTGGGCCAGCGCGGCCGGCGCGAAGGCCGAGAGCAGGATCACCACCGCCAGCAGGCTAAACAGTCGAGCGTGTTTCATCGTCATCCTCCTGAAAGTCACACACACGTCCCCATCCTAAAACCACTCGGCTCGCCATGCAATCCCCCGCTGGTGCCCCCATGGGCCATCCAGGCGACAACATCTCAGCGCAGAGCGAGCCATGCCGCTGGCAGCGTCGAAGCGGCAAGCGGTCAAGCGAAAAGCGCAAACCCGGACGCGGAAACGCCAGCGGCACTCAAAGGAATAACGGCATTTTGCGTCATTTTGTTCCCCTCTGTGCTTTTCCCTGGCGTTCCTGGCGTCTTGGCGGTTCAGATTGTTCTCTGATGCGATTGCCCGGGGCGCCCCCGGTTGGCGCGTATAATGAGGATAGCAGCGGTCTTGAGTGAAGGGAGCGACCGATGCACACGCGCAGTCTGACGGTGATCGGGGTGGTGTTGGCCCTGCTGGCGGGAAGCAGCTCCGCCGCGCAGGGGCCGGAAGGCGCCTGGACGCCCCAGGTGGTGGACGAGCCGGGAATCTGTGATGGGGGGGTGATCTGCGGCCCAAGCGGGGCCATGACCACACCCGACTTCCCAACCGCGATCGGTATCGACTGGACGGTCTTCCCGGCCAACCCGCTCCGGCCACACTCGCCCGCGTCCGGCGGCCGGATGTGGATCGTCGCGCCGGGCGGCAGCGACGAGGCTTCGGGCGAGGCGGACTCGCCCCTGGCGACGATTGACCGCGCCCTGGAACTGGCCCGGACCGGCGACGTGATCCAGGTCGCGGACGGAGAATACCCGGTCGGGCTGTGGGACGACTCGCTGATCATGGCGACGCCGGGAGTCACCCTGATGGCGGAGCATATCGGCGGGGCGACCCTGGTGCCGCTGAACGCCGAGTGGGACTGGCTGCCCGCCATCAAGGCCGAGGCGGACGACCTGGTGATCGATGGCTTCGTGATCCGGGGCTTCGTGGATGGGGTGGGTCTCCTGTTCGGGCGGCTGGACTCGCCCCAACGCCGGTTGGTGCTGCGCCACCTGCGGATCGACGGGGTCGGGGACGCCCTGCGCTCGACCATCCCGGATCAGCCCGTCAACCCGCAGCCGGTCATCGACGGCCTGCTGGTCTACGATGTCGCCATCCGGGACGCGGCCATCGGCTTCAACTGCGGGGAGGGGCCGTGTCACAATATGCGCCTGGAGGCATTGGATGTGGCCCTGCCCGGCGCGGGCGAAGGCTCCGGGGCGGACGCGGTCGCGGTCGAAAACGGCGACCACATCGTGGTCTTCAACGCGCACATCACCGGGGCGGCGGCGGACGGGCTGGACTTCAAGGCCACCCGAGTCGCCATCGCCAACGTGATCGTGCATGACGTGGCCCGCAACGGGATCAAACTCTGGCGCGGCGGCGAGGTAATCAACGCCCTGGTGTACCGCACCGGGGCCGACGCGGCGCTGGTGCTCGAAACCGGGAACAGCTACCGGGTGGTGAACAGCGCCTTCGCCTACCACGCCGAGGGCGAATCCGCCTACGCCGGGACGGTGGCCTACGACAGCCCGGACGAGCCGGGAAACCTGACCGTGCTCAACACGATCTTCTACCGCAACAGCGGGGCGCTGTGGGTCTCCGGCGCGTTCGCGCTGGACGTGCGGGCCTCGATCTTCTTCGGCTCCGCCAACGGCCAGGAACTGATCTGGGCAACCGAGCCGGAACTGGCGCTGGGCGAGGACGAGCAGCCGCCGGAGGCGCTGGACGCGGCCGGGGGCGGGCATGGCCTGAGTTTCACCGATCCCGGCTTCATCGATCCGGAACAGGGCGACTTCCGCCCGGCAGCCGGAGCCGCCCTGATCGACCGTGGGGAGAGCGCGGAGTCAGACCTGCTGCCTCCCTTCGACCTGCTCGGCCAGCCCCGCATCGGCGGGATGTGGGTCGACCTGGGGCCGTACGAGGCCCAGCCGGGCGGCTAGCGAAAAACAAAACCATCTCACCGCGGAGGACGCGGAGAACGCGGAGGAAAGGCAATGCCTTACCTGCTTTTCTTTGCGTCCTCTGCGTCTCTGCGGTTCAACTGCTTTTTTGCAGGTCTAGACCAGCCGGTAGCGCCCGCGCGCCAGGTTGATCACGTCCGCCAGCAGGCCAAACGCGGTCGTATCCGGGCTGCTGTCGCCCTCGATGATGGTCAGGGCGGGCAGGGTGTCCGTCTCGAAGGTCACGGCGCTGCTGGTGCGGTAGACATGGGCCAGCGGGTTATCCAGGGGCAGCGGCACCGGGGCCACGCGGGCCTTGATCGCCTCGCCCTCGCGCCACGCCTCGCACAGCAGCTTGATCCGCCGCCCGTCCTGCACCGCGCCCTGCACGGCCTCGATCGTGATCCCGCCAATGCCCGTCCGGTCGACGTCCGCCGGGCGCAGGTCGGCCCCCATGTGGACGTTGGCCAGCACCGCGATCTTGAGCGCGCTGTCCCAGCCGTCCACGTCGTTGGAGGGGTCGGCCTCGGCCAGCCCGGCGTCCTGCATCTCCTTGAGCGCCACGTCGAACGGCGCGCCCTGCTCCAGGCGGGTCAGGATGCTGTTGGTGGTGCTGTTCAGGATGCCCCGGATGCGGTTGACCGTCGTCACCGGCAGCCCTTCCCGCCCGGCGGAATGGACCGGCGCGCCGTCCATGACCGTGCTCTCGAAGAAGAAGCCGACGCCCTTCTCGGCGGCCAGGGCGCGCAGTTCGCGGTAGGCGAAGGCCAGCGGCCCCTTGTTGGCCGTGGTCACGTGCATCCCCCGCCCCAGGGCAGCGCGGATCGCGTCGGTCGCGGGCTGGCCGGTCTTGGGGTTCATCCAGGTCGCCTCGACCACCAGGTCGGCGGGAACCTTGGCGACGAAGCTCAACAGGTCGCCGCAATCCACGCCGCGATTCAGTTCGTCCAGGCCGCGCCCGGCCGCGTGGGCGTCCAGGGCCGCCGCCAGATCGATCCCGCGCGGATCGACGGCCGCGCCGTGGCTGTTCGTGCTGATGCCGACCGTCTTGAGAGTCAGGCCAAACTCGGCCTGGAGCGCATCCGTCTTGCGTAAAATCAGGCGGGCCAGCGCCCGGTTGACGTTTCCAAAGCCCAGCAGGGCGATTTTCAGTTCCATGATCGAGACTCCACCACAAAGCCGCACAGATGCGGGCCGCATAGATGCGGGGATTGTACCGTCCCCTGGGGTGAGTCGCACAGAACGAGGCCAGAGACCAGGAGGCCGGAGAAAAGCGGGGAGGGCCAAGCCTGAGCACAGTGACCCGCGCGACCCGCCCATAACATTCGAAGCAGGCCGGACACGAATCCTAGGGAATCTGGAATCCCGCCTGGCGCAGGCGGCCGCGCAGGACGTGCTTCCACTCGCCGTCCTCGTCCAGCACGTCGAAGGGCACCCCGGCCAGGTCGGAGGGAATCTCGAAGTTGGGGAAGACCTCGTCGGAGGGGCGCAGCAGCACGAAGACGTGCTCCCAGCCCAGGTAGCCGTAGAAGAAACCCAGCTCCAGGATCACGTTCTGCCGCGCCCGGAACTGGAGCGCCCGCTCGCCCACCCCGCGCGGCGGATCGAACTGGCGGCGGGACGCGCCCCGGTCGTCGGCCGAGATCAGCACCACGGCAAAGCGCACATCACGGCTCCAGGTCAGGAACTTTTGCAGCAGCGACTGCTGGGCGCTGGCCTGCTTGGAGAGCACGATCGGCGTGATGCCCAGCGAGGTCAGGTAGGCTTCGACCTCGTCGCGCAGGGCCAGGTCGTGGCCGTGGACGATGAAGACCGAGTCGGGCGGCTTCTGGATCGCGCGCGGCGGGGCATCTTCCCCGCGCGCCTGGGCCGCGGTCATGTCGGCGATCCGGGTGATGTCCTCCGCCGCCATCCCGGCCATGCCGCCGCCGGTCGCATACCCGCCCAGGGCGTCCGCCAGCCCGTCGACGATCGCCGCGACCTGAGCCGCGCCGCGCAGGTGGCTGGCGTCCAGCCAGCGGCGCCCGGCGATGGCCGCCGGCAGGCGCGGCACCCGTTCCAGCAGGACGGGGATGATCCAGCTCGCGTCGCCGCGCGCGGCCGCTTCCAGCTCGTACATCACCCAATCCGAGGCCAGGCTGGCGTGTGAGACGAAGACGATCATCCCGGCGGCGCTGCGCAGCGCCTGGGCGATGGCCTGCTGCCACGGCTCGCCCGGCAGAAGCATCGTATCCAGCCAGGTGCGGATCCCGCGCGCCGCCAGCCCGTCGGCGACCCGCTGCACGATCTCCACGTCCTGCCGGGAGTAGCTGATGAAAAAGGTGTCGTTCGCCATGCGGGGAGGCTCCTTGGAAAGCAGCAATCAGCGGTCAGCAATCAGCTAAAACAGGAAGGCGTCGCGGCTGACGTGCCCGTTGTGCTTTCTCCGGACTCTGGCCTCATGGCCTCCGGACTCGTTTTTCGCCTGCCGCTTCGACGCCTGGACACTTTTTTGCCTCTTGCCTCCCGCCGGTTATATCATTGCCGCGTTGGCCGAACAATTCGCCCTGAGAGGAGTCTCCCCCATGACCGATCCGCGCTGGCTCGAATGGGCCAACCGCATCCGATCCATCGCCCGCGCCGGGCTGACCTACACCGAAGGCCCCTTTGACCGCGAGCGCTACGAGCAGTTGCAGGAAATCGCCGCCGAAATGCTGGCCGCCGGAGGGGAGGGCGAATTCGCCCCGATCCACGACCTGCTCAAGAGCGAGATGGGCTACATGACCCCCAAGGTGGACGTGCGCGGGGTAGTCTTTGACGCGGAAGGCAGGCTGCTGCTCGTCCAGGAGCACCAGGACAACGACCTGTGGACCCTGCCCGGCGGCTGGGCGGACATCTACGACTCGCCCTCGGAAGCGGTTCTACGCGAAATCCGCGAGGAAGCGGGCTACGAGACGCGCGCGGTCAAGCTGCTGGCCGTCTGGGATCGCGACCGGCACGGCCATCCCCCGCACCCGGATTACATCTACAAGCTGTTCTTCCGCTGCGAGATCACCGGCGAGGCCGCGCCGGAAGTCCGGGCCGGGAACCTGGAGACCGGCGGCGTGGGCTTCTTTGGGGAGATGGAAATCCCGCCGCTGTCGCTCAGCCGGTTGATGCCCCACCAGGTCACGCGCCTGTTCGAGCACTACCGCCATCCCGACTGGCCGACCGACTTTGATTGAAAGGCTTCTCACCACAGAGGGCACGGAGGACACAGAGGGAAAACGAGGTAGAGAATAGCATTTCTCCCTATGTTTCTACCTCTGTGATCTCTGTGCCCTCTGTGGTGTAACTTTGTTTTCAGGGCAGCCGACCGGCCATCCAGGCGGGCAGCTTGCCGGCGGCGATCAGCGCCCGGATCAGATTGGGCATGCCCTCGAACTGGCGCAGGCACAGGTCGTAGTCTTCCGCGCTGATCGTCCCCAGCCGCCGGTAGGCGTAGGTCATCAGCCCTTCGCGGCTGCACAGCAGGTCGCGCACCTTGTCGCAGGGGAAGGACTCGCACTGCGCGCAGCTTTCCAGACCCTTTGTGCGGGCGCAGGGCCGCGCCTGGCACTGCGTATCGGCCAGCCGCCCGTCCGCCCGGCAGCCATCGCAGCGGACGTTTTCCGCCGTGTAGTGCTCGTGGCCGAGGTACTTGCGCCAGCCCTCGACCAACCGCGCGCGCAGCGCGGCATCGTCCGACTGGGCCGCGCACAGACCGCAGTTGTAGCCGCAGTAGCCGTTCCTGGTTTCCATAGCCCCCTCACACTTCACAAACCCCTGCCGTTGGCCTCGATAGGCCGTCGCACATATGTTCTATGGACATTATAGGGGCGAATTGCGCGCGAAGTCAATCAGGGAGCCAGATGGTATCTCCCTCCGCCCATTGACAAGCACCCCCAAGCGGGATTACTTTGAGTACGTGCGCCGGGCAGTCAGCGGGAGGGGAAGCAACGTGAAGCAATGGCGCGGTTTGGGTCTGATCCTGATCCTCGGCCTGGGGCTGCTGGCGGGCTGCCGGCTCGATCCGGCGGTCATCCCCACCGTGGCCGTCCTGCCGTCGCTGACGCCCTCCCCCCTGCCGCGCCCGACCCTGCCGCCCACCTGGACGCCGACCGATACGCCGACCATCACGCCCAGCCCGACGCCCACGCCCACGGCCACGCCGTCGAACACGCCCACCCCCACCGCGACCGATACCCCGACCGCGACGGCGACTCCCACCGCCACCAACCCCCCGCGCCCGACCAATCCGCCGCGCCCTGTCCTCCCCGCGCGCCCGCCGGCCGGGTTCGAGGGCGGCGCGCCGCCCGGCGTGAGTGGGGTGGAGGCCCGCCTGTGGGCGCTGCCGGTTGTGCCGTCATTCTCCGGCCGGGTGTGGCGCATCTTCGCCGCCGGGCAAGCGGCCGGGCAGCGGGCCAACGTCTTCGTCCGGGTCGGGGACTGCCACACGGCCACCGGGGCCTACCTGGAGCCGTTCGGCACGCCCGGCCGCTACGACCTGGGGCCCTACGCCGAGCTGCAAGCCGTGATCAATTTCTATTCCGTCTCGCCGCGCGAGGGCGTGGGCAGTTCCTTCGCCCAGACCAGCCTGGCCGCGTCCAGCGCCTTCAACGCGGCGGCGGTGCTCGATTCCACCTGGTCGAACCCGGCCCTGTGCCGGCCGGGGGAGGTCCCGCTGAACTGCGAGTACCGGGTCATGCGCCCGGCCGTCTCGGTGATCATGCTCGGCTCGGTGGACGTCCAGATTTACGATACGAACACGTTCCGGTCGTTCATGACCCAGGTCGTGCAGACCACGATCAACCAGGGGATCATCCCGGTGCTGACCACCTTCCCGACCGGCCCCAACTACAACGAGCCGGTCGCTCTGGAGGTCAACGGCATCATTCTGGATATCGCCCAGCAGGAGCAGATTCCGGTCATCAACCTGTGGCGCGCGGCGCGCAGCCTGCCCGAAGGCGGCCTGCAGGAGGATGACTTCCACCTGACCGCCCGCAGCGATAACTTCCAGTCCTTCAATGGAGACGAGCGCCTCTACGCCCAGACCCTGCGCAATCTGCTGACCCTGCTCACCCTGGACGGCCTGCGCCAGAACGTGCTGGGGGGATGAAACACAGCGGTCAGCGATCGGCTTTCAGCTAAAGACAAAAACAGCGGCCCGGCGCATGCACGCGCCGGGCCGTTTCTTGCCTCTTGCCTCCCTGCCTCTTGTCTCTGCTTTTCGCCTGCCGCTTTGGCGCTTTGACGCTTAGTCCTGCTTGCCGGCGCGCAGTTCGTCGAGCTGCTGGCGCAGCAGGGCGATCTCCTGGGCCAGGGCCTTGTTCTGGTCGGCCAGCCGGGTCAGCACCGTGCTGACGTAGAGCAGGATCATCAGGAAGAAGGCCACCGCCACCACGAAGATCACGGTCGGCCGGAAGATTCCGGTCACCTCGGCGATCCAGTCCAGCGGGGCCGGCCACAGGGTCAGCACGATCAGCGCCACCCCGGTCACCAGCCACAGCAGGGAATATTCCTCCCGCAGCCGGCGGCGGCGCACCAGCTCCAGCACGCCCACCAGAATCAGCACGGTCACGATCAGCCCGATCAGCGTTTGACGTTCCATAGGCAGCGGTCAGCTTTCAGCCATCGGCGTTCAGAATGTGTAGGGACAAGGCATGCCTCGTCCGGCATTGCCCCCGGACAGCCCCTACCGCCCCGGCAGGGACGCATACAGCAGGTCGATCGCGGCCATGTTGGCGACGGCGTCCTGCGGGGCGTAGCGCGGCGGGCGGCCCAGCAGCAGGGCGTCGGCAAAGTCCTCCACCATGCGCTGGTACTGGTCGGCGGCCGGGACGATCACCTCGTCCGGATGGCCGTTTTGCCAGGTGCGGATCACCGCCTGCGCGTCCGGCTCCGGGGCAAAGCCCGGCTCGACCTCGATCCGGCCGTGGCTGCCGTGCAGGCTGTAGCGGTTGGTGTTCATGGCGCGGAAGCTGCAATCGAAGTGGCCCACCACCCCGGAGGGGAAGTCCAGCAGGCCGGTCAGGGTCTCGTCCACGCCGCTGGCCGCGCCGATCCGCGCGAAGGCCCGCGCCGCGACCGGCTCCTCGCCCGTCATCAGGCGCATGACGTTGACGCAGTAGCAGCCGACGTCCATCAGCGCGCCGCCGGCCAGTTCCTTGCTCAGGCGGATGTTCGACTCGCGGTCGATCGTGAAGGTGAAGGTCGAGGAGATGCAGCGCAGCTCCCCCAGGAACCCGGCGTGGAGCATGTCCAGCACGGCCTCGGTCTGGGGATGGAAGCGGTACATGAACGCCTCGGCGAAGAGCACCCCGCGCGCGGCAAAGGCGTCGACCATGGTCTGGGCTTCGGCGGCGTCGGAAGCCAGCGGCTTCTCGCACAGGGTCGGCTTGCCCGCCTCGGCGCAGGCGATGCTCCACGCGGCGTGCTCGCTGTTGGGCAGCGGGTTGTAGATCGCGTCGATGTTCGGGTCGGCGATCAACTCCTCGTAGGAGCCGTAGGCGGCCGGGATGTCGTTGGCGGCGGCGAAGTCTCTGGCGCGCTGGACATCGCGGCTGGCGACGGCGGCCACCACCCCGTTGCGTGACTTGTGGATGGCGGGGATCACCCGCCCCCGGCCGATCTTGGCCGTGCTCAGAATCCCCCAGCGAATCTCGTCGGTCATGGGTTTGTCTCCTGTACAGGGCAGATAGTCGTCAAGAGATGGTGACTGGTTGGTCGTTGGTAGTGATTGGTCAAGGCATGAGATGGGGCAAAAAAACGCCGTTCACTCCTCCGGCGCAACGATACGCTCCAATACAGCCAACAGCGGCGGGATACTTTGGGCTACCGTCTCCCAGACCACGTCAATCCGGATGTCAAAGTATTCGTGAACGATTCTGTTGCGCATCCCGGCGATGGCTGTCCAGGGGATATCCTCATGTCTGGCTCTGGTCTCGTCACTGATCATCCGGCACGCATCACCGAGTACCTGCAATTCACGCATGACACCACTTTGGACCAGCTCGCTGGATTGGAATTCCTGCTCGGTCAGGCCCTGCACAAACCGGGCAATCTTGCGGGCGGCCACCAGCATATCCAGCAAAAGTGCATCATCACGCCGCATAGATCACCTCCGCGGAACCAAGGATGTGCTTTCTGCGGATATAGTTCGGACTACCCTCCACCGCCTGACGATCGATCACGTCCACCTTGCGCCCAAAAATAGCTTCCAGCTCGTCCGTCATGCTCGCCAGATCAAACAGCGTGTAGCGCACCTCGTCGCCAAATCTGACCAGCACATCCACATCGCTCTTCGGGCCGAAATCCGCGCGCAGCACGGAACCAAACAGCGCCAATTCCACCACCCCCCAACGCTTGCAGAACGCAGTGATCTGATCGACAGGAACAGGGATACGGGTTTGTCCGGTCATGGGTTACACTCCGTTTGGGAGATATCACCTACCATGCCCATACTATACCGTTAATTGTCCCTCATCACGCAGACTCCGTTCAGCAGGCGTTCTCATAGTCTCTCCCTCTCCCGGCCTTCCCAACCTACCGCCGGCGGAGCTGCTCCAGCTTGAGCATGGCGGCCTGGTACTGGCGCTCCAGGTCGGCGGCCATGTCGCGCAGCAGGTCGCGCCCCTGCCGCCGGGCGAATTTCTCCTCCAGGGCCAGTTTGATCAGGTCGCCATGCAGCAGATTGGTGTGCTCCAGGCGCAGGTCGGCCAGCCGGTCGGCGAGCTGATCGTCGATCCGCTGGAGATCGCGCAGGCGGAGCAGGCCCAGCGGCTCCTCCGGCGGGCGGTCGGCGGGCCGGTCGGCCAGCGCCTGGAGCGCGCCCAGGTCGCGCTGGGTATAGGCCTCGTTGATGCGCGCCATCAGGTCATTGCGGCGCTCGCGCTCGGTTAGGTCGGTGGTCAGGTCGGGGTGATAGCGCAGGGCCAGCGTCCGGTACAGCTTCTTGACCTGCGCCTCGCGGCTGTCCGGGGCCTCGGCGCGCGGTTTGGGGATGGCGGTCGCCGGTGAGTCTGGGGGCGGCTCGACCGGCGGGGGGACGTGCCAGGCCCGCCGGAACTGCTCCGCGACCGGCACGTAGTCGGCCGGGGGCTGCCAGAAGGAGGGCAACGGGTTGTCGTCGCCCAGTTTGGATTTGTTGGCCCCGTAGCGGCGCTCGTCTTCCAGGTCGCGCACGGCGGCCTGGGCCGCCTCCAGCCGGATTTCGAGCGGGCCGATCAGCTTGCGGTAGCGCGCCTCGAAGTCGCTCAAGTCGCGGCGCAGGTCGAGCAGCTCGGCCTCCAACTCCAGCAGGGCCGATTCCTTGTGGGCGATGGCCGCTTCCAGGGCGGCGATTTGTTGTTCAAGCGTATCGGTCATGATGTTTCACTGTTGGTTACGGGCTACTGGCGCGGCTGGCGGATCGCATCCAGCAGCAGGGCCAGCAGCACCTTGCTCATGTAGTAAATCGAGCGCGCGGTCGTGATCGACGAGACGCCGCCGGCCCGTTCGTGCATGACCACCGGCAGTTCCCGCACGCGCAGGCCGCCTCGATGCATCAGGACGCGCGACTCCGGCTCCGGGTAATCGTGGGGATATTCGGCCGCGCAGAAGCGAATCGCGCGCCGGTTGGCGGCCAGGAAGCCGCTGGTCGGGTCGGTGACGGTTTCGCCGGTCAGCACCCGGATCACCCCGGTCAGCAGCCGGATGCCGATCCGGCGCGGCAGGCTGCCCCGGTAACCGCCCGCCGCCAGGAAGCGCGAGCCGATCACCATGTCAGCCGGGCCGGAATCCAGGGCGGCCAGCAGGGCCGCGATCGTCTCCGGCGGGTGCTGGAGGTCGCCGTCGATGCGCACCGCGCGCTCGTAGTCCTGCCGGGCGGCGAACAGGAACCCGGTCTGGACGGCCGCGCCGATCCCGACGTTGAAGGGCATGTTGAGCGTGATCGCCCCGGCCTGGTGGGCCAGACGGCCGGTCTCGTCCGTGCTGCCGTCGTTGACCACGCACACGTCCGCGCCGGGCAGGCTGGCCCGCACGCGCGCCACCACGGCGGCGATATTGGCCGCCTCGTTATAGGCGGGCACGATCACCAGCAGGCGCCGGGGCGAATCAGCCCGTGTCCCGGCGGAATCAACCTGATTAGCGGTTGGCGTTGCGCTCACGGATCACCGTATCGTACAGGGCCTCGTAGGCATCGGCCACGAATCGCCAGGTGTAATGCTGCTCGACCAGCTCGCGGCCGCCCTGGGCGATCTGGGCGCGCAGGGCCGGCTCCTTGAGCAGGCGCACGATCAGCCGGACGAAGTCCTCCGGCTCCTCGGCCAGGATCACGTTGCGGCCCTGGGTCACGTCGATCCCATCGCAGCTCAGCGGCGTGGCGACGACGGCCTTCTGCATGGCCATCGCCTCCAGAACCTTGTTCTTGATCCCCGCCCCCAGCTTCAGCGGGCTGACGTAGAGCATGGCGTTCTCGAAGTACGGCCGCAGGTCGGGCACCGCCCCGACCACCTGCACCCCCGATCCCTTGAGGTCGCGGAGCTGTTGGGGCGGGTTCGGGCCGACCAGGACCAGTTCCGCCTGGGGCACGGCCTGGCGCACGCCGGGGAAAATCTCGCGCGCCAGACGCAGCGCGGCATCCAGGTTGGGCCGGTAGCCATAATTGCCGGTGAACAGCAGCGAGGGTGTATCCGGCTCCTGGCCCGACGGCACGAAGTATTCCAGGTCGACCCCGTTGGGGATGACCTCCACCGGCAGATCGGGATTCAACTGGCGCAGCGTGTCGGCATCCCGCCGGGAAACAACCACCGTCCGCTGGAAGCCATCGAACATCCAGCGCTCGTAGTTGCGGGCCATGCTCAGTTTGGCGCGGGTCACCAGTTTGGCCGGCAGCCCGTGGGCCTGATCCAGGGCGCGCTCCAGGAACAGGCTGTAGCTCTCATAGGGCGCGATCAGGTTGGGATAGTCGCGCGCCAGCTCGCGGTACTCGAAGACGTGAATCCCGCCGAAGAGGTGGACGACATCGTAGATGCGGCGCTGGTGCAGCCGTTCCTCGATCGCCTTCCACATTTCCGGAGCCCAGCTTTGCGACTTGCGCCGGGGGAAGCGACGGCTCTTCATCACGGTCTTGGCAAGGATCGCCAGCGGGGTGCGCGGAGTCTCCTTGAAGAGCATCACCTGCCGGAAGTGGCGCTCGTAATTGGGGACGTCGGCGACGTCTTCCGGCTCCTGGTAAAAGGCCAGCAGGTCGATGTTGTACCCCCGCCGGCTGAGCTGGCGCGCCAGGTTGTAGGGAATCAGGCGGTCGCCAAGCTGGAGCGGATAGGGTGGGCAGCGCGAGATCAGGAGGATATCGGGTGGGCTGGTGACCGTGACGACCATGGCGGAAGCTCTCGGTGATCAGAAACAGGTATCAGTTGATAGTTTACAGTTTACAGTTTACAGTCGACAGTTCACAGAGGGCAGTCGACCATGAACGGCGAACCGGATGGGCTTGTCTTATCCGTTTTACCTCCCCTCTCCACGCTGTGGCCGGGAGTGAGGTTCGGCGCTAACCGCCGGGCAGGAAGCGCTCCGGCATGGCGTTGAACTGCTCCTGGGCGCGGAGGTAATCGCCGGGATTGCCGATGTCCAGCCAGTATTCCTGGCAGCGATACCCCATCACCTTGTGGCCGTCGGCCAGGAGGCGCATCACCAGGGTCGGAAAATCCAGCCGTTCCCCGCGCGTGATGTAACGCAGCACCAGCGGATCGTAGACGTAAATGCCCGCGCTCACCGGAAAAGACAGCTCCGGCTTCTCGCGGTATCCGATCACCCCATCGGCGGAATCCATCTCGATCACGCCCAGATCGAGGTTGATCTTCTTCTCGAACACGCTGATCGTCAGGGCATTCTCCTGGCTGCGATGGAAATCGAACAGGTCGGCGAAGTTGAGCGAGGTCAGCACGTCGCCGTTCATGACCAGGAACGGCTCGTCCAGCCCGTCGACCAGGGCCAGCGACCCGGCCGTGCCCAGCGGCTCCGGCTCCTTCACCTGGGAGAGGCGCACGCCGGGCGGCAGGCCCGCCGTCTGAAAGTACGCCTGGATCAGCTCGGCCAGATAACCCACCGTCAGCACGATGTCGTCGAAGCCGTGGTAGGCAAGCTGGCGCAGGATGATGTCCAGGATCGGCCGGTGGCCCAGGGGCACCAGCGGCTTGGGAAAGACGGTGGTATACGGGGCCAGGCGGGTGCCCTTGCCCCCGGCGAGGATGACGGCTTTCATCAGATGGTATACCCCGGTCGATAATGGTCGAGATGGGCGGCGATCCAGTCGATCGTGCGCCGGAGGCCCTCCTCGA
This sequence comes from Aggregatilineales bacterium, assembly GCA_029976005.1. Classification (GTDB taxonomy): domain Bacteria; phylum Chloroflexota; class Anaerolineae; order Aggregatilineales; family Ch27; genus JARKOQ01. Next base: position 2,743 of record JARKOQ010000036.1, on the reverse strand, counting down.
AGCCGATGCGCGGCGTCCAGCCCAGCACCTCGCGGGCGCGGGTGCTATCTGCCCAAAGGCGCTGCACCTCGCTCTTGCCGGGGCGCAGGCGCTCCGCCTCGTCCGCCCGGAACGTGACCGGACGGCCCGTCAGGCGGATGATGGTCTGGGCCAGGTCGCCAATCGAAATCTCGAAGCCGCTGCCCAGGTTGAACACCCCGCCCAGGGCCGCGTCGCATTCCGCCGCGCGCAGGAAGCCCTCGGCGGTATTGAGCACGAAGGTGAAATCCCGCGTGGGGCTGAGCGTCCCCAGCCGGACTTCGTCCCCGGTCAGGGCCTGGGTGATGATCGTCGGGATCACCGCGCGGGCCGACTGGCGCGGGCCGAAGATGTTGAAGGGCCGGACCGTCACCACGGGCAGCTCGAAGCTGGTGTAAAAGCTCTCGGCCACCTTGTCCGCGCCGATCTTGCTGGCGCTGTAGGGCGACTGGCCTTGCAGCGGGTGGGCTTCGGTGATCGGCACGAAGCGGGCCGTGCCATACGTCTCGCTGGTGGAGGTGTGCACGACGCGCGGGGTGCCCAGGTCGCGGGCCGCCGCCATCACGTTGAAGGTACCCATCACGTTGGTTTCGAAGACTTCGCGCGGGTTGCGGTAGGAGTAGGGGATGGCGATCAGCGCGCCGAGGTGGAAGACCGCGCTCACATCGCGCATTGCGCCGCGCACGGCCTCCGGGTCGCGCAGGTCGCCCATCACGATCTCCAGCCCGGCCTGGACATCGGCGGGCAGCTCGCGCAGCATGCCGATCCGGTTCTCGGAGTTGTAGCGCACGAAGCAGCGCACCGCGCAGCCCTGCCCGGCCAGAAGCTCGACCAGGTGGCTGCCCACGAAGCCGCCCGCCCCGGTCACCAGCACCCGCTGTCCCCGCAACTCCATCGGATTCCCGCCTTGCCCACGGATGGATCAAACGGCCTGATGTTAACGGGTCAGGGGCATATTGTCCACTGCCAAAGCGGCTCTGAAAAAGACATCTCACCGCGGAGAATGCAGAGGGAAGAAGTAGAGATGAGTGGCGTGTTTTGTCTTGGGCTGAACTCTGATTGCTGACCGCTGTCTTCAAAAAAGGGCAGCCGGAGCTGCCCCAGCGGAGATCACAGGCGCGGAGGAGAAGCGGCGGGGAGGGTTAGCCCATCGGCAGGGGCTTGAACAGGGCCAGCCGGTTGCCGGTCGGATCGGAGAAGGTGGCGAACCAGCCCACCGTCGGGATTTCCATGCAGGGCGCCAGGGTCTTGCCCCCGGCGGCCTCGATCTTCCGGAGATCGGCCTCGATGTCGTCGCTCTCGATGTAGAGCATCACGTCGCCGGGTTTGACATCCTCCCCCAGCGGCGCCAGTCCCCCGCCCACGCTGCCCGTGGTGAAGCCCCAGTATTCCGGGAATTCCGAAAACTGGAACTCCCAGCCGAACAGGTCGGCGTAGAACTTGCGAGTGGCCTCGCCGTTGGCCGATGGCAGTTCCCAATGAACAATAGCCCGCTTACCCATCTTTTTTCTCCTCGCAACACAAGAACATTAGTTCTATTGTACTCGAACAGGATAAATTTTGTCAAGTAACTCGCACAGGGGCATTCCGCATTGGGGCAAGAGCACCGTGTCCAAAGTTTTTCGACGGGCCCCAATCCGAAACGCCCCCTCCCACACGCCGCCTTCAGGACCGCGCGCCGTACAACTGGGCGTACGCGCCGTTGAGACCCAGCAGCTCATCGTGCCTGCCCTGCTCCACGATCCCGCTGTCCGTCAGGACGACGATCCGCCCGGCGTTGCGAATCGTGGACAGCCGGTGGGCGATGACCAGCGTCGTGCGCCGCGCGGCGAGCCGTTCCAGCGATTCGCGCACGGCGTTCTCGCTCTCGTTGTCCAGGGCGCTGGTGGCCTCGTCGAAGATCAGGATCGGCGGGTCCTTTAGAAAGACGCGCGCGATGCTCAGGCGCTGCTTTTGCCCCCCGGAGAGCTTGACGCCGCGCTGCCCGATATCCGTGTCGTACCCGTCTGGCAGGGCCAGGATGAAGTCGTGGGCGTTGGCCTGTTTGGCCGCTTCGACGATCTCGGCCGGGGTGGCGTCCGGCCGCCCGTAGCGGATGTTCTCGGCGACCGTCCCCGCGAACAGGTACACGTCCTGCTGGACGACGCCGATCTGCTGGCGCAGGGCGCGCAGGCGAATCGACCGGATGTCCTGCCCGTCGAGTTGGATCGCGCCGTCGCTGACCTCGAAGAAGCGCGGGATCAGCGAGCACAGGGTCGTCTTGCCCACGCCGGACGTGCCGACCAGGGCGACATATTCTCCGGCGGCGATCGTCAGCGAGACGCGCTTGATCACGTCCTGGCGGCCGTCCTTGTACTTGAAGCTCACGTCCCGGAATTCCACGTCGCCCCGCACGCGCTCCACGTCCACCGCGTCGGGCGCGTCCTGGATGTCCGGCGCGACCTCCAGGAACTCCATGAAGCGGTTGAAGCCGGTGATGCCCACCTGGTACAGCCGGGCGAAGTTGACCAACCGCTGCACCGGCTCGATCAGGACGCCGACGTACAGCAGGTAGGTCAGCAGCTCGGCCAGATCGAGCGAGGCTTGCAGGATGCCGATCCCGCCCAGCACGATCACCGCCAGGGTGATGAGCTGGGTGAAGGCGATCATGCCGCCGGAAAAGTAGCCTGAATTCTTGTAGTCGTCGCGGCGGCTTTCCAGAAAACGCCGGTTTTCGCGGGCGAAC
>JARKOQ010000021.1 GCA_029976005.1 Aggregatilineales bacterium | reverse complement strand
GGCGCGAACATCCCGCTGGTCCTGGAAGCCGACTCGGTCGTGACCTTCACCTACGACTCCGCGACCCACATCGTCACCGCGACAGTCGGGGAATAACCCTCAATGAGTGCGTCAAGCACGAGTGCCAGGAGCTCTTCGGGGCTCCTGGCCCTTCTTTCAGGGCAGGTACTCAAGCTGGTGGGTCTGGCGATCCTGGACGCTTTCGGCCTGCTGCTGGTCTATGCCTTCTGGTACGGCGAACAGACCGCCCTCGCGCTGGTCATCGCCGTCATCACGATTGGCATAAATCTGGTGATTTTTGTGCCGAATCTGTACCCGATCCGCTGGATGTCCCCCGGCCTGGCGTTGATGATCTTGCTGGTCATCTACCCGATCATTTTCACGGTCTATACGGCATTTACGAACTATAGTGACGGCCACCTGTATTCCAAGCAGCGCGCCATCGCCATTCATGAAAACAAGTTCTTCACCGCCCAGGACGCGCCGCGTTACAGTTGGACTGCTTATGTCTCCGAGGTCGACCCGACCAAGTACGCGCTGTGGCTGACTCGCACCACCGATGCCGGGCTGGAGGTCTTCTTCGCCCAGCCGGATGAGCCGTTCGAGACGATCACCGCCGACAGCGCCGACGCCCCGGAAACCTACGAGGGATTCCGGCGTCTGGAACGGCGCGAGATCGTCTCGTCGCTGGCCACGCTGCAAACCCTGGAATTTGGCATAGAACCGGACGTCGTGATGGTCACCTCGGCCCGCGACGCCAGCCTCTCCCAGCAGCGCTACGTCTGGAACGCGGAGCTGAACGGCCTGGAAGACAGGCAGACCGGCCTGTTCTACGCGGCCGACGACACCGTCGGCTCGTTCATCGCCAACAAGGGCACCGGCGAACAGCAGACGCTCGATCCGGGCTACCAGGTCAACGTCGGGATGGAAAACTTCCGGCGCTTCATCGAAAGCCCGGCCCTGCGCGGCCCGCTGGTGAGCGTGTTCACCTGGACGATCCTCTTCGCGGCGCTGTCCGTGCTGACCACGTTCTCGGTCGGCCTGATGATGGCCCTGGTGCTGAACGACCCGCTGATTCGCGGGCGCAAGATCATCCGGTCGCTGCTGATCATCCCGTACGCCATCCCCGGCGTGATCAGCATCCTGGTCTGGAAAGGCATGATGAACCCCAACCTGGGCGTGTTCGCCCGGAGCTTCGGGGTCAACGTGCCCTGGTTCAGCGATCCGACCTGGACCAAGATCGGCATCCTGATCGTCAACCTGTGGCTGGGCTACCCGTACATGATGCTCGTCACCAGCGGGGCGCTCCAGGCCATCCCGTCCGATATCTACGAAGCCGCCTCCGTGGACGGGGCCAATAACTGGCAGCGCTTCTGGAAGATCACCCTGCCGCTGCTGCTGGTCGCGGTCGGCCCGCTGCTGATCGCCTCGTTCACCTACAACTTCAACAACTTCGTGATCATCGAGGCATTCAACAAAGGCGGACCACCCATCTCCGGGACGCTCACCCCCGCCGGCCATACCGACATTCTGATCAGCTACACCTACCGCCTGGCCTTTGGGACGGGACGCGGGGCGGACTACGGTCTGGCCTCGGCCATCACGATCGTGATCTTCGCGATCGTGGCGACCGTGACCCTGCTCCAGTTCCGCTTCACCGGGCAGTGGGAGGAGGTCTCCAAGAATGTCTAGCCGAGCGGATCGAATCGAAACCCGGGCGGTGATGGGCGGCCGCGAGAAGATCGTCAACCTGACGGTGCGCTATGTGGCGCTCCTCGTGGCGCTGATCTTCGCCCTGTTCCCGGTGGTCTGGATCGTCTCGGCGGCCTTCAACCCGTCGGGCAACCTGGCCAGCCAGAGTCTGATCCCGGCCGGGGTGGATAGCCTGGAAAAGTTGTTCAGCAACTTCCGGGGCGTGCTCCAGGAAGACCTGAACATCCACCCCTACTGGAACTGGCTGGGCAACTCGCTGATCGTCGCCAGCGTCTCCGCGGTGCTGTCGGTGCTGGTGGGCATGCTGGCCGCCTATGCGTTCTCACGCTTTCGCTTTCGCGGCCGCCAGAACCTGCTGGTGCTGGTGCTGCTGATCCAGGTCTTCCCCAACATGCTGGCGATGGTCGCCCTGTTCCTGATCCTGCAGCAGGTGGGCAAGCTGGGGGAGTACATCCCCCAGGCCCTGCCGTTCCTGTCCGGGATCAACTGGGGCGCTTTCCAGTTGTTCGGGCTGGACAGCCTGGGGGGCCTGATTCTGGTCTACCTGGGCGGGGCGATGGGCATCAACACCTGGCTGATGAAGGGCTTCTTCGACTCCGTGCCGCGTGAGATCGACGAGTCCGCCCAGGTGGACGGGGCCAGCCACTGGCAGACCTTCTGGTCGCTGATCTTCCCGCTGGTGCGGCCGATCCTGGCCGTGGTCGCCATCCTGTCGTTCGTCGGGACGTTCAACGAGTTCGTGCTGGCCCGCGTCATGCTCCGCAACAAGGACAACTGGACGCTGATGGTGGGCCTCTACAACTACGTCAACGACAACTTCGCCCGCGACTGGGGCAAGTTCGCGGCCGGCGCGCTGGTCGGCGCAACCCCGATCGTGATTCTGTATCTGCTGCTTCAGGATCAGATCGTGGGCGGCCTGACCCAGGGCGCGGTCAAGGGTTAACTATGGACTGGACATCGTAGGGGCGGTTCGCGTCGATGCGACACACCGCCCCTACGGAATCCCATACCCGCAACAAGGCGCACGGATGAGACGGATACCCCGGATCGGCGCGGAACACCGCCGCGCCCCTCCAGCCCGATCCGTGCCATCCGTGCGCCTTTTTGAGAGGCTTATGTTGGAAATCGTGCGCATCGGCCTCGAAACAAGGGGCTTAAGCCCCTTGTAGGCGCAATGTTCATGAGCCATTCTGACCATTCATCGCACACAGGGCATCTCCAATGGAAGAGCACATTTTCGGCACGTACGCCACGGACGAACTGAAGATCACCCATCACCGCGCCATGCGGCGCGGTATCCAGCACCGCCACCAGCTCGACCCGCACGATCCGCTGCCCGGCCAGCCCGTCACCCTGACGGTGCGCGTCGGGCCGGAGCTGGACGCGGACGGCATGGCCTGCTACTACACCACCGACGGCAGCGAGCCGCACGGGCGGCGCGGCCAGGCCATCCACGGCGCGGCCGTCCCCCTGCGGCGCGTGGACGTGCGCTGGGATTCGCTGCTGTGGGATTACCTCACGATCTGGCAGGGCACGCTGCCCGCCCAGCCGGAGGGCACCCAGGTCCGCTACCAGATCGGAGTCTGGGCCGGTGACGGCGCGGAAACCTTCGCCGACTGGCCGGATGCCCAGTTGTACGTCGATAAGGCGTCCGAGGCCTTCTTCCACGACCGCCCGCTGCCGGAGGCCTTCGCCCCCGGCGATCCCACGCGCGGGACGGTCTTCACCTACCGGGTGGACCGGGCCGCGCCGCCCGCCTGGGCGCGTGAGATGGTGATGTACGAGGTGTTCGTCGATCGCTTCTACCCCGGCGACGGGCGGCGCTGGCGGCAGACCGAGAACGTCAGCGGCTTCTGCGGCGGGACGCTGCAAGGCGTCGCCGACAGGCTGGATTACATCACCGGCCTGGGCTGCAACGCCCTGTGGCTGACCCCGATCTTCCCCAGCCCGACCCATCACGGCTACGACGCCACCGATTACACCCGGATCGAGCCGCGCCTGGGCGGGGACGAGGGCCTGCGCCTGCTGGTGGACGAAGCCCACCGGCGCGGCGTGCGGGTCGTGCTCGACCTGGTGTGCAATCACATCTCGAACGAGCACCCGATTTTCATCGACGCGCTCAAGAACCCGGCCAGTCCCTACCGCGGCTGGTTCACCTTTGACGATTCGAGCGCCGGATACCGGGCCTTCTTCGGCGTCAAGCAGATGCCCCAGCTCAACCTGGCCCATCCCGGCGCGCGCGACTGGATGCTGGATATCGCCCGCTACTGGCTGCGCGAGTTCGATGTGGACGGCTACCGGCTGGACTACGGCAACGGCCCCGGCCCGGACTTCTGGGTGGACTTCAGCGCGGCCTGCAAGGCGGTCAAGCCGGACTGCTTCTGCTTCGGGGAAATCGTCGAGGCCCCGGACGTGATCCGCACCTATGCCGGGCGGCTGGACGGCAACCTGGACTTTCACGTGGAGACGGCCCTGCGCCGGACCTTCGCCTACGACGCCTGGCCGGAGGAGCGCTTCGAGCGCTTCCTGGCACGCCACTACGCCTATTTCCCGTCCGATTTCGTGATGCCCACCTTCCTGGACAACCACGACACCGACCGCTTCCTGTTCGTGGCCGGGGGGGACAAGGAACGCCTCAAGCGGGCCGCCGCCGCGCAGATGAAGCTGCCCGCCCCGCCGATCATCTATTACGGCACCGAGGTCGGCCTCAGCCAGACGCGCAGCAAGCGCGGCCTGGGCCTGGAAGTCAGCCGGGCGGTGATGCCCTGGGGCAAGGATCAGGACGCGGCCCTGCTGGACTTCTACAAGGCCATCATCCGGGAGCGCCAGGCCGCGCGGGCGGCGGTGGGATAAAGAACCAACGGAGCATCGAGCCAGACGGCCGAGTTTGCCGAAGAGCAGTTGAGGCGATCTCGGCCGTTTGATTCGCGGCGGCGGAATTGCTATTCCGCCGCTACGGTTTCCTCCTACCTCCCTGCCTCTGGCCTCCGCTTTTCTCGCCTCCGGCCCTGTGGCGCGGCATAATAGCCCCAACGTTCGCGGTGATCGAACCACCGAGCGAGGCAATTGTCATGGGACTGATCGAAAGTCTGGCGACTCTGCTGGCCCCCATCCTCAACCTGACGCCCATCCGCCGCACGCGGCGCAACCACGGCCTGGAACACGCGACCATCCACGTCCTCACCCAGACCCGGCGCGTGCGGATCGCCGGGCGCAGCGATTCGCATGGCTTCTACCTGCTGGGCGAGGTCGACACCGAGGATATCGAACGCTCGGCCCACGACGCGCTGCGCCGGATGCGCGCCGGGCAGCACGAACTCGCCATCCATCCCAACTGCGGCACGAACCTGCTGACGACCGGGACAATGGCTTCCCTGGCGGCCCTGATTGGCACGGCGGGCAGCGGCGAACACTGGCGGCTGCGCCTGGAGCGCTTCCCGACCATGCTGGTGATGGTCATCGGCGCGCTGATCGTCAGCCCAGGGCTGGGCCTCGCGCTCCAACGCCACGTCACCACCCACGGCGATCCCGGCGACCTGGTGATCGCCAGCATCCGCCGCAGCGAGATTCGCTCCCCGCTGGGGGGCACGCTGGTTGTCCACCGGGTGGAGACCAGCCAGGGCTAGGGGAGCAGAGGCAAGAGACAAGAGGCAGGGAGGCAAGAAAAAGCAGAGGCCGCGCAGTTTCGCCGCGCCGAAAAGGCGACGGAGTACCCCGGCCGATCGCGGCTTTTCCGCCAGGAGAAAGCAAAAACGGCCGGAGGGGCATCCCCCGGCCGTTGTGTTTTGGGCTGGCTGCTGATAGCTGACCGCTGCCTCAGGAGACGGTGTAGGTCACCCGGTGCTGGAAGCCGCGCCGCAGCATGTAGGCGGTGAAGACCGCGTCCAGCAGTTCGACCGGCTCGAAAGGCAGGCTGAGGCAGACATCCACCCGCTGCCACTGCTGGTGTTCGACCGGCAGATCGGATTCATCCAGCGGGCTGTGGAACACCACGCCGACGCTGTCGTAGCGCCGGTGAGTCGCCAGGAACGTCACCACGTCCATCTCGGTTGGGCCTGTTGTGGGGGGAGCCGACAGGCGGTGGTTGATCAGCAGCACGTCCAGGGAGGGCAGTTCCTGCAACAACCTGAGGCCGCGCTCGGTCCCCAGAGCCAGGTGCACCTGATGTCCGGCCCGGCGCAGAATCGACCCCATCACCTTCAGCTTGTCCTGATGATCATCGATGCACAGAATGCGAAGTTGAGCTGCCAGGTACATCGCGCTTCCGCCTTGTCCGCTTGACGTAGGTCGGGATGATGCGCAAAACGACGCGCTCGGAACGATTGACCTGGCTACCACTATACCGGATTCCCGCGGGGCGCACAATCGCGCCGCGCGCTCGAATCAGGCCCAAAATCCGCCCATAAGCTTAAAATTTCGTGAAAACGCCCGCTGTTTCGCGGCCAGTGGGCAGGCCGCCCGCCCGGCGGACCAGGCCCGCGCGCGTGCTGCGCCTCGCCCAGATCGCGGTACAATGGGAGCAGTGGGCGGGCCGGACGCGCGCCCCTTGCCTGGATTCGCCTGCCGGGAGGACACCTCATGCGTCATCGCCGTGGATGGAGAAGCCTGCCGTTGGTCGTCCTGGGATTGGCCCTGCTGCTGGCCCTGGGCCGGGTCAGCGCCGCCGCAAGCCGCCAGGGCGATCAGTGTCTCGTCGGCGCGAATGAGACCGTCGACTCCGATCTGTACGTGCTGTGCAACACGCTGACGATCGAAGGCACGGTCAACGGCGACCTGGTCGGCGCGGCGTTTTCCACCACGCTCGCCCCCGGCGGCCACATCCAGGGCGATATCTGGCTGCTGGGCGGCCAACTGCGCATCGACGGCGCGGTCGACGAAGACATCCGCTTCGCCGGCCTCGACCTGGACCTCAACTCCGCCGCGCTCCAACCGCGCTCCGACCTGGCTGCCTTCGCCCTCAACGTCGAAGTGTGGGAGGATGCCGTCCTGCCCGGCGACCTGCTGGTGCTGGGCTATCAGGCCATCGTGCGCGGTCAGGTCGGCGGCGACGCCAGCTTCGACGGCTCGGCCCTGGTGATCGAAGGCCAGATCGGCCGTGACGTGTTCGCCACGGTGGGCGGGGGCGATGCCGCGCCGAGCTTCATCCCCTTCCCGTTCCCCTTCTCGGTGTCCTTCCAGATGCCCGGTCTGACCGTCCGCGAAGGCGGGCGGATCGCGGGCAACCTCAGCTACAACGGCCCGCGCGCCGGCAACATCAACGGCCAGATCGGGGGCACGATCGACTTCCAGCTCGTCCTGCCCCGCCCGGATATCACCCAGGCGACCGAAGACGAGGAGACCCGCCCCGGCGAGATCGTGGTCGGGTACCTGCGCGCGGCCCTGACCGACGTGCTGGCCCTGATGACCGCCGGGCTGCTCGTCCTGCTGATCGCGCCGGCCTGGGTGCGCGAGCCGTCCCAGCTCGTGCCGCAGCACGTGACCTCCAGCTTCGGCTGGGGGCTGATCCTCAGCCTGCTGGCCGCGCCGGTCAGCCTGATCCTGATCCTGGGCAGCATCCTGCTGCTGGTGATCGTGGCGGCCGTCACCCTGGGCGGCTTCACGTGGATGGGCCTCCTGCTCCTGCTCATCCTGAATCTGGTCGTGATCGGGGGGATGCTGTTCCTGATCCTGTTCCTGGCCCGCCTGGTGATCAGCGACCTGATCGGCCGCCGCCTGGGCCGCCGCCTGATCCAGACCGACGACCGGCTGGCCTTCAACCTGCTCTCGCTCCTGCTGGGGACGGTTGTCTACGCCCTGCTGGCCAATATCCCGTTGCCGTACATCGGGCTGGTGATCAACGCCCTGGGGGTATTCATCGGCCTGGGCGCGATCGTCCTGCACGCCCGCCAGTTATACCAGCGCACCTTCCACCCGGCCTATCCGATCCCGGCCCGGCCCGGCGCGCCGGAAGCTCCCGCGCCGCCCCTGCTCCATTCGCCCGCCCTGGACGTCCTGCTGGGCAACACGCCCCCGCCCCCGCCGGACAGCACCGAGCCGCCCGGCCCCGGCATGGCCAACCTGCCGAACGGGTTTAGCTGGTGGAATAGCGAGGCTCCCCGCGACGAGGAGTGAGGCCGGGCAGGGCGAGTCCGCCGACAGGCGCGATGGGATCGCGCCGTCACATGAACAGCAGGAGCGTGCCCGCCAGCGCGATCAGTGTCCCGACCACGGCCCGGCGCGTGATCTGCTCCTTGAACAGCACGAGTCCGATTGGCAGCAGGATGATCGGCGAGAGGCTCATCAGGGTGGAGGCGATCCCCAGCGGGGCGAGCTGGACGGCGATCAGCGACAGCCACACGCCCAGGAACGGCCCGACGAACGACCCGCCGACCAGGGTGCGCAGCGCGCGCGGCTCCTCGCGCAAGCGGCGGAAGGTGTTCAGGGCGCTGCCGGTCAGCAGCGCGAACAGCCACAGCACCAGCGCCGAGACCACCAGCCGCATCAGGTTGCCGGAGAGGGCCGGGAACCCATCCACCAGGCCCATCCGCGAGGCGAACATCCCGCCCGCCTGCCCGATCGCCCCGCCCAGCGCGCACAACACGCCCACCACGTAGCGGCGGCGCAACCCGGCCGAAGCCGGGTCGGGTTCAACCGGCGCGGCGGACGCGCCATTGGTCGCGGGTGGGGCGGATTCGCCGTTACGCCGGTCGGCCACGACCAGCATCACCCCGCCCACGCTCAGCGCGATCCCGGCCAGTTCCAGCGGCGCGAGCGTTTCCTGAATCAGCCAGCCCAGCAGCGTGCTGAAGACCGGGACGAGCGCCATGATCAGCATCGACAGGCGCGGGCCGATCATCACGAACGCCTGGAACAGAAAACCATCCCCGAAGACGTAGCCGATCAGGCCGGAGAGGCCCATCCAGACCCAGCGGAACGGCTCCGCCCCGGTTGGGAAGGGCTGGCCAAGCATCAGCCAGTGCATGACGATCACGAAGCCCAGGGCCAGCACCAGGCGCGTCCGGTTGACGATGGGCGAGCCGACCCGGCGGCCGGCCAGGGTGAAGAACGTGGAGGAGAAGCTCCAGGCAACCGAGGTGCCCAGGGCGGCGAAGTAACCCAGGTAGGCGTCCATGCGGGATGATCTTTCCGGGGTGGGGCAGCGGCAAAGCGCCAACTATAGCGGGGAATCCCGCCGCCCGGCAAGGGTAGGATGCACAAGGCGCTGGAAGCGTCCAGGCGTCGAAGCGACAAGCGAAAAACAGGGGCGTTGCCGTTGCCTTCTAGCTGATGGCTGACCGCTGATCGCTGACAGCTCGCCGTCAGCGCGGTGGATAGCGCCCCGCCGGGGGGGAGGCCGCCGGATAAGCCCCGGCCGGGTAGCTCCCCGCCGCCTGGGCCTGGTGCGCGTACATCTCGCGCCGGGCCTGGTCGCGGGCCGCGTCCACCAGCGAGAGGACGCGCTTGGGATCGGGCAGGCCGTCCATGACCAGGTTGGGCTGGCTGCCCGCCGTCTGGCACAGCACGTTGCCGTAGTTGGCCATCGTCGCCAGCACGCCGCGCTGCTCGACCGAGATGTCCTCGACATTGACCAGGTCGGCGGTGGTCATCTGCTCGTGGAACCAGTTGGCCTTATTGTAGTCGATCAAGCGCTGGCTGGTCAGAATCCATTCGGTGTGGGCGTAGCCGTACCACAGGTAGTAAGTCGCGGCGAAGCCCGCCACCACCACCACCAGCGAGAGCAGCAGAGTCAGCCCCCAGATCGACACCGCGAAATTGAGCAGGTTGACCGCCACGATCAGCACCACGGCCAGCCCCCACACCCCGGCGAGCTGCTGGACGAGGAAGATCGGGTGGCGGCGCAGGCGCTGGAGCACCTGTTCGTTCTGTTGAAGGCGTACCGGAAGAGAGGGCATACCGGGTCTCCATAATCTGGCGCGGATGCGTTCACAGGCCCTATTGTGCGGGGGGTCGCCCAAATCGGCAATGGTTAGTCACAAGACAAAGGCATCTCACCACAGAGGACACGGAGGACACAGAGGAAAGGATATCTGGATTCTACCTCCGCGGTCTCGGTGTCCTCTGTGGTTCAGGTTTTTTGCTTTTGATGCGATCGGATTCGCCTCACCCGATCATGACCACGACCGCCGCGGCCTTGTCCGATTCGTGGGTCAGGCTGACCTCCCACTCGCGTAGGCCGAGTTCCGCCGCCAGCTCCGCCGCGCGGCCGTGCAGGCGCAGGAGGGGTCGCTGGCGCTCGTCGCGGCCGACTTCGATGTCGATCCAGCGCACGTCGCCGATCCCGCAGCCCAGGGCCTTGGCGGCGGCTTCCTTGGCCGCGATCCGGGCCGCCAGGCGCAACGGCTCCCCGGCGCAGATGGCGACCTCCTCCGGCGTGAAGAAGCGCGCGTAGAAGCGCTCCCCAAACCGGTCGCGGGCGCGTTCCACGCGGGTGATGTCGATCAGGTCCAGGCCAATGCGGAGCATAGAAAAAGCCGTCAGCTTTCAGCGATCAGCGGTCAGTCTTGCTTTTTGACCCTCGGATTGCCAAATTGCATGCCTTCGATCTTCTCAAGTAGCATCGACCAAAGAGTTGTACGTCCTTGAGATAGTTTCTCGAGGTCATAGTTAGTCACGACGACACAAGTGCTGCCGTCTTCATGGAATGCCTTCCGAATTAGACTGTAGGCGGCATTTCCGTTTTGTTCATCCCCAGTGATACCCTCTTGAGCAAAAATCACGCCGAATTTGGCATGAGTGAGGCGCATTCGATAGAGAAAATATCCGACATCGGAGACGCCCACACTGTCTTTCCAATTCTTGCATTCGACCAGGAAATATCTACCCAAGAGTTCAGCGGTCAGATTGGCAGATGGATTAAGGTTGCGGACGAGAATATCCGTTTCAAAGGCTTGAGTTTCTTCGAGCAGATTTCGACGAGGAACCCATCCAGGAATGAGGAGAAACAAGTAGGACGCTAAATCTTCCAGTGCTTTACCCTTGTAATGGGCCTGTCCCTGAGAGTATTCAGCATTCACTTTCTCGCGCAAAGAGTCGAAATAGCCGGACGAGAGTGGATATGACTGGAGAGATGAGCCTAATGTAAGGAAATGCGCAAATTCCGGCTTTTCCAGCGCAAAGCGGGTAACGACATCTTCCGCAAATCCAAATGGAACTGACCAATCGTTTTGGCGATTCGCTTCTATTGCTTCTATGTTTCTGACTGCAATGCCGTTGAATTCATTCAAAACATCGGCAGTCATTCCCAGGTTCGTGAGAAGCCAATGTCTTCCAGCGCCGCCACCTGATGGGTGTTTGCCAAGCATATCATCTGCTTGTGTAAGTAGTGCCCAGCGAGTAGCAGATCCCCGATCACCAAGATATACGTAATGCCGTGTCAGATGCGCTGCAATTGACGCTCTATAAACCCGCTGTTTTTTCGTAAACTGGATTTTTCCCCAATTTGACCAGGTTTCCAGAAGTAGTGTCTCTGCTATGAATGGAAATGGTGTAGCAAGCAATTCACGACTAAGTTGTTCTAATATTTTCGATACGTTCTCAGCATTTTTGTGGACAAGTGGATCTAGATCGTCATCTGGACCGCACTTTTCTTCAAGAAATTCCTGCCAATACTTCAGTTGTTCTGTGGGATCACCACTTTGTTTTATCGCATCAATTATGGTCATAATATTCTCCGCAATAGCTCAACGCGGTCATACGTTTAACGTACCAGTTAGCATAACGCTGATTTCCGGCTTTCAGCGGTCAGTGCATAGCCTGTTTTCGCTGACCGCTGAAAGCTGATCGCTAACCGCTATTTCCCATCCGGCCCGGCGACGGCCAGCGCGTAGGCCCCCGGCTTGAAGTACTTCTGGGCCGCGGCCAGCAGGTCGTCGGCGGTCAGGGCGTTGATCGTGGCCGCGTAGGTGCGCAGGTAGTCCAGGCCGAGGCCGTAGCGCTCCATACGCAAGATGGCCGAGGCCACGCCCTCGTTGTTCTCCAGTTGCAGCGGCAGCCGCCCGGTGAAGTTGGCCTTGTTGTCGGCCAGGTCTTCCTCGCTGACCGGCTCGCGCGTGATCCGGTCGATCTCGGCCAGGATGCTTTCCACCGCGCGCCCGACGTTGGCCGGGTTGACGCCGGCCATCACGCGCCACGGGCCGGGGCCGGATTCGCCCTCGACCAGGCTGTAGGAATAGTAGGCCAGGCCCTGCGCCTCGCGCACGGTCTTGCCCAGGCGGCCCATCATCCCAAACAGGCCCAGCACATTGTTGACCAGCCGCGCCGCGTGGAACTCCGGGTCGCGGCGGCCGGGGCCGGGCACGCCCAGCACCAGGTCGGACTGGGTCTTGCCGGGTACGACCACGCCCGTTTGGCGGACTTCCGCCAGGGCCGGGGCGGGCGGGATGGCCGGCCGGGGCGGCTGATCGGGGTTCGTCCAGCCGCCGAGGGCCGCTTCCACCGCGTCCAGGGCGGCTTCGGCGGGCACCGCGCCGACCACGACCACGATCGCGTCGCGCGGGCCGAAGGTGCGGCGGTGATAGTCCACCAGCAGGTCGCGGCCGAGGGCCGGGATGGTTTCCAGCGTGCCGTCCGAGCTGTAGTGGTAGGGATGGCTTTCGGGATAGGCCAGGGCGCGGAAGGCTTCCCCGGCCCGGTAGCGGGTGTCGTGCTGCTGCATCTGGAGCGAGGTCATGTACTCGCCGCGCAGGCGCTCCACGTGGTCGGCCGGGAAGGCCGGGTAACGCAGGGCGTCCTGCAGCACGTCCAGCAGCACGCCCAGGTCTTCCGCCAAAGCCTTGCCGCCGAAGCCGGTGGAGCTGACCCCGGCGCTGATCTCCAGGTCGGCCCCCAGGCCTTCCAGCGTCTCGTGGATGTCCTCGAAGCTGCGGTTAGCCGTGCCGTACAGCAGGGCTTCGGTGCCAAAGTCGGCCAGGCCGAGGGTCTGGGGCGTGTCGAAGATCGCCCCGGTGCGCAGCAGCCCGGTGAGGACCACCGACTGGGCGTTGAAGTTCTCGCGGGCCAGGACGACCAGGCCGTTGGCCAGTTCCCGGCGGGCGATGTCGTCCGGGCCGGGGATGGGATTCACGCGGTTATTCATGCTTCGTCTCCCTCGTCGTCGCCCTCGGCGTAGTCCCCGTCCCCGGTGGGGATGTACCAGCCCACGGTGCGCTGGCGGGGATCAAAGTATTTTTCGGCGGCCGCGCGCACGTCCTGAACCGTGACGGCGCTCAGACGGTCGACGTATGTCTCGAACCACTCGTAGCTGCCCAGGTTCTCGCAGATCGCCAGCCAGTAGGACTGGCCGCTGACGCCTTCGGTGCTGTAGGCGAACAGGGCGCGGGCCTGCTTGATGGCCTTGTCCAGTTCGGCCTGGGTGATGTCTTCGGTGCGGATGCGCTCGATTTCGGCGTTAAGCGCGGCTTCGGCTTCTTCCAGGCTGCGGCCGTCGCGCACGGCCAGCACGATCTCGAACAGGAACGGGTCGACGGTGGGCGTCAGGCCGGCGTTGACGGCGGCGGCGATCTCGCTCATCACCAGGGCCTTGTACAGGCGGCAGGTCTTGTTATCCACCGAGCCGCCGCCCATCCCGCCGGGGCCGCCCAGGACGCTTTCCAGCACGGCCAGGGCGAACCAGTCCGGATGGTTGGCGTCGGGAACTTTATAGCCCACCTGGAGGAAGGCCGTGTTGCCTTCGCGCTCGACGCGCACCCGGCGCTCGCCGCGCTGCTCCGGCTCCGGGCGGACGAAGGGCGCGGGCAGCTCCCCGGCCGGAATTGGGCCATAGAGCGCCTCGATCCGGGCCAGCATCGCCTCCGGCTCGAAGTCGCCCACGGCCACGGCGATGGCGTTGTTGGGCTTGTAGTAGCGCTGGTAGTGGCCGTACAGGTCGTCGCGGGTCATGCTCTCCAGGTCGGCCATGTCCCCGATGATCTCGTGGTGGTAGGGGTGGACGCGGAAGGCCGCGCCGTTGATCTCCTCGCCCAGCCAGAACAGGGGCGAATTCTCGCGGCCCTGGCGCTCGGAGATAATCACCGTGCGCTCGCTGGCGACCTCCTCCGGGGCGAAGACGGCGTTGGTCATGCGGTCGGCTTCGATGCGCAGGGCCAGGTCGATCCGGTCGGCAGGCATGGTTTCAAAGTACGCCGTGAAGTCGATGAAGGTGTGGGCGTTCCAGACGCCGCCTTCGCGGTCAACCAGCCGGTCCAGCGTGCCGGCCGGGAACTGGGGCGTGCCCTTGAACATCATGTGCTCGACCCAGTGGGAGACGCCGGTCTGCCCCGTGCGCTCGTTGCGGCTGCCGACCCGGTACAGCACGCGCCAGCTCACGATCGGCGCGGTGTGGATCGGCTTGAGCAGGACGGTCAGGCCGTTTTTCAGAACGTATTTTTGGACGGATGCGCCCATGCAAATTCCTCTTGAACACTCGTAAACGGAATAGCCGCAGGGTGCGACGCAAGATCACGCCGCCGCGCCGGGGCGAGGCTCCTCACCCGCGCGGCGCGTACCGCTTGCACGCCGGGCTATTATAACAGCTTGGGGTGCGAGCCGGGGAATTCTGCCCCCCTCAGGACCCGCGCTTCAAAAGCACGGTGAACCGCCAAAGCGCCAAGATAAACGCAGAGAAGAACGACGGAGACTGCGGAGGGTGCAGTGCGCGGTTTTTCGGTTTGATGCGGTTGCTCTATTGGCGGCGAAACCCTGTTTCAGGGCGGGAATCCGGTTGAAAAATCGGAGGGCTTGCGTTAGGCTAGAAGTGAACAGGAGAGGCCTTTGCCCTGGAGGACAAGACCCGATGACCGAGGCCTTTGACACGCTCAAACAACGCCTGGAAACCCAGGATACCCTTTCGGACGAGGAAATCGCGCAGGTCGAAAGCGAGCTGGGTCCGCTGACCGACGAAGAACGCCTGTGGATTTCCGCCGAGCTGCACGACCGCATGGATCGGCAGGGCGAGGCGATCACGGTCGAGCAGTACCTGGCGGCCTCCCAGGCCCTGGAAACCGCCGAGCCGGGCAGCCCGGAATACGAAGCTGCCCAGCGCATCGTGGACGCTTTCGAGAGCGCCGCCTGATCCCCTTCCGGATAGGTCCGCTGTGTTCTTCTGGCTGAGTTTTGCGGCCATGCCCCGCAAGACTCAGTTTTTTGTGTGGATGACGGGTGGCTCTTGGCTTTTAGCTCTTAGCCAAAAGCCAAGAGCCAACAGCCAATAGCCGCCTTTTCCCGATTGGACCCTATGACCGCACCGACGACGATTTACCTCATCCGGCACGGCGACGTGCACAACCCGGCCCAAATCCTGTACGGCCGGATGCCCGGCTATCGCCTGAGCGACCTCGGCCTCCAGCAGGCCGCCGCCGCGGGCGAATACCTCAAGGATCGCCCGCTGGCGGCGATCTTCTCCAGCCCGCAGCTCCGCGCCCAGCAGACCGCCGCCGCCGTCGCGCGCTTCCATCCTGAGCTGCACATCCAGGTCACGCCGCTGCTCGACGAGATTTATTCCCCCCACGAGGGCCGGCTGCTGGCCGACCTGGACGCCGAGGGCTGGAAGATTTACACCGGCCTGCCCGCCGGTTACGAGACCGCCGAGGACGTGGTCGGCCGGGTCGTCGCGCTGATCGAGCAGCTCCGCCGGGACTACGCCGGGCAGGAAGTAGCCGCCGTCTCGCACGGCGACAACGTGCTCTCCGCGCGCTTCTGGGCCAGCGGTATCCCGTTCAGCGACGATACCAAGAACCGGGTCGACCTCTACCCGGCCACGGCTTCGATCACGACCCTGACCTTCGCCAACGGCGCGTCCCGCCCGGACATGAGCTACTGCCGCCCGTATTGAGGCCAGAGACCAGAGGCCGGGAGACAAGAGAACAGAGACAAGAGGCCAGAGGCAAGAGACAAGAAAAAGCGTCGAAGCGGCAAGCGTCCGGGCGAAAAGCAGGGGCGCGCTGCCGCGAGTTGCCTGCACGATCTGCCGTAGGGGCGGTTCGCGTCGATGGGAGGTATCGCACCGCCCTGGGCGACCGGACGGTCGCCCCTACCGGCAGCGGATCGATCCCGCTGCCGGATCGTTTGCTTAACCGTCATCAACTCCCGACTCAGCACAGGAAATCCTCCGGACTGGGACGTCTTTAGTCCGGAGGACTTGTTCTCCTGAGTCGGGGATTTCCAATCCCAGACGGCCCCGCGCGGCCGAATCCCGCCGCGCCGCGTGGGCCGTTTGGCCGTGCTGGGCCGGAATACAGCCAGTGACAACCGTCCTCGCTTTTCTCCTGCCTCTGGCCTCTCAACCGCCCGTTACGGGCGCTCGAACGGGTCGAACAGGCGCTGCCATTCCTGGAGCGCGTAGCGGTCGGTCATCCCGGAAATGTAGTCGCACACCACCCGCTGGAGGCTGCGCCCGTCGCGCTTGCGCTGGACCGAGTCGGGCAGCATTTCCGGCCGGGTGACGTAAGCCTCGAACAGCTCGCTGATGAAGCGCTCCGCCTTGGCCTGCATCCGGATCACCCGGTAGTGGCGGTAGAGCTGGCTGTACAGGAAGTCCTTCAGCTCGCGGTTCATGCGCTCGTAGGGCGCGGTGTGGCCGATCACGTTGTAGGGCAGGTGTTGCAACTCGTCGAGCGACCGGGGGTTGGCCTCTTCCAGCCTGGCGGCGGTCGCCTCGATCACGTCGTCGATCTCCAGCCCCAGCATGCGCCGGATCAGCCGGTAGCGGATCATGTCGTCGAAGTCGCGCCCATCCCAGCCGATGCTCTCCGCCAGCATCTGCCACAGTTCCAGGTGCCTGACCTGCTCGACCGTCAGCATCCCGGAGCGTAGGCCATCGTCCAGGTCGTGGGCGTTGTAGGCCAGCTCGTCGGAGACGTTGGCGATCTGGGCTTCCAGGCTGCCGCGCCGGTCGGGATCGTAGTCCTGCGCGTCGGAGATGTCGTACTCCGACTCGTGCTTGACGATCCCCTCCAGCACCTCGAAGGTCAGGTTGAGGCCCGGCCAGCCGGGGTAGCGTTCCTCCAGCCTGGTGACGATGCGCAGGCTCTGCTTGTTGTGGTCGAAGCCGCCGTAGTCCTTCATCAGCTTGTTAAGGATGACCTCGCCCGAATGGCCGAAGGGCGAGTGGCCCATGTCGTGGGCGAGGCAGATCGCCTCCACCAGGTCCTCGTTGGCCCCCAGGGCGCGGGCGAAGCTGCGCCCGATCTGGGCGACTTCCAGGGTATGGGTCAGGCGGGTGCGGTAGTAGTCGCCCTCGTAGTTGACGAAGACCTGGGTCTTGTATTCCAGGCGGCGGAAGGCGGTGGTGTGGATGATGCGGTCGCGGTCGCGCTGGAAGGCGGTGCGGAAGTCCTGCTCGTCCTCCGGGTACTGGCGGCCCTGGCTGGCGCTGGCCCGGCTGGCGTACGGCGCGAGGGTCAGCTCCTCGATCTCCTCGCGGCGCTGGCGTGTGATGCGCATGGTGCCTCCTTCCAGGAAGTGTTTATGGATTCAGGATCAAACGGGCTTGCCTGCGCAGGACGTCGATGGGCTGGTATTGCCCGGATCGATCAAGATAGTGCCAGTGCATCCACCCGTTGCAGGATGGGACGTTCTTGACTTGCGCGCCGACCCGGTGGATCGACCCCACGTAGCCGTTGGCCTTCAGGTTGCCGTCCGGCAGGATTTCCGCCTGGCAGGCGGGCCGGTCCATATACAGCATCTGGCCGGGCCGCAGGTAGCCCAGCTCCAGCAAAGCGCCAAACGCGACGCGGGCCGGTTTCGCGTGCAGGCTGGCCGCGATCAGGGGATCGTCCGGGCAGACCGGCCGTACCGCGTCGATCCGGGCCTGGGCGGCCTGGACGTAGCTCGCCTCGCGCTCGATCCCGATCCAGTCCCGATGGTATTGTTTGGCGACCGCCGCCGTCGTCCCGGAACCGAGGAAGGGATCGAGGACGAGGTCGCCCGGCTTGCTGCTCGCCAGGATGATCCGGCGCAGCAGTTCCTCCGGCTTCTGGGTCGAGTGCAGTTTTTTGCCCGCCGAGTCCTTCAGGCGCTCTTTGCCGCCGCAGATCGGGATGGTCCACACGCAGCCCAACTGCTTGCCGTCGTTGAACTGCTTCATCAGGTGATGGTTGAAGGTGTACCTGCCCCGCTCGGATTTTTTGGCCCAGATCACGAACTCCACGTCGTTCTTGAGGCGGGTTCCCCGGAAGTTGGGCATGGCGTTGGTCTTGAACCACGTCACCATGTTCAGAATCCAGAACCCTAAATCCTGCATAATCGCCCCGACCCGCAGGATGTTGTGGTAAGTACCCGAAATCCAGATCGTGGCCGTGGGCTTCATCACGGGGCGCACCGCCCCCAGCCAGGCGCGGGTGAAGGTGTCGTAATCGGCGAAGTCCGCGAACCGGTCCCAGGCGTCGTCCACAGCGGCGACCTGGGTCATGTTGGGCCGCCAGAGTTCGCGCTGAAGCTGGAGGAAGTAGGGCGGATCGGCAAAGACGAGGTCGACCGAGCCGGCCGGCAGCGAGGGAAGCAGCCGCAAAGCGTCTCCGTGGAGAATCTGGTTGACCGGCGGTGTTCCGGGCATGCGGCTGACCTTGTCGTTCGATCCCGTGGGCGTCGATCGAGGATCGCGCCTTCGATCGCGAGGAAGCAGGAGTGGGCCGGCGTTCTGACCCATTCCATCTGATTATACTTGATCCTTAACCCCGCCGAAAGCGCGTCGGGCGTGTTTCGGTGGGCCGGCGCATCAAAGCAAAACGCACCGCAAAGACGCCAGAAAAAAACAAATCTCACCGCGGAGGGCGCGGAGAACGCAGAGAAAGGCATATATCTAGAACAGCGTGAGTTGTTTTGAGGCCGGTTCATCGGAATCGAGCGCCCCCGGAGGAGGAGGAAAGAGAAACTCGGATTCCGGGTCATGAATCCTGAAACGTGCCTGAGCCAGTTCATGATCGCGCACCGCGTAGCAGTACACGCACCCATGCGGGCAGGTATCGTATTCGCCAATATCCCTGGAATAGAAGCAGCCGCACCCCTTCCGGTTGCCCCGCAACGCGGCCCGGACGGGCTTACCTGCGACGGCAGCCAACCGCTGGATATCCACGCAGTGGGCTTCCTGCGCACCCTGAGCCAGATACTCAGGCTGGGAGCAAACCGTAAGCTGCATCCGGTACTTCGCCGCGATCTCGGCCAGTCGGGCGGCCAGATCGCATTTTTCGGCAAGGGTTGGATCGCGCCATTCAAAGCCGGAGATTCGGGCGGCCTGATCCATGTTGCGCAGCGTCTTTTTGTAGAGGTGGACGAACGAGATCACCACCTCGTCCGTAGCCCCGGCCAGCTTTTCGGCCAGACGCGCGAAGTTCTTGAGATGAAATTCGACCGGAGTCAGCGACGACAGAATGATGGTATCGTAGCGCCAGACACTTACTTTGGGGCCATAGGTCGCGCTGATGTGCCGCAGGTTTTCCACGGAGCGATCCGCGTCGATGACCCGCTGCTCCAGCGCGCGCGGATAATCGTTGATCGTGTACTGGATGACGAAGGGATACCCGGTCTGGTGAATTTCCGGCAGGTGCTTCAAAAACGGCTGGATGTTCTTCGTCCAGAAGACGAACCCATCCACAGAAGGCCGATCCAGCGGCACGCGATAGACCCGCTGGTTATACGGGTTGACCATCTTGCAGCAGCCCGCATGCAAGCGATTCATGAACCACTCGCCGTAAAACGTGGGGATGTCGGTCTTGTAGCTGGCAGAGATGATCATGTTGATTAGCGCTTGATCGAAATTCTGTAAGCGACAATAGATTCCTCTTTGGGCCATCTCATGTCCAGACGGAGATCAGAGAAAACGTTTTTTACAATGGAGAGATAGGGCTTTAGCAAGCTTGATTTGGTTTTGTTATCATCTCCGTCCATTCCTAATTGTCCAGCGATCAAGATGCCCAACTCATCCCTATCCTGATAACTCCTTGAAATCGGCCGGACATTATTAGAGTTGGCCAAGTTGTCAAACCACCAATATGCCCCGCAACTGCCATTATCAAGGAACAAAAACAGGGTATTTGACCTCGCATTCCTAAAAAGCCATTCAAGGAATGGTGTTGCTTTATTCTTGATACAATGAAGCTCAGATAACACGTAGCTCATCACAAACAGATCGGTATTCTGTAGTTGTTCCTGCCAACACGCCCAATCCGATTCTTCCGAGATATCGATTTGACGAAAGTGGGGAGTAAAAGCGATTCCCTTTGGGCAGAGTGTGCGCCAACTGAGGCGCGTTTCTCCCCAATCATATCTATCAAGCAGCAGGAACTGTGGGTCGCTGCTAGAAGCGGATTTTAGAATGTATTTGATGATTCCTAGAAAATCGCTTCCAGCCCCGGACCCCACACATGTAATATTCGGCCTAGAACCACTTTGAAGCAAATCTATAAGTTCGGCCGACTTGCTTACCAATTGATAGATATAACTGGCATGGCTCGCTGCATACTTGTAAAGATATGCCCAACGGGCGACAGCCCGGCTCAGGTTGGGTGATTTTTTGGGGGTAGGTCCTAGGACTGTAGAATAATATTCTTCCCACGCAAGCATTATTTGACATCCTACCTTATAGGGTTCAGGATTCTCCCAATGCAACTCGTTATCTAGGCTTTGCATTGCTGCCCCAACCCAGTCATAAGCATTGATAATCGTACTCACTGTTATTCTCTCCTCACTTCTCTCTCCACTAATCGCATAAAACAAAAGCCCGACCATCACGCGGTTTGCGAGGCGGTACGGCTAGGTGAGAGCCAATACCAATGGTCGGGCTGGAAACCCTAGATATGTAGTGCACCTCATTGTTAAAGGGCAACTATCGACGACCTATTTATAGCACATCCGAGCGGGGGAGTCAAATAAATCGCCCCTGTTTTGTGTGCTATAAGACTTCTGGAGCCAGCAACGCAGAAAAGCAAGGAAAAGCCCTCTGCCTTTCTCCGCGTTCTCCGCGCCTCTGCGGTGAGAATGTCTTTTAGGCGCTACGGGCGGGCCAGCGCGTCGAGCACCCGGCCCACCCACTCGGCGGCGCGGCGCAGCTCGTCCGGGCCGAGCGGCCCGCGCTCCCCGCGCAGCAGAAAGCTCTCCGGCGGCAGGATCAGTCGCCCGCCCAGCGGTTTGACGTAACCCGCCAATCGCTGCGCGGCCGGGCCGGACGGCCCGCGCGGGTCGTGGCGCGTCTCGAAGACGGCCACCGCCCGCCCGCGCAGGATGGCGCGCGGCGCGTTCTCCATCAGGGCGATCATGTCCGGGCTGAGGGTCCGATCCTGGGTCGGGCTGCCCAGGATCAACAGGGTCTCGGAGTCGTCCAGGTCGCCCAGGGCGATCTCCCCGGCCAGCACCATCCGCACCGGGCCGTAGGCGGCCAGCCCGTTGTGGATCACGCGGGCGATCTTTTCCGTGTTGCCGAACAGCGAGTCGTAGATCACGATGGAAGACATAGAAAGTGATCAGTTCACAGTCGTCAGTTTTCAGTAGAGGCGGAGAGGCGGGAGACCGTCGGGGGCGGTTCGCGTCGATGCAAAGCATCGCACCGCCCCCATCGTGTTTTCTCTGGCCTCCGGTCTCTTGGCCTCTTGGTCTCCGCTTTTCTCAGTCCAACTGGCCCGGCGGCAGGCCAACCGGCAGCGGGGCGGGCTGGGCCGGCTGGCTGGTCAGCCGGATGTGCTCCCCGCGCGCCGACGATTCGTCGAAGGCCTGCATGATGTCCAGCACGTGGTAGGCCAGCGCGCCGCTGGCCCGGTGCGGACGACTTCCAACGATGGCATGGGCCATGTCCGCCGGGCCGATCCCGCGCCCGACCGTCGCGCTGTGCGTCAGCGAGATGTCCTCCCAGCCCTCATCCCCGGCGCAGCGCAGTTTGACCGGCCCGCCGAAGGTATTCGGGTCGGGCACGATCAGCGTCCCGGCCGTGCCATAAATCTCGATGCGGGGCAGGCTGGAGCCGCCGAAAATGTCGAAGCTGATGATCAGCGTGCCGATCGCGCCGCTGGCGAATTCCAGCAGGCCGCTGGTGTGGGTGCTGACCTCGACCGGGATGCGCTTGCCGGCATGGTCGGGATGGCCGGCGATCCGCTCCGGCAGGGAGGCGCGGGTCAGCGCGCCAACGCGCGCCACCGGGCCGAGCAGGTGCACCAGGGCGGTCAGGTAGTAGGGGCCCATGTCAAAGAGCGGGCCGCCGCCGCGCTGGTAGAAGAAGAAGGGGTTGGGATGCCAGCCCTCCGGCCCGTTGCCCATCATGAAGGCGCTGGCCGCGACCGGCGTGCCGATGACCCCGTCGTCGATCAGCTTGCGGCAGGTCTGCAAGCCGCCGCCCAGGAAGGTATCCGGCGCGCAGCCGACCCGCAGCCCGGCCGCCTCGGCGGCGTCCAGGATCGCCCGGCCGTCGGCCCGGTCGAGGGCCAGCGGCTTTTCGCTGTGGACGTGCTTGCCGGCGGCCAGGGCCTGGCGCGTCACCGCCGCGTGGACGGCGGGCACGGTCAGGTTGATCGCGATCTGGATGTCGGGGTCGGCCAGCAGGTCGTCCACGCTGCACGCGCGCGGGATGGCGAACTCGGCGGCCAGGGCTTCGGCGCGGGCCGGTTCCAGGTCGGCACAGGCGGCCACGTTCAGAATGTCGAAACCGCGGCAGCCCTTGACGTAGGCCGGGGCGATGTTGCCGCAGCCGATCAGCCCCACGTTGAATTTAGCGGCCACGGCCCAGGCCCTCCCCGGTCAGGTAAGCGAAGCTGCGCGCCACGGCCTCCAGCACATCGGTGGCGCAGCGATCCAGCTCGACGATCACCCAGGCCGCATTGCCCTCCGACGCGCGGACGATGGCCGGGAAGTCCAGCGAGCCGCTGCCGACCGCGACCATCGGATCGGTCGTGTTGACGGCCGGGCCGTCCTTGAGGTGGAGCAGCGGGGCGCGCGCGCCCAGATCGCGCACGACGGCGGCCGGGTCCTGCCCGGCGGTCTTGACCCAGTAGGTGTCGACCTCGAACACGATCGCCGGGTCGAGGAACTCGCGCATCAGGTCGTGGGCCAGGCGGCCCGTCCCCGGCACGACCTCGAATTCGGCCCAGTGGTTGTGGTAGGCCAGGGTCAGCCCGCGCGTCTGGCAGACGGCCAGAGCCTCGTTGAGCTGGTCGCACACGCGCCGCACGCCGCTTTCCGACTGGAACTCCTCCGGCGCCATCCACGGGCAGACCAGGGTCTGGCAGCCCACGGCGCTCATCACGTCCAGGACTTCGCTCTGGTCATCGCCCAGCGGCAGCTTGCTGTGCACGCCGGGCACGGCCAGCCCGTAGGATTGAAACACGCGGGCCTGCTGCCAGACGTTGCCGACGTCCAGCCCGAACGCCTCCACCCCCAGGTAGCCGATCTCGGCGACGCGGCCAATCACGCCGTGCAGGTCGGCCTGGAGCTTGTCGCGCAGGCTGTACAACTGAACCCCAATCGGGGCAGGTGAGGTCATGTCCGGAGCCTTTCTCTAGGAGTGCGTTCCACCCGGAACGCCTGCCGGAGAGTATACAACGATCAAAAACAGCTCACCGCAAAAGGCGCGGCGAACGCACAGGCAAGCCCGGCCGATCACCCGGCGGGCGCGTAGTAGCCGGTGACAACCACCGCGACATCCGGCGCGGCCGCGCCGCCAACCGGGAAGCGGAAGTCCACCGCCTCGCCGCGATTCAGGATCAGGGTCCGCCCATCCCGCCCGGCCACGCGGGCCGCCGCGTCCGGGTCGCCCTGGGCGGCCACCCGCACCCCATCGACCAGCAGGTAGAACTCGTCGATGAACGTGATTTCGGCGCGCTCCTCACTGATCCGCAGGGTGATCGCGCCGTCCACCACCGGGACGGGGCCCAGCGGACTCGTCTCGGTGCGCGCCGCGTCCGGCCCGCGCACGTCGCGGAGGATTTCCATCCGCCGCTGAAAGGTCTGGCCGTCATATACGGATAGCCAGGGGCAGGCCCAGCCATCGGCGTCGGTCATGGCGAATTCGAGATAGAGCGACTCCCCGGCTTCGAGCGTCACCTCGCGGTAATCGGTGGACGCGCCGCCCCCGGTGGCCCCGGCGTACAGGATCGCGTCCTCGCCAACTCCGGCTTCCTCCCGGCTGAGGGGGGCGGCGATGAAGGCCACCGCGACGTGGTAATGCCCCGGCGCGAACTGGCCCACGAAGTGGCCCGCCGGCGCCTCGTAGAGATAGGGCCGCACCCAGTCGTAATCGACCTCCTCGCGGAAACTCGGTGTCGCGGCCGGGCTATCCGGGAACTGGAGGGCAGAAAAGATGGCGTGCGATCGGGCCTGGCCCATCGCTTCGTCGGGCATCACCAGCACGTAATGGCGGATGTTCTCCGCCTCGCGGGCGTAACCGAAGGTTTCCACGTACCAGCTTCCGGTGTAGTCGATATCGACTTCGAGCGTCCCGGTGGCAGGCGGGGCGGCGAACCAATACAGGAGCGGACAGGCGGTGATCCAGACGAGCACCGGCCCGATGCCGAACAGCAGCCGTCGCCAGCGAAGCCCCAGGCGGATCATACTCCCCCCTTTCAGAAAGGCGGCTCCTGGCTATTGGCTGTTCGCTTTTAGCCAAAAGCCAAGAGCTAAAAGCCAAAAGCTACGCACTCTCCCCGTAACACGCCCGCATGGCCTCCGTCTGGGCGACGATCTCGTCCGCGGCCTGCACCAGCTCGGCCAGGGTGGAAAGCCAGCGGTCGGTCACGTAGACGGCGTCCGGCTCGTCGGGCGAATCGAGCAGGACGCGCACGTCGTCCCGCCGGCCGCGCTGGAGGGCCAGCAGCATGCGCAGGATCGCCATCATGCTGTAGCGCGAGCGGCGCAGGGCGCGGATCACGCGC
>JARKOQ010000017.1 GCA_029976005.1 Aggregatilineales bacterium | reverse complement strand
GGTTCCGGCACGTAGATCACCTCCGGGGGGAGCTGGAAGCCGGCGTACTCGCGCGGCTGGAGGAGGGCGTCCGGTTCCAGCGGGGCATAGAAGCCGTCCAGGGCGATCACCTGATCCGGCCAGCAAATCCCCTCCCGGTCGACCACGATCGCGGCGAAGGTCCGGGCCTCGATCGCGGCGTCGATCGCCGCCACGTAGGGCGCGGTCACGCCGCCGGGGTCGTGCATGAGGGCGTCGATCATCGCCATGCCGTGGGCGCGCGGGGTCTGCCCGGCCACGTGCCCGTGGCAGACCGTCCAGACCGGCCCCTCCAGCCCGGCGACCGTCCGCGCGTAGGTCTCCCCGGCGGCATAGGCCGCCGCGTCGGGGATGTAGGCCGCCGGGGAGTAGACCAGGGCGGCCATCTGCCCGGCCAGGGCCAGCCCGGCGAGTCCGGCCAGGGCCGGGGCGCGCCCGCCCCTGGCCCCCGCCAGGCGCTCCAATCCAACCAGGGCCAGCCCGGTCAGGATCGCCAGCCCGGCATGGACGGGCATCAGCATGTTGAGCACGCTGCCCCAGTTCATCCGGCCCGACCACGATCCGCCGATCAGGCTGGCCAGCAGCGCGGCGTAAAACACCCAGCCGCGCCGCGAGTCCGTGACCGGCGGCAGGAGCAGGGCCGCCCCGCCCAGGGCGAGCAGCACCGGCACGTGAGCCAACAGGTCGTCCGTCCAGAAGCCGGTGAACATGGCCGGGATGACCGTGTGCTGGCTGACGAGATCGAGCGTGTAGTGCCTGAACCAGCCACCGTGCAGAGCGTTCATCCCCACGAACAGGATCGCCCCCGCGCCGAGGCAGGCCCCCCACAGCCGGAAGGCGCGCCGCCAGCCCAGCCAGACCGGAGCCAGGATCAGGGCGGGCAGCAGGGTGATCGCGGCGGGCTGTTTGGTGAAGACGGCCAGGGTCGCCAGCAGCCCGGCCAGCAGGTCGCCGCGCCAGGTGGTGGATACCCGCGCCACGTACAGCGCGGCCAGCACCAGAAAGAGCATCAGCGCGTCGACCCGGCCCACGTCGAACCAGCCGCCGCTGAGGGGGAAGGTCGCCGCGAAGACTCCCGCCGCGACCAGGCTCCAGGCCGGGCGGCCGCCCTCGTGCCGGACGAACAGGCCGATCAGGATCAGCGTGCCGAGCGTCGCCAGCAGGCTCACCAGGCGCAGCGCCGCGAAGCCGGGGCCGAGGATCAGGGCGACCAGCGCCCCGGCGTAATGGAACAGGGGCGGATAGGGAAAGGGCACGAAATCCAGCGAAGGGGCGGCGTAAAGGGGATGGCCGCTCAGCAGGCGGACGGTGTGATCGACCATCGCGCCTTCCATCCATTCCAGCTCGTAGGGGTAGCCGATCCGCGCCAGGGCCACCAGCCCGAACAGCGCCACGAATCCCACCCCCAGCCCGGCCAATCCGCGCCTGCTCCACGTCACCAGTCGCATATGTCCCCCGCCGCCTTTTGACCATCAGGAAAGGCGCGGGCCATGCCGCGCCGTGTGTCCGATTATAGGCGCGCATCCAAAGCAAAACGAACCGCCAAAACGCCAGGCACGCGGGGGAAAGACGGGATTCTAAAAGCGCTTCCTCCTGGCTTTTCCCTGGCGTTCCTGGCGTCTTGGCGGTTCAACTTGTTTTTGTGCGCGGCCCTGCCCGATCTTGACATTCCCCCCTGGGCAGACTAAAATCTTTGTCAGTTGCCGAAGTGGCGGAACTGGCAGACGCGCTACGTTCAGGGCGTAGTTCCCACTAGGGAGTGTGGGTTCAAATCCCACCTTCGGCACCAGAGCACCCGGCCCGGCCGGGTGTTTTCTTTTCCCCCAACGGGAACCCGATCCCGCCCTGTTTTTTCGCCAACAGCCCTTCTTTCGCCTCCGCCCCGGATCGGCTATCATAGGCCGCATGAGCAACCCCGAACCCGCCCCCGATCGCAACGGCAACGGCAGCCGCCAGCTTTCCAGCCTGCAAATCGTGTTCGCTTCGATCCTGGCGATTGGCCTGCTGCTGGCGATCAATTTCAGCAACCGGATCGCCGCCGGGCAGGTGGCCCAGGCGCGGCTGGCCTCGCTCCGGGGGGAGATCGCCACCCTGGAAGCCCAGTTGGCCGACCTGCGCGTGGAGCTGGACTACGTCCGCAGCGACAAGTACGTCGAGTCCTGGGCGCGCTCGGATGGCAAGATGGTCCGGCCGGGCGAGGTGCTGGTCGTGCCGGTGCCGGCCGGTGCTCCGATCGCCACGCCCCAGCCGACCCCGGCCACGCCCTCTTCCGCGCTGCTGGTCGAGGAGGAGCCGATCATGGAGAACTGGCGGCTGTGGTGGGCGCTGTTCGTCGACGATCCGCCGCCCTTCTGATCGGGATCGCCCCCATCGAGGAATCGAAAACCCTCCGGCGTATTCGCGCTCGGAGGGTTTCTTTTTTGCCAGGGCCGGCGCGCGGAGCCTAGCCCATGCCCTGCAAGATCAGGATCGCCAGCACGACCACCACGACGACCAGCACCACGCCGCCGATCAGGAGCAGCCGCCGGTCCAAACCGGGCGGCGCGGACGGCTCCGGGGCAGACGGTGGTGGGGCGGATGGCGCGGCCTGCGGCTGGTACTGCGCCCGCGCGGCGTTCAGCTCCTGCCGGAAGGCGGCCGCCTCGTTGCGAGTCAGGGTCACGGTGTCGTAGCTGTCGGCCTGGGGCGCGTCGGTCAGGTCATCCAGCATGACCAGGGGCGAGGCGTAGCGCTCGTGCGGCTCCTTGGAGAGCGCCTTGAGGATCACCGCCTCGACGCGGGAATCGAGGTCGCCTTTCAGCTCGCTGGGCGGGCGAGGCGCGGCTTGCAGGTGCTGCACCAGCACGCGGGCGGCGCTGCCTCCCTTGAAGGGCACGTCGCCGGTCGTCATCTCGTACAGCAGGATGCCCAGCGCGTAAATGTCCGCGCGGGGCGTGATCTCGCGCCCGGCGGCCTGTTCGGGGGACATGTACAGCGGGGCGCGCGGGCTGAACTGGGCGGTGGTGATGTCGTCCTGGTCGAGCAGCCGGACCAGACCAAAATCAACCAGGATCGGGCGCACGCCGTTGGCCAGCAGGATGTTCGAGGGGCGCACGTCCTGGTGGATCACGCCCTGGGTATGGGCGTAGGTGAGCGCTTCCGCGAGTTGCTGGAAGATGTCCAGCGCCTTGGGCAGCGGCAGGCCGTCCCGCCGCTCGGAGAGCACGTCGCGCAGGCTGGCGCCATCGATCAGGTCCATCACGATGTAGTAAGTCCCAGGGCTGACGCCGCCGAACTCGTGGATGTGGCTGATGCCGGGATGATCCAGGCGGGCCACGACCGCCATCTCGCGCTCGAAGCGGTGGCGGGCCAGGGTCTGGTCGCTGGCCCGGATGTGCAGGAGCTTCAGGGCAAATTCTTCCCCGGTTTCGATCCGGCTGGCGCGGTAGACTTCCGCGGCGCTGCCCCGGCCCAGCAGCCGGTTGATCTGGTAACCGGCCAGGGTGCTTCCGGGTTCGAGGGGGGCTGGGGTTGCGGGCTGGTGAGTCATCCGGGTATCACTCGTCATGGTATCCAGGGTCAAATCCTGCGTGGCACAGACCCATTTTACATCGCTTTGCCCTCCTGTTTCGACTCGATTTTTCTAATGAAGCTCCTATGCGGATTTCATCTGCCGATAAGGCTGCTTTAAGCTCGCGGTGCTACACCCTATCTTGGACGGACAGCCAGATCACTGGCCATCGCCCGCCTCAATCTACATTCAGTCAGCACAGGTAATGTAAGGAGAAGGTGCGATGTTCGGCAAAAAGGGGATAACTTTCGGGCTGGTCTTGGTGACCGTGGTAAGCGTGGGAGCCGGCCTGCTGGGCGCGGGACCGGCCCTGGCCCAGGGTGGAGCCAGCTATCCCGGCAAGGACGCGCTGGCGATCGGGATCGCGGTCAATGACGGGCCGCAGGGCGCGATCGTCGAGCAGGTGGACCCCGGCTCGGCCGCCGCGCGGGCAGGCCTGGCCGTGGACGACGTGATCACCGCGGTCGATGGGCATCCGGTGGATGCCGCCCATCCGCTGGCCGACCTGCTGAAGGGCGCCGAGCCGGAAGGCGGCTGGCTGCTGACCATCCGGCGGGGCAGCGAGGTGCTCTCCATCACGATCGGGACTGACCTGGCCGGTTCCAAGTCGACTCCGATCGGCGGGCCGCGCCAGACCACCGGCGGCCTGAGCGCCCTGCTCGGCCACTTCTCATTCAGCGACTTCCTGAACCGGCTGCATTCGGCCTTCGCGGCCTCGCCGGCTTCGCCCGACGCGAGCGGGCAGTCGCTCCAGGCTCCGGCCGTCAAGGGCTGGCTCAACAGCCTGCTGACACCCTCCAGGCCATCCAATAAGGTGATGACGGAAACCAGGGGCAGCTAACCGCCAGCGGCTTCGCTCCGGCGCGGGGCGGGAATCGGCGGTTTGACGCCGGTCCCCGCCCGCCCGTTTTTTTAAGGGATTTCCTAACCGTCTTTCATCCGCGTTTCATGTCGGCGATTTACCATTCCGTACGAAAGTTGAGCAGCGACTGAGCACGCTGGTTGCCTTTCGGCCCCCTCACCCCACCCCAATTCGCGGGCGTGTCCGGACCCCAGGACGCATCTGGCGTGCGATCCCAATTCAAGCTGCCAACCTATCTCTGGATCGAGGAGGATTGTGAGCATGAACACGTTCCGTCAAAAACTCAATTGGATGCTGACCGGCGCGCTGATCGCGGCCGTGGGTCTGCTGGCATTGTGGGGCGCGGGCCTGCCCGGGCTGGTGGCCAGCCGGGTCGATGCCCAGGCGGGCTACAGCCTCAATGCGCAGGAATCGCAGCTCGCCCAGCTTTACACGGAAACCAACCCATCGGTGGTGAGCATCCAGGTGCGCCAGCCGGTCAGCTCGACCACGTCCCAGGCATCACCGTTCCAGTTCCAGTTCCCGGAACTGCCCAACCTGCCTAACCTGCCGAACGATCTCCTGCCGCAGACCAACGGCAACTCCGCGCAGCAGTACGTCTACGGCCAGGGATCGGGCTTCGTCTATGACGCGAATGGCTACATCGTGACCAACTACCACGTGGCCGGCGAGGCCGACCAGATCACCGTCGTCTTCGCGGACGGCACCCAGCGCGAAGCGACCCTGGTCGGCGGCGACCCGGACAGCGACCTGGCCGTGATCAAGATCGATCCGGCCGGCCTCAACCTGAAGGCGCTGTCCCTGGGCGACTCGGATGCGCTCCAGGTCGGGCAATCGGTCATCGCCATCGGCAACCCCTTCGGGCTGGAAGGCACCATGACCAGCGGGATCGTCAGCGCGCTGGGCCGGATGCTGGAATCGCAGGCGACCACGATCGACGGCGGCAGCTTCAACATCCCGAACATCATCCAGACCGACGCGGCGATCAACCCCGGCAACTCCGGCGGCCCGCTGCTCAACCTGGCCGGTGAGGTGATCGGCGTCAACACCGCCATCGAATCCAGCACGCGCCAGAACAGCGGCGTCGGCTTCGCGGTGCCCGCCAATACCGTGGCGCGCGTGGTCGAGAGCCTGATCAGCAATGGCAGGTACGAGCATGCCTGGCTGGGCATCGCGGGCGGGACGCTCACCGCGGAGCTGCGCGACGCGATGGAACTGCCGGAAGGCCAGCAGGGCGTGCTGGTGGCCTCGGTCACGGTGGATAGCCCGGCCGATCAGGCCGGCGTGAAGGGCGGCAGCCGCGAGACCCGAATCGAAGGGCAGACGGTGCGGATCGGCGGTGACGTGATCGTCGGCATCGACGGCCAGACCGTGAACACCTTCGACGACCTGCTGAGCTTCATCGACACGGCCCAGGTCGGACAGCAGGTCAAACTGGAAGTCCTGCGCGACGGCGCGCAGGTGGAGTTGAACGTCACCCTCGGCGCGCGGCCGTCCAACCAGTCGTAAACCGCACTCTGTCGTCCACGCAGATTGATTGGGCCGGACTGTCCAGACGGGCAGCCCGGCCCATTTTCTGCCGGGGCGCGCGTCCAGGAAGAACAGCGCGTCAGGTCAGGAGTCATCGCGGGCGGTGTGCGAAGCTACCTGGGCCACCTGATGCCCGGCTTGTTGCAGGCCCAGGGCTGCGTAGGGTTGGGTATCGCCACGCGAGCCGAATGTGCAGATGGTTATCCTCATCGCCCCTCCCTGAAAAAGCGGGGAACATCCCACTTCACGCATCGCCTGTGTGTCCAACCTCACCCCAATGCTCGCGTTGATCGATCTTCATCATAACCCATCCTGGATTCAGGCGAGATATCGTGCGGCACACGCGAACTTCCAGGACGATCCACACGGGCGGCGGCGGAGCCGCGCCGCACGGGATCGCAACCGGGGTTAGAATAGAGATGAGGGCGGGTTCTGAAATGAGGAGAGGACAGCCATGCTGACCAAGAAGTTCGGCAAGTCGGGCACGATCTGCCAGGTCACGTTCGTCCTACCAGACGAGATCGCCGCCACCGCCAGGAAAGCGCACCTGGTGGGGGACTTCAATCAGTGGGATAAAACCGCGACGCCCATGAAAAAGCTCAAAGGGGTTTTCAAGGTCACGCTCGACCTGGAAACCGACCGCTCGTTCGCGTTCCGTTACCTGGTCAATGGGACCGACTGGTACAACGAACCCGCCGCCGACGGCGTGGCCGGCAATCCCTACGGCAGCGAGGACAGCCTCGTCAGCACCTACGCCCCGCCCGCCGCCTAGCGTCTGGGCGGGGTGAGGCACGTCCCGCGCCGCGAACCATCGCGGGGACGTGCGGGGATTGGTTGCACCTTCATAACATCATCCGGTCACGGTGCGGTCTGCCGGTAAGGGCGACCGGCGCCGTGACCGGATCAATTTGTGAACCGTCATGAAATCCCCGACGCAGGGCAACAAATCCTCCCGACTGAGTGCCACCCCGCTTGTCTCCGGCCTCGGCGCAGCCTTTGGCGGCGCGCGATCGCTACCCCACCGGCGGCTTGGGCTTGAGCTGGCTCTTCTGCCGGACGTAGGTGAAGAGGCCCTCCGTCAGCGCTTCGGGCACCTCCTCGCCGGGGAAGGGGTCCTGCCCGCCCAGCTTGTCCAGCACGTAGGCCAGCACCACCCGGGCCGAGGCCATGATCGGCGCGACCAGGAACGCGCCCAGCACCCCACCCACCGCCGTGCCGATGAACACGCCGATGATGATCACGGCCAGCGGCAGGTCGAGCGCATCCCCCAGAATCTTGGGCGCGACCACGCTCCACATCACCTGGTTGATCACCAGGCTGACGCCCACCACCAGCAGGGCAAAGACGCCGTAGTTGAGGTTCACGAACACGCTCGACCCCTGGATCAGCGGCACCAACCCCAGCGGCACCAGCGCGATGATGCCGCCCACGGTCGGGATCAGCGACACCAGGCCGGTGAACACCGCCAGGATTTCCGCCCCGGCCACGCCCATGATCGAGAGCTGGAGCCAGGTCAGCACGCCGATGATGAAC
This sequence comes from Aggregatilineales bacterium, assembly GCA_029976005.1. Taxonomy (GTDB): domain Bacteria; phylum Chloroflexota; class Anaerolineae; order Aggregatilineales; family Ch27; genus JARKOQ01. The sequence goes on along the minus strand of JARKOQ010000017.1, from coordinate 43,181 downwards.
CCGATCAGCACCTGCCCCCGGAAGAAGCCGTTCCAGACCCGGACGACGCGGGCGATCAGCAGCGCGTACTCGCGGTGGTAGTCCGGCGGCACGTGACGCATGAAGGCATCCTGCGCGTCGGGCAGGTCCAGCAGGACCAGGAACGAGATGAACAGGGCCAGGATGAGCGTGATGAACAGGCCGGTCACACTGGAGATGGCCGAGGTCAGCGTCCCGGTGACCGTCCCCGCCACGTTGAACAGGCTGGACAGAATCTCGCGCAGGTCGGCCGCCTGCAGGATCGACGGGGTCTCGCCGGCCTCGGCCGTGGCGGCCGGGGTGGCGGAGGGAGTCGCCGCAGGCCCGGCCAGCGCGCCGGGCTGGGGCGTGGCGCCGGGCACGGCGGGAGTCGCCGTGGGGGTGCCGGCGGCAGGGGTGCCGGCGGCAGGTGTGCCGGCGGCTATTGCGGCCGCATCCGGGGTGGCCGTCACGCCGGGGGTGAGGATTCCCGCCGCTGCTTGCAGCGCCGGATCGACGAACAACACCGGCTCCAACGGCTCGCCGAGCAGGAAGGAGCGCACCGGCTCGATCAGGACGTTGAAGTCCACCCCCACGCCCAGGATGTAGACGATACCCTGCTCCGGCTGGTAGTTTTGCAGCGTGCGCGTGAAGTCGGTATAGGCGCGCTCGATCACGTTGATCAGGGAGTCCACCCCGCTGACAAACGACGGGATGATCACCAGGATCAGGAACAGAATGAGCAGGAGCAGGAGCAGATAGAGCAGCACGACCGCCAGCCCGTAGGGCACCGGCGTATGACGGGCCAGCGCCCGGCTGGGGGCAAACATCACGAAGGCGATCAGGAAGGCCGTCGCCAGGGTCTGGATCACCGGGCCGAGCATGCTGACGACGAACAGCCCGGCCAGGATCAACAGCACCGTCACCACCCGGCGCGTCCAGGTGTCCCACTGCGGCTGGTAAATCGCCACGGTCGAAGCCGAAGAGTCACGGTTCACTAAAGAATCGGGTCGAGGTTGGTTGGGAGTCGCTTGTTCCGTCATTCCAATACTCCACTCAGGGCACGTGCGTCCTGAAGGTCAGGCGTTGGGCTGCCTCCAATAGATTATAGCGCACCCGCGTTAAGCGGGGTTTAAGCCAGTTGGCCTATCTTGCATGGACGAAAGGCGCTGTCGGCTCTTAGTGGTTCGTCCGGCAAATTCCTGAAGGTATGTTTGGGTAGGGGCGACCGGCGGTCGCCCTGGGCGGTTCGCGAACCGCCCCTACAGATGCCTGTTCTTTGCGATGCTGACTTGCCGGATGCACCATTTAGCCAACAGCTAAAAGCCAAGAGCCAAGAGCCGTTTGTTTTCTACTCCGGCCGGGCGCGTCATAATCTGTTTCTGCTGATATAACCACGTTTGCCTGGGAGAGATGCGCCCGTGACCGAGTTACGCCTGGAACGCGCCGGACTGATCGCCATCCTGGTGGCCTACCTCGTGCTGGCCGGGCTGTATGCCGCCCTGACCCCGGCCTGGCAAATCCCCGACGAGCCGGCCCACTACAACTACATCCGCCAGGTGGCGGAGTCTGGCTGCTGCCCGACCCTCACCGCCGGGGACTGGGACGACGCCTATCGCCAGCAGCTCGTGGACAGCGGCTTCGACCCGCAGTACCTTGACCGGCTGGAGACCGTCCAGTACGAGGATCACCAGCCGCCGCTCTACTATCTGCTGCTGGCCCCGATTTATTCCCTGACCGGGGGCAGCCTGCTCGCCCTGCGCCTGGCCTCGGCCCTGATCGGCGCGGGGGTGATCCTGGCGATCTATGGCGCGGCGCGGGCCGCGTCCGGCGGGTCGGCCCCGCTGGCCCTGGGGGCGGCGGGCTTCGCGGCCTTCATCCCCCAGCACATCGCGATCCTGGCCGGGGTCAGCAACGACGGCCTGTCCGAGCTGATCGTGGCCGCCGGGATGCTGCTGGGGATGTGGTACCTGACGCCCAAGGTCGATCGCAACTGGCAGCCGAACGAGTTGATCCTGGGCGTCGTGACCGGCCTGGGGTTCGTCACCAAAGCCTCGGCCTATCTGCTGTTGCCCTTGCTGGCGCTGGTCATCCTGCTGCGCTGGCTGCGCGAGGAGGATCGCTACTGGGGCGACCTGCTGCGCTACGCGGTCAGCTTCGCCCTGCCGGCGCTGATCCTGGGCGGGCTATGGTGGGCGCGCAACGAGCTGACCTACGGCCTGTCGGACTACCTGGGTCTGGCCCGCCACGATGCCGTGGTGGTCGGCCAGCCGCGCACCGCCGCCTGGATCGCCCGCGAGGGGTTCGAGGCCTGGCTGGGCCTGGGCGTGCGGACCACCTTCAACAGCTTCTGGGGCCAGTTCGGGTGGATGGGCGTGCCGATGCCAGACTGGGTGTACCTGATCCTGCTGGCCTTCACCCTGGTCAGCTACGCGGGACTGGTCCCGCTGCTGCTGCGCGCCCGGCCGGAGGAGTTCAGCCTGCCCAAACGCGACATGGCGCTGCTGCTGACGGCGCTGTTCGGGCTGGGGATCGCCGCCTTCCTGTACTACAACACCTCGTTCGTGCAGTTCCAGGGCCGCTATCTCTACCCGGCCATGACCGCCTTCGCCACCGCGACCGCGGCCGGATGGGTCGGCTGGACGCGCCTGCTGGCCGGGCGCGTGCGCGCGGCCTGGTTGCGCTGGACTCCGGCGCTGATCATGGGCGGGCTGGCCGTGCTGAGCGCCTACGCGCTGTGGCGCTTCATCATCCCCAACCTGAAAGCCTGGTGAAGCAAGGCAATGTTGAATTTTGAATGCTGAATTTTGAATTAAAGACGAAGGCAAAACGGGGCACGGATAACACGGATGGTACACGGATAGGCACGGATAAAAGCATATCCTGTGAAAAACGGTACTGACGACTCCATGGCTTCCGTGCCCCAACGTGATTCCGTTCACCTGAGCATAGCAACCTGCTACAGGGTTCGGAGATCGGTGTTATCCCGGTTGCCTTTGCCAAGATTACAATCGATGCATAGGGTTTGCAGGTTATCCAGATCATCCCTGCCACCCCTGGAACGTGGCTGGATGTGATCGACGTGCAGGATGACGTCATTGTCTGGCGTCGGACGCCGGCCACAGGCGACGCACTTCCAGCCATCGCGCTGAAAAACGCGCCACCTCAATGCCCCTATCACACTGACGCGCTGCTCGGCCCTAATCCGGGCCAGGGCCAGTAGTTCCTCGTCGGCGGTCGTTTGGGGGATGGGAAAAGCCATGGGAGATACGGTTCTACTCCAGGCCGTGAGCTTTTGGACCAGCCTCTCCAACCGCACAGGCTCCCCCTTGGCGATTCGAATATAAGAATCGTAGACCGGATAGAAGATGCAGAACGAGGTCGCGAGGCTTTCAAGGGTATCGCGTGTAGTCGGCAGGGAAACAGAACAGGAAGAAAAATCATTGTCGAACGCCCGGTGCTCTTTCCGCCACTGGTATTGCTGCGCCAGGGTCGCAAACGAGCCGCATTCTTCCGAGTCGACGAAAAGCGGCAAAATGGCCGATCGGAAGCAGAGCGTGTTGATCTGCGCCTCGAATTCAAGGTGAAAGTCCAGCAGCTTCACGAAAGAGTCGTCGGAGAGACCCTTGAGCCAGTAATTCTGAAGGCGCAATCCCAGCCCCAGTTCCGATAGTCCGTAGTCATACACAAACGGGAGAATCTGGACCGGCTGACCATCTTTGCGCCGGAAGCCATGCCATTTGTCTTTGGCGCGTTTTCCGGTGAGTCCCATCGTCGCTGCCTGATAGCTGTGCGCCAACTCGTTTTCTCGCTGGGTGCGAAAGTTGGGTGACTCGGCAATATGCGAATCTTCAAGGGGATCGACGCCATATATCTCGGCAACCTGTTTGAAGGTGTGATGAAGCAGGTAATGCAGTTTGGGGAGGATGGAGTATCGAAGCGCATCGGCTTTCAGGCGAAGATCGTCAACCCGAAAAAGCAATAGATCGGTCTCGTCAAAGCTCACGCCATCCAGAGACATGATTTTCTCCTCTCACGCTCCTTTCTTATAAAATATAATATTATGCACCTTGCGTCTACCTGATTGATGTGATTGGACACCTGTGGCGCAACAACAAGCCACGGATTTTCACGGGCCAATTTCTTCCTGCTTTATCCTGTGAAAATCCGTGCTGAATCCGTGTTATCCGTGCCCTATTGATTCTACTCCGTCGCGGGAACACCCCCGGCGGGCGCGGCCTGGCGCGAGCGCCAGATCGTCAGAGCGAAGAGGATCGCGCCGAGGATCGACCCGGCCGCCGAGAGGCGGAACAGACTCTCGCCGCCCAGCGCCTCGTAAACCTGCGCGCCGAGCAGCGCTCCGGCCGCCCGGCCCAGGCCCATGAACACCGCGCCAAAGGCCGCCTGGGCGCTGGCTCCCAGGCTGGGCGGCGCGATCCGGCTGACGTAGATCACCCCCGCCGTCCACATGGCCGAGAACGACAGCCCGTGCAGCAGGTTCACGGCCAGCACCCAATCCGGCGAAGGCAGGATCGAATAGCCGAAGGCGCGCACCCCGTAGACCACGAACGAGATCAGCAGCAGCCCCCGCGCGGAAAAACGCCGGATCAGCCAGGGCGAAAACAGAAAGACCGGCAGCTCGCTCAGCGCGGCGACGGCGGACATCAGGCCGATCAGGCTCTCGCCGGCCCCGCGCGCCGTGAGGTGGATCGACAGGAAGGCGTCGCTCATGGCGTAGGCCGTCCCGGCCAGGAAGATCGCCCCCAGGAAGACCAGCCAGCTCTGGTTGGTGATCAGCTTGCGCAGGCTGACGAAGAACGGCTCGACCGGCAGCAGGGTCGGGATGGGCAGCCGCCGGGCGACCAGGACCGCCCCGCCCATCAGGACGGCGAACAGCACGAAGCCCACTTCCAGCCCCATCCGTTCGGCCAGCACGCCCGAAATCCAGGATGACAGCCCAAAGCCGACCGCGCCCCACATCCGCACCGGGCCGTAGCTTTCGCGCGCGTCCCCCAGGATGTCCAGAATGCTGCTGTCGGCCAGCGCGCCGACCGGGGCGATCATGAACATCCAGGCCAGGATCAGCCCGGCCAGCGCCTCGAACGACCGGGCCTGGGTCAGCAGCAGGGCGGGCAGGATCGTGCCGGCCAGGATCAGGGGCAGCAGGTGGCGGCGCAGGTTCAGCCGGTCGGCCAGCAGGCTCCAGGCCGGGCCGGAGAAGAGCGTCATCACGGTCGGCAGGGCGGCCAGCGTGCCGATCTGGGCGGTGGTCATGCCCACGCTCTGATAGTACAGGGTGAAGTAGGGCCAGCAGGCCCCCATCGCGGCGAAGTAGATCAGGTAAAAGGCAGAGGCGAGGCGCTTCGCCGCGGCGATCTGGGATGAGCTCATGGTCTCAGGTTCCGTTGGACGGTGGTGTGGGTAGGTGAAAGGCTTGGACGATGTCTACCAGTGTACCCAATGTGCGCCATTCGGGGAGGGGAAAAGCAATGGGGCACGGATCACACGGATACTTCACGGATGAGCACGGATAAAACAAAACGATTTATCCTGTGAAAATCCGTGTATCATCCGTGAAATCCGTGCCCTATTTTCTTACCCCGCCGGCAGTCTCCCCAGGGCCAGATCGGCCTCGATGTAGTGCGGGTTGCGGGTCAGGGCGGCCTGGTAATTGGCCGCCGCGCGCGCCGAGTCTCCCAGCGCGGCGTAGGCCTGGCCCAGAAAGAAGTAGATTTCCTCGGCGTTGCGAGTCGTCGCCAGCACGTCCTCCCCCAGCGCGATCACCCGGTCGTACTGCCCGGCCAGCAGGTACGCCTCGAACGGCCCGAACTGGTACCACAGGTAGCGCCAGGGCAGCCCGGTCGCCAGGGCGCGCTCGAAAGCCGTGATGGCCTCCTCGGCGCGGCCCAGGGTCAGCAGGGCCGTGCCCAGATTGAACAGGGCGAAGGCGTCGGCCGGGTCGCGGCCGATCTCGGCCTGGGCCTCGTCCAGGGCCAGGCGGGCGTTCTCCGTGGCGTTCCAGTGCGGCCCCAGGATGACCTGGATCAGCGGCTCGGCCTCGGCGGGGTAGACCACCAGGTAGGTGCGGTTGAAGGGCTTCCACAGCGCGTCGAACTCGGCGTAGGGGATCGGGCGGCCGGTCCCGTCGCCATTGCCCAGCACGGAATCGAAGGTGTACACCGCCCCGGCCGCGTCGTCGTAGCCCATAATCACCCGGTTGTGGCCCATCCAATCGTCTCCGCCGGGGTTGTAGGCGTTCTCCACCAGCACCGGGTAGCCCGCCGCGACCAGTTCCTTGATCACGGCCAGCGTCCCGCCGGTGCGCACGGCGGCGCGCAGGCCCTCCCCTTCCACGAAGGCCACCATCTCGATCCCGCGCACGCTGACGTCGTCGCGGTTGGGCGTGATGCCGCGCGCCACGCCGTCGCGGGTGCCGTCCCAGCCGTGGTAGATCAGCAGCATGCTCAGCGCGGCGGCGGCGCAGCCGTTGTAGTCCTGCCAGATCAGGCGCATCCCTTCCAGCCGGACGGCGGGCGGAGCCGGGAGCGGGGTCGGGTACGGGCTGGCGGTGGGCGTGGGCTGGAGGGTCGGCGTGGCGGTCGGCGCGGGCAGCGGCGTCTCGCTGGGGAGCCGGGTGGGAGTCAGCGTCCAGGTGGGTGGCAGGGTCGGGCGTGGGTCGAGCGTGGCAGGCGGCTCCTGCGCGGCGGCGAGGGGGATGGCGAGGGCCAGGGTCAGCAGGACGGCCGGGGCCAGGAACGCGGTCCAGCGCAGCAAAGATGGGGGATGAGTGGCATGAGTCCGCATCGCGTGCCTCGAACAGTATCGGTCGGATCGCCGCGTGGCGTGGGCGCGGGGGTAAGCACCGCCGTTGATTCCAAGCCGACGCCTGATGCTCCGCCACCGGGGGCGTGACAGGCCGGGCGGTTCGCGAACCGTCCCTGCAGAAAGGCCGCGCGGCTTTACGCCTCGGCCATTGGACGCCGGGCGGACGGGTCAGTGACCCGTCCCTACAAAGACGCTTCGCCGCTTTTCTCTGGCCTCCCGGCTTTTATCTCCCCGGCGGAATCACCAACCCGCGCCAGAAGCCCGATCCCCAGGCCAGGTGCAGGGTGGCGAACACGACCGGCAGCCAGGCCAGCAGCCGCCAGCCGCGCCGGGCGGCGACCCAGACGCTGGCCGCCAGGGTCGCGGCGGCGTAGAGTCCGATCAGGGCGGCCAGGGCGGCGCGCGGCCACGCGCCGAACAGGCTCCCCACTCCCAGCCCGGCCACTCCCAGGACCAGCAGCGGCGCGGCCAGGTGGCGCGGGCGGATCGAGCGCGGGTGGAGCCGGATCATACGCGCTTTCCACTGGCCGTAGTTGAACTGCTGCCGGGCCAGATGGGCCACCGTCTGGCGCCCGTAGTATTCCGAGCGCACGTCCGGGGCCAGGAAGATCCGCCCCCCGGCGCGCCGGATGCGGTAGTTCAGCTCGTAGTCCTCGTTGATTGCCAGGGCCTCGTTGAACAGCCCGACCCGCTCGAAGACGGCCCGTGGCCAGGCCCCCAGGTAGACCGTGTCCACATCCTGCGGGTGCTCGTCGTAGTGGAAGCGGGCGGGCAGCCCGAACGGGAACGACATCGCCGCCGCGATTGCCTCCCCTTCCGGGGTCAGGCCGACCGGGCGCAGCAGCCCGCCGACGTTATCCGCGCCGGTGGTTTGCAGGTGGGCCACGCAGCGCCGCACGTAGTCCGGCGCGATGATCGTGTGCCCGTCCACGCGCACAATGAACTCACCCTGTGCCGCCCGGATACCCGCGTTGAGCGTGGCCGCGATCAACCCGCCTTCCAGGCGCAGGACGCGCACCCGCTCCGCCCCCGGCAGGGCCGCGATGACTTCTCGCGTGCCGTCGGTCGAACCGTCATCCACGACGATGATCTCCAGCCGGCCGGCGGGGTAATCCTGGGCCAGGACCGCGCCCAGGCTGCGCGCGATGAACCCCGCCTCGTTGCGCACGGGCATGATCACCGACACCAAAGGCAATGGAGGCAATTTTGAATTTTGAATTTTGAATTGGTGTCCATAGGCCGCCCTGGGCGATCCTGAGCAACACAGCGCTTTCAATTCAACATTAAGAATTCAAAATTCAACATTGCCTTTGGGCGCGCCGATCAGCCCTGCATATAACTCCACCAGAGTCCGGGCTTCATTGTCCCAGCGAAAGCGGTTTTGTACCAGTACCCGCCCCTGGCTGCCCAGCCGCGCCCGCAAATCGGGATCGCGGGCCAGGGTCAGCAGCGCGGCCCGGATCGCGCCCTCGTCGGCCGGGTCGACCGCCAGGCAGCCCTCGGCGGCGAAGGCGTCCCAGGCCGGATAGTCAGCCCGGATCACCGGCAGCCCGGCCGCCATGTACTCAAAGACCTTGCGCGGCCACAGCAGGGCATTGAGCCGGGTCGGCAGGGCCACCTCCAGCCCGATGTGGGCCTCGGCCAGCAGCGCGGGGATGGCGGGGTACGGGACGGGCGGCTCCACGCGGACGCGGCCCTGCCCGGCGGCGATCAGCTCCGCCGCGAAGGCCGGGAACGGGCACGGCCCGACGATACGCAGGCGCAGGTTGAGTTCCGGCGGCAGGCTGGCGACCGCCCGCGCCGCCCCCAGCAGGCCGCGCTGGCGCTCCACCACGCCGGTGTAGATCGCGGTCAGGCTCCCGTCCGGGCCGGGGGTGGCCGGATTCGCGGGGCAGGCCTCGAAGCGTTCCAGGTCGGGCAGGTTGCGCACGATGACCGCCCGGCCGCCGAAGCGGGCCGCGATGACCTCCCCGACTGTGATCACCCGGTCGGCCAGGCGGGCGGCCAGACGCTCCCAGCCGTCGTAGATCGCCGCCAGCGGGCGGCGCAGGGGGCGTGGGATGTAGGGCTTTTCCAGGATGTGAAAGGGGGTGTGCTCGTGCACGTCCAGCACCACGCGCCGCCCCTCCAGCTTAAGCAGCAGCCCGATGAGCGTCAGTTCCGGGTCGTGGAGGTGGTAGGCATCGGCGGCCTCGCGCCGGGCGGCGCGCCAGGCGATCCACAGCCCGCGCGCCCGCGCCGGAAGCGAAAACCGGCGCGGCGGCAGCGGCCGGAAGCGCACCCCGTCGATCGTCTCGTCGCGCGCGCCCTGGGCCAGCAGCGTGACGCGGTAGCCGGCGGCGGCCAGCGTCCGCGCCTCGCGGTAGAAGACGCGCGTATCCAGCGGGTCGTGGACGGTGGTCACGATGCAGATGTGCGGGGCATGGGACATGGGGCCTGCCGGATGTGGGCGGACGATGGGGAGATTATAGAGCAATTTTGAATGTTGAATGCTGAATTTTGAATTGAAAGGCGGGGCGGGCGACGGACGCGATTTGTCGCGTCGGCATTGCGATTCCGACGCGGGGAGTCGAACGGCCATCTTCCCCGGCGCAGCCCGATGAAAAAAGAAGGGCGCGCCCAGGTCTGAGCGCGCCCGCGTGGAAAGCAAGAGGGGATTTGATTAGCCGTCAACCCCGCACCGGGACGCCTGGAAGGCAAAGGCGTAACCATCCGGCCCGGTCGCCAGCAGATTGGCGTTGGGCAGGGCGTACAGGGTCACTCCCACCCGCGCGCTGATGCTGACGACCTCGCCATCCTCGGCGGCTTCCAGCCCGGCCAGCACACCGACCGCATCCACTTCGAAGGCCAGCTCGCCCTGGCCGGTGCGCAGGGCGACTCCACCCCCGCCCAGGGGATAGACGATCGCCGAAGCAGCAGCGTCCAGATCGTTCAGACGGCCATCGCCGCCGATCGCGGGCGGCGTTATGGCTGGCCCGCCCGCCGTCGGGATGATGTTGAGCCGGTCGACGATCCGTTCGAATCCTTCCCAGGTATAGCGGTTGAGGATGTAGGTCAGCGTGTCCCCGTCCGGTGCGGCATTGGCGAGCTTCTGCGCCAGGATCGCGTAATCCACGTCGCGCACATCGAAGGCGAAGACCAGTGTATCGAAGCCCGGCCCGCCGTCGATCCGCCCGGCAACCGTGCCGCCCAGAGTCATGAAGGTATCGTCCCCGGCAGACAGCGACAGGCCGCCGCCAAGCGTCCCGCCAGCCGCGATGAATGTGTCGTTTTCTTCCATCAGGGACGCCGATTCTCGAATCAACCCGCTATTGACCAGGATGTCCGGGGTGCTCTGGCTGTAAATCCCGCGTTCACTGCCGTCGATCGTGCCGGTGTTGATGATCAGAATGGGAGCCGTATTGGACAACAGAAAGAGGCCGGTGTGGGCGCTGATCCAGCCGCTGTTGATGACCCGCGAAGGCTGTCCGATGTCGCTCAACCCGATTCCTCCGGGGCTGCGGCGCATCCCGTTGAGGCGGCCCGTATTGTAGACCTCGATACCGCCCGCGTCGTCCCCCGTCACGAACATCCCCGCCCCATTCACAAAGGTGAGCGTGCCGGCGTTGCGGATGATATTGGGGCCGTGACTGCCGATGACCCCGCGATTTTCGGGCATCGAAATCTGGCTGCCCGCTTCGATGATCAGGGTATCGTTCCCGTCAAGATCAATGGAGCCGTTGACTTGAGCGCTGGCACGCACAGTGATGGCTGTCGCCGCGCCAGGTGCCGCGTCCCCGGCGGCCCAGCCATCCGGGTCGACGCCGGTGCATTCGACGGCGGTCACCGTCCCGGCGCACTGGGCGCGGGCGATACCGGCCGGGGAGAGGACACCCAGCACCAGGGCAAGGAGGAGCAACCCAACCAGACAGCGGGGAGCAATGATGGGTGACTTCATGACGATCCTCATCGGTCTACAGGTCGATCCCGCACTCGGCCGGGATGAAGGCGAAGGCATAGCCGGGGCCGGTCGCCAGCAGGGAGCCGTTCGGCTGGGCGACCAGCGCCAACCCCAGCCGCGCGCCGATCTCGACCGGTGCGCCACTCGCTTCGGCCTGGGCCAGCGCGGCATGGATCGCGCCGGATTCGGCCCGGACGGCCCACTCACCCTGCGGGGTGTAGAGGTCGATCCCGCCCACTGCATACGGATAGACAATCGCGCTCGCGGTCACGTCGTGGCCGTTGAGCCGCCCATCGGCGAACGCTCCGCTGCCACAGGCGGAGGGCGGGACGTAGACCGCCTCTTCGCCAGCGGCGGGGCTGGCGCTGGAAACAAGCGAGCCGGTGGTCGGCACGACCCCGGGCGTTTCGCTGAGATGATCGACGATCTCTTCGAAGTTGACCCAGGTGTAGGTCGCGCCGCCGTAGGTCAGCGATCCGCCCGTCGGGGAAGCGGCGGCAAGCCGGGAGGCCAGGGCTGCGTACTCCGCGCCGGACACCTCAAAGGCGAAGGTCAGCGTATCGAAGCCTGCCCCGCCGTCGAGCATGCCGTTGATCGCGCCGCCCTCGGCGGTGAAAGAGTCGTCGCCGTCGTCCAGCAGCACGTCGCCATTGAGCGTGCCGCTGTTGGTCACGGCCAGGGTGAGGCCGCCATCCGATTGCCGGATCGCGGCCGTGCTGCCGCTGACTGTGCCGTTGTTGGCGATCTGGCCATTGCTGTACTCCAGGCCGATCCCGATCCCCTCCGCGCCAGTCGCCGCGATCGTGCCGCTGTTGGTGACTTCCATCGAACCGGAGTACAACGACTGGATGCCGTAGGCGGCCGATGGGCCGCTGGCTTCGATCGTGCCGGTGTTGGTCGCCTGGCTTGCCGTGCAGCTATCGCACTGGATGCCCACGGCCAGGGACTCGCTCGTCACGCTGATGTCTCCGTTGTTGGTGAACTGAGCCTTGGGCGAGAACACACTGGCCAGGCCGGCCGCGATCAGCACCCCACTGGCTTCGATCGCGCCGTCGTTAATCGCCACGCCATCACAGCCCAGCAGAATGCCCACGCCGGTCGAGACGCCTCCCAGCGCGTGGATGACGCCGTGGGCGGTATTGAAGGCATAGATGGCGTCGTAAATCCCGTGTTCTCCAATGTCGCCAACCGCGTTGAGCATGCCGAAATTGGTCACCTGGGAGGCGGTACCGGAAATCGCCCATTGCATCTCGCCTGAGTTGACGACCCCGCCCGGTTTCACCAGCACCGTATCGCCGCCGTCAAGAAAAATCCCGTTGCGAACCTGCGCGTCCGGCTGGACGATGAGGGTGGTGGAAGCGCCGTTGGCCGCCAGGGCAGCATCCCAGCCATTGGGATCGAGTCCGGTGCAGTAGACCCTTGCCGCCGTCCCGCCACACTGGGCATGGGCCATCCCGGCCGGAAGCAGAGTCAGTGTCAGGCATATGATCCCGGCCATCCACGTCATCGCAACAACTCTGGTCTTCATAGACACCCTTTGACTTAAAGACAGAAGGGTCACAAACAGGCCATCCATCGCAACGGAATTGTTATCATAGAAAGTTTAACATAATTCCGGCAAAATAACATAGGGAGTTTGGATTCCGGGAAATGCCTGCCGGAGCAATACAACGGGGCGCGCCCATGTCTGAGCGCGCCCCATGAAAAGCGAGAGGGGGTTGATTAGCCGTCGATCCCGCACTGGTAGGGCTGGAAGGCGAAGGCGTAACCCGGGCCGGTAGCGAACAGCGAGCCGTCCGGTAGGGCGTAGAGCGCCAGCCCCAGCCGCGCCTGGACTTCGACCGGGCTGCCGCTGGATTTCGCCTGGGCCAGCGCGGCATGGATCGCGTCCGCCGTGCTGCGGAAGGCCCATTCGCCCTGCGGGGTGTACAGCTCGACGCCGGTTTCTTCCAGGCGGTAGACGATCGCCGTCGCGGCGATGTCCAGCCCGTTGATCCGGCGGTCGCGGATGGCGTAGAGCCGGATCAGGTGGACCAGCTCCTCGAAGTTGCTCCAGGTATAGGTCACGCCGCCCAGCACGACCGTGCCGCCGTTGGGATCGAGCTGCCCGGCCAGCGCGGCCAGGGCCGATTCCCAGCTCTCGGCGCTGATGTCCATCGTGAAGCGCAGCACGTCGTAGCCATCCCCGCCGTCGATCAGGCCGTTCACCACGCCACCCGCCGCGTTGAAGGAGTCATTGCTGTCTTCCAGCCACACGCCGCCGTTGATCGTGCCGCTGTTGGTGACGGTCTGGCCACCGGCCGTGGCCCAGATCGCGTCCGTCGAGCCGCTGATCGCGCCGCTGTTGGTGATCTCGGCGTTGCCCTGGACCATCAGGCCCATGCCCTGGACCCCGCCGCTGACATTGATCGTGCCGCTGTTATTGACCTGGGAATTCACGCCCTGCACCACCAGCCCCACGCCCATGTCGCTCCCATGCGCGTTGATCGTGCCACTGTTGGTGACCTGGGCCGTATTGCCAGCGATGACTTGCATGCCCATGGCCACCATCCCACCGCCGGCATCGACCGTGCCGCTGTTGGTGACCTGGGCGTTATTACCCGCTACCAGAAAACCCATGCCTATCATCACTCCGTTGGCGCGCACAAGACCGCTGTTGGTGACCTGGGCCATATCGCCACCCACAACTTGCATGCTGGTGGCTGCGAATCCGCCGCTGGTCTCGATCGTGCCGCTGTTGGCGACCTGGGCCGTGGCGCCACCCTGGGCGATAAGGCCCACGCTGGCGCCGCTGCCATCGGTGGTGATGGAACCGCTGTTGTTGACCCGGGCGGTGTTCGTGCCGGTGGCGTAGATGCCCTCGGCCATCGACCCGCCGCTGGCCTCGATCGTGCCGCTGTTGGTGATGAGCGTATCGACGCCATTGGTTTCGATGCCAGTTCCCTGATCGATCCCGTTGGCGCTGATCGTGCCGCTGTTGGTGATCGGGCCGCTGTCTACGCCGGCGATGCCCAGGTTGGCGAGTTCGCCTTCCGAATGGATCGTGCCGGCGTTGTTCACCTGGGAGCCGTTGGTGCTGAAGACGGCCGGGCCGCCGATGAGGCCGTCGTTGATGGCGCCGCCGGGCTGCACGTTCAAGGTATCGTTGCCGTCAAGGAAGATCGGGCCGTTGACCTGCGCGCCGCCGTGGACGGTGACGGTCGTGGAGTTACCAGGGAGCGTGAAGTAGCCATCCGGGTCGACCCCGGTACATTCGACGCTGGTGCTGCCCCCGGCGCACTGGGCATAGGCGATCCCGGCCGCGCCGGCCTGAACCAGTACGAAAATGAAGCACACGACCGCGGCGAGGCGGGCGGCGTTGAACAGTCGCTTCATGGATGAACTCCTTGGATGAGGGGGATGATTCAATCTGGCAGGCTCCGATTTATTTTAGCTCAACTTTATATTAATTAATCGTCCATTCGCCGGAATTTAGGAATTTTTCACACGCGCCTGGCCAGCGCCCGGATTCGTCCGGTTTGCACAGGGCATTTGGGCGGAACTTAACAACCTCTTCACGTCCCTTTAACCCCGGCCGGATAGACTACGGGAGAATGGATATGGAAGACCTGGTTTACTGGAACCCTGTTGGAGGATGACGCATGCACCGCCTGACGCTGACCCTGACCGCCCCGCACAACATCGACTACACCGAAGCCCTGCAAGCCTTCGCCGTCCAGTTGTACGACGTCGCCGAGGACCTGGGCGAGCTACCAGCCCAGAATCACGCCTTCGGCGCGTTCGGACCGCTGGGCTGCAAGCTGCACTACCGGCTGGAGATCGACGAGCCGCGCGGGCAGCGGATGACCCTCCCGGCCGCCGGGTTGTAAAGGCGGAGGCCAGAGGCCAGGAAACCGGAGAAAAGCGTCGAAGCGGCAAGCGCCGAGGCGAAAAGCAAAGCCGTGCAGTGTGGCTGTGCATGGCCTCTGCTGTTGGCCGTTGGACATGGTCGGACGGGTCGGTGACCCGTCCCTACCCGGCGCCGCGTTTCTCTGGCCTCTGGCCTCGCCTTTTCCTGCCTCCGGCCTCTTTTTCCCAGGCTGGCAGGCCGGTCAGGACTGTGTTAGAATGCACCCCGACCATTCAGGGTGACGAAAAGTATTTGTGCCCAGCCGTGTCTGATGATGCCGATCCTCACAGTCCGATAGCCCCTTTTCTTTTCGCAATGGCGCGCTGTCGCGATCTCCGCCGGGGCGACCCCAAACCGGGAGCTGCCCACGGTTTTTTGTGTTCCCGCCAGATCACCATTCATGCCCAAGGATAAACGATCTATGCCTACGCTGGCCTCCGTCATCCTCGCCGCGGGCGAGGGCACGCGCATGAAATCCAAACTCGCCAAAGTCCTGCACCCGCTGGCGGGCAAACCCCTGGTCGATTACGCCGTGGAAGCCGCCCGGCAGCTCAGCGGGCGCGCCCCGGTGCTGGTCGTCGGCCAGCAGAGCGACGCGGTCCGGGCCTACATCGGCGAGCGGGCCGTGTTCGTGGAGCAGGCCGAGCGGCGCGGCACGGCCCACGCCGTCCAGATGGCCGAGCCGGTCCTGCGCGGGCAGGCCGATCACGTCCTGGTCTGCTACGGGGATATGCCCCTCCTGCGTCCGGAAACGCTGCGCCGCCTGGTGGAGACTCACGCCGCCGCGCCGGGCAACCCGGCCCTGACCATGCTGACCTTCGTCAGTGACAACCCGCGCGGATTTGGGCGAATCGTGCGCAAGGCCGACCGGACCGTGGCGGCCATCGTGGAAGAAGCCGCCGCCACGCCGGAGCAGCTCACCCTGCGCGAGCTGAACGTGGGCGTCTACGTCTTCGACGGGGCCTGGCTGTGGGACGCGCTGGCGCGGATCACGCCCACCCCGCCCAAGAACGAATTCTACCTGACCGACGTCGTGGCCCTGGCCAATGCCGGCGGCCGCCCGGTGCTGGCCCTGCAAGGCGACGATCCCGACGAGCTGATCGGGATCAACAACCGCGCTCACCTGGCCGAAGCCGAGGCCGCGCTGCGGCGGCGGATCAACCTGGGCCACATGCTCAACGGCGTCACCCTGATCGACCCGGCCGCGACCTACATCGGCCCGGACGTGACGATCGGACAGGACACGGTGATTTATCCCAACACGATCCTCCAGGGCCGGACGGCGGTCGGCGCGGACTGCCAGATCGGCCCGAACTCGATCCTGACCAATGCCACGGTGGGCGATTCGTGCCGGATCACGGCCTCGGTGGTCGAGGATTCGACCCTGGAGCGCCGCGTGGAGATGGGGCCGTTCGTGCGCGTGCGCGGCGGGGCCTACCTGTGCGAAGGCGTGCAGATGGGCAACTACGGCGAGGTCAAAAAATCCCACCTGGGGCCGGGCGTCAAGATGCACCACTTCAGCTACGTGGGCGACGCCGAGGTCGGCGCGGGGGCCAACGTCTCCGCCGGGGTGATCACGTGCAATTACGACGGCGTGAACAAGAACCAGACGATCATCGGCGAAGGCGCGTTCGTGGGCAGCGATACGATGCTCGTCGCGCCGGTGACGATCGGCGCGGGCGCGCTGACCGGGGCCGGGTCGGTGGTCAGGGCCGATGTGCCACCGGGCAAGGTCGCGGTGGGCGTCCCGGCCCGGATCATCGGCGACAACCCCATCCCGGAACGCCGCGCCGCCAAGAAAAGGGCCGAGGGCGGGAAGTAGAGACAGAGAGACAAGAGGCAAGAGAGAGTAGGGACGGTTCGCGAACCGCCCCGCTGTCCAACGGCCAGGGTTAAGGCCGGAAGCCAGAGGCCAAGAGGCCGGAGAAAAGCGCCCAAACCGGGTTGGATTGACCAGGCTCGCTTCCGGCTGCCGCGGCCCTGATGCTGGGCCGGTCGCCGGAGGAGCAGGATAGGAATCTGTGGACGAAGGCATACTTTCGAGTTCGATCGCACTGCTGGTGCTGCTGGTCTGCAATGGGCTGCTGACCGTGGGCTACAACGCCCTGATGAACGCGCCCAAACCGCACCTGGCCGCCCTGGCCGAGGAGGGCCGCCCACGCGCCGCCCTGGCCCTGCGGCTCAGCCAGGATGCCACCATCCTGCTGATCACCTACCAGATCGCCGCCATCCTGGTGCGCTTTGTGTCCGCCGGGATCGCGGCGGTGGGCATCGCTCCGCCGCTGGCCCGCGGCCTGGCCGGAGCCGGATTGGCCCCGGCGGTGGCCTTCGTGCTGGCCGAGCTGATCGTGCTGGTGCCGGGGGCGGGGGTGATGTTGATCGCCGGGGGGCAGATTCCGGCGGCCATCGGCGCGGCCTACGCCAGCAAGCTGGCCCCGATCTCGGCCCGGCCGATGCACCTGCTGATGATCCTGCTGCGGCCGATGATCGGCTTCCAGCGCTGGCTGGCCGACCGGGTCGTGAGTCTGCTGGGCGTCCACGATCGCGCCCATTACGTGACCGAGGAAGAGATCAAGACCCTGGTCGACGCCGGTCAGGAAGAAGGCGTGATCGAATCCGAGGAAAAAGAGATGATCTACTCGATCTTCCAGTTCGGAGACACCTCCGTCCGCGAGGTCATGATCCCACGTCTGGATATGATCGCCGTGCGGATTGACACGCCGCTGGACGAGGCCGTCCATACCGTGCTGGAAGCCGGCCACTCGCGCATCCCGGTCTACGAGGACAACATCGATCACATCAAGGGCCTGCTGTACGCCAAGGACCTGCTCAAGCTGTGGGGGCACGGCGGCAATGGCGACGCGCTCAAGAAGCTGCTGCGCCCGGCTTACTTCGTGCCGGAGGGCAAAAACGCGCTCGACCTGCTCCAGGAGATGCAGCTCAAGCGCGTCCACCTGGCGGTGGTGGTCGACGAATACGGCGGCACGGCCGGGTTGGTCACCCTGGAAGACCTGATCGAGGAGATCATCGGCGAAGTCCAGGACGAATACGACCAGAACGAGCCGGAGCCGTACCGCCAGATCAGCGAGGACGAGGTCATTTGCAGCGCCCGGCTGGACCTGGACGACCTCAACGAGTTGCTTCACATCGACCTGCCCACCGACGAGACCGACACCGTGGGCGGCTTCATCTACAGCCAGGTGGGCGAGGTGCCCACACCCGGCGCGGTAATCGAGATCGGCCAGGTGCGCCTGGAAGTGCTCTCGGTCGACCAGCGCCGGATCGGCCAGGTGCGCGTCACGCGCCTGCGCCCGGAGGCGGAGCCATCCGAGGAGCCGCCGGTCGAGGATGCGTAAGGCAAAGGCACTGTGGAATGTTGAGTTTCTAGTTTTGAATGGACACACGCGATGTTGGGACGTTCAAATGAAGGTTAACAAATTGATCCGGTAACGCTGCGGACGGTTGTAGGGACGACCGGCGGTCGTCCGGGGCGGTTCGCGAACCGCCCAATTGGTGTCAAGTTATGCATTTTGGCGGGACACGAAGCAAGGCAATGAGGGCGCGGCGGGCACGCCGGGGACTCAAGTCCCCGGCTACGGACACGAAGTCCGCTGATGCAGTTTTACTAAATAGTGCAGGTACGAGCATGGGCCATCTCAGGCTGGCTGATACCATGATTATTTACTTAATCTGCATAAGCGGACTGGGGGATTGGGCATCTTGTGAGTCCACTTTCAGTGGACTTGGTATCCCTAGCCCGCGACTCAAGTCGCGGGCGGTCCAACGGCCGCCAGCTCAAAATCAGATCGGGCATCTTATCTTGACGCATATTGGGCGGTTCGCGAACCGCCCCTACGGATGGCGTATCGATCCCGTTGCCGGATTATTTTCTTAAAGTTCAATTGAACGTCCCAACGGCATCGGCCTGATATGCGATTCCGGGAGGTTCGACGGCCTCCTTTTCAGGATTGAACGGGTTGCACCCATCGGGCTTGATGCCAGGAATGCGCAAACGAGGCAGTGAATGAACAGTTTTGTCGGCCTGCTGCTGGCAATGGGTCTGGTGAGCCTGAACGCCTTTTTCGTGGCGGCGGAGTTCTCCCTGGTCAGCGTGCGCCGTTCGCGGATCGAAGCCCTGATCGAGGAGGGCAACGCCACCGCGCGCGTGGTGCGCCAGGCCACGGATAACCTGGACCGCTACATCGCCGCCACCCAGCTCGGCATCACCATCGCCAGCCTGGGCCTGGGCTGGGTCGGGGAACCGGCCCTCGGCCACCTGATCGAGCCGCTGATCGAAGCCCTGTTGGAGCCAATCAGCCACCTCCTCCCGGCGGGCGCGATCGAGGCCGCCAGCGGGGCGGCCATCGGCGGGGTGATTGCCTTCCTGATCATCACCTTCATGCATGTCGTCATGGGCGAGCTGATGCCCAAGTCAATCGCGCTCAACGACCCGGAAGCCACCGCGCTGTGGGTGGCCCGCCCGATCGTGTGGGCGGCCCACGTCTTCCACCTGCCGATCCGCGCTCTGAACGGGACCGGCAACCTGCTCCTGCGCGCCATCGGCATCCAGCCCGCCAGCGGGCACGAGCTGGTCCATTCGGTCGAGGAACTGAAAATCCTGATCCGTTCCAGCGCCGAGGGTGGCGTGCTGGCCGGGGGCGAGGATGACATCGTCGAAGCCGTGTTCGAGATGGGCGAGACGCGCGCCCGGCAATTGATGGTCCCCCGCACCGAGATCGTGGCCTTCCAGATCGACAGCCCGCTGGACGAGGTGATCGACCGCGTGGCCGAATCGGCCCTGACCAAGTTCCCGCTATACGAGGACGACCTCGACCAGACGGTCGGCATCCTGCACGTCAAGGACCTGCTGCGCACCCTGCGCCACGGCCCGGATGGCGTGACCCTGCGCGATCTGGCCCGCCCGGCCCTGTTCGTCTCCGAGACGGTCACGATCGGCACGCTGCTGGCCCGCTTCCGCAAGGAGCGCCAGCACTTGGCCCTGCTGCTGGACGAGTACGGCGGCACGGCCGGGCTGATCACCCTGGAAGACCTGCTGGAAGAGCTGGTCGGGGACGTGCAGGACGTGTTCGAGCCGGGCGAGGAGGACTTTGAGGAGCAGCCCGACGGCTCGGTGCTGATCAGCGGCCTGCTGCTGATCGACGAGGTCAACGAGCGCTTCGGGCTTGACCTGAGCGATCCCAACTACGAGACGCTGGCCGGGTACATCCTGGGCCGCCTCAACCGGATGGCCCGCCAGGGCGACGAGGTCGAGGCCGGGCCGGTGCGCCTGCGCGTGGAGACGATGGACGAGCTGCGCATCGACCGGGTGCGGTTGATCCCGGTCACGCCCGAACCACAGCCGGACGCCGCCCCACCCCCGGCGGTCTAGCGGCGGCGGTCGTCCGGGGCGGCCCGCTCCCCGCCGGCCTTTGTTCCAAATATCCCAAACTGATCCACGAATCATTTGGCAAATTCGACCATGTGTTTCATAATGGTATGCAGCGCGTTTGTAACGAGTTGAAAAATAGTATAAACTCGTGATACACGCCCTTGTCCTTAGCCGGAGTCGGACTTATGCCAGACTCGAAGTCATACCGCGAGCAGGACCCCTTCAACAGTCCCGGCAGTCCGCGCACGGCCGGCTCGGATCGCATCTGGCTGGAGCGCCTCTCCGACGTGCTGGCGCGCTACTGGCGGGCCTTGCCCGACCTGCTGACCAGCCCGGTCGAGTACGTGATCAACCTGATCCGGACGGTTGCCTCGGTGCTGGGGGCGTTGATCATGGTCGTGCTCAAGACGTTTTACGTCCTGCTGCCGGCGACCTCCCACTCGGCCCGCGACGACGCGCGTTACGACCGGCAGAAATCCGCCGACCTGTCCGGCATGATCCAGACCCTCGTCCAGGAAAACCGGCTGGATCGCTACCAGGTCAAAATCCTGACCGACTGCTGGCTGGATCAGATGGCCTGGACGAGCGCGCGCGCCACCCGCGAGCGCAACGCCGACGAGCTGATCCGCTGGTGGCAGATCATCTTCGGGGTGCTGATTCCGGTGCTGGTCAACGTGCAAACCCCCGACCGGATGTTCGATTTGGGTTTCACCCTGCTCTCCCAGGACGTGGTGATCAGCACGCTGGGGATCACCGTCGCCATTCTGACCGCCGTCTACCAGTTCCGCCGGCCGGAGCAGCGCTGGCGGCACTATCGCACCCTGGCGGAGCGCTACCAGACCGAGTTCTGGAGTTATGTGTCTCTGTCGGGCACGTACAGGGGCCTGGATCACCGCCAGGCGTTTCACCTGTTCAACAGCCGGATGATTCACATCCGGGAAGAGGACGTCACCAAGTTTTTTGGAGAGGTCGTTCCCGCCTCGCCCCAGGCGAAGGAAGCGGAGCGCGCTCTTCAGGGGGGACGTTAGTTCGGCAGCTTCGGGGGTGGAGGGGGAAGCTCTATGGCAAGAGCCATGAAGTGGGGGCAGGTGGTCGACGATCGCCCGGCGCATGTCAAACCGCTCACCTTGCGCCGGCGCCTCGGTCGCCGCTGGTCCCGAATCTGGGGGGTCGACAGCGTCCTGCTGGACGACTTCGCCGCTATCCTGGCCGGGATCATCCCGGCGCTCGGCCGGCTGGTGCGCTATACCCTGGTGACGGTCCTGCCGTGGGTGGCGTACGAGAACTACCGGGGCGAGCACGCCCGGCTGCTGGAACGCCGCGAACGGCTGCTCGTGGCCGTGCAGCGCCTGGACCTGGCGGAGGGCCAGGACGTCCGGCGCTGGATCATGGCTATCGACGAGCACATGGCCGAGGCGGCGCGCGGCCGCCGGATCAATCTGCTGCTGCGCTACACCCTGTTCGTGCTGGGCACCGCCCTGCCCGTGGTCGCCCTGGCCGGCTGGACGCCAGGGGTGATCGCCATTGCCGCCATCATCGCCATCATCGTCGCCTTGCAGAACTACCGCTGGAATGGGCAGTGGCGCTGGCACCTGCTGCGCGCCCGGCAGTACGAAGTCGAGCTGTGGCATTTCCTCAAGCTCAAGGGCAACCAGTACCGGGGCAAGACCCACGCCCAGGCCTATCCGCAGTTCGCGCGGCAGATGGCGCTGATGGACGAGCGCTTCGGTAATCTCGTCTACGAGGTGGAGAACTGGCTGCTGCCGCCGGATTGATCGATCGGGGGCAGGCTGCTTGAGGTTAGGGGCATGATCATCATGTAAACGGGACAGGGCGCCTCCTGTCCCGTTTGTTTTTGGGGGAGCACACCGCCCCGCCGCGGCCATCCCTCCAGAGAGTTTATAAAAAATTCATAAATACGAATTCGATCCCGTCTTTTTCAATGGGAATATGGCAAAATAGAAACATTCAGAAAAAATCTTAATTATTCCTTCATATCAACAACGTTACATTCACCATTCAAGCGCGGTTGAATCCGTGAATCGCATTCGCCGCAGCACTACAAAGCAAGACCCGCCCCAGCGGGACCTTATCATGGGAGGGTAGTCCAAATGAAACAGCGCAAGTCCTTATGGCAAAGGCTCCAATCCGGTCAGGCGATGATGGAATATTGGCCGACCATTGGCGCGTCCGTGGCATTCCTGACCCTGTCGGCCGGCCTGTCCCTGGGCATCTGGAATATGTACCGGGGCGCGATCGACGCCTTCGATCGCGCCGGTGGCCCCAGTGAAACCTGCACCGCCAGCCAGCTCGACGCCGAGGGTGGCAGCTCCGACGCAGCCGACATGCAGTCCCCGGTCGACGGTGAAGGCATCGGCGACATCGAGAGCCTGGGCGATCACCGCGTCGAGCTGGTCGCCAACCGTTACGACCCGGAAACCGGCCGCACCACGCTCGCTTACCGCATTACCTCCGGCAGCCGGCCGTCGATCAGCCACATCACCTTCGGTTTCGCCTCCTGCGTGGAGGTCTTGCAGGCCAGCGAGCAAGTCAGCTACGTGAACCCCGATCCGACCACCGGCGCGGTGGGCTACAAGTTCGATACCGGCTACGAAGATCTGGAGAGCCGCACCGTCTACATGACCCTGCGCGGCCAGGTTCAGATGGGCAGCGTGAACGTGACGACCAAGTCCGGCCGCAGCCAGATCTATACCGGCACCATCACCGGCCCGGTGAGCTGCCAGATCGAAGAGCCGGAAGACACCAACGAGGACGTCAACTACGCCGGGTGCGTGCCCGACTAGAAGCCACCTGAGTTCCCGTCGGCGGGGACCGGCGCAAAACGGCCGGTCTCCGCCTTCTTGCTCCCGTCCTGATGCGCCATGCCAGGTTTTTGCTGAAGCAGGCGGGAGTCGCGGATGGACATCAAACAAGGCTGGAGAAAACTCCGCCGGGTTGAGAGAGGCGAACGGGTATGCACGCCCCGGAAATCCAAATCAAGCGTTACCGCGAATACGTCTGGCAGTCCCTGGAAGCCCTGCAATGGGACATCGACGATGGGAGCTGGCGCGGCTGGGTGGCCATGCTGCTCGCCGTCTTCCACCTGATGTTCGACTACACCCGGCTGTTCGTCGGCCGCATTCACCCCCGCATGAAGGCCATGATCCTGATCATGACCGCCCTGGTGGTGCTGGTGATCTGTCTGGGCTTCGTGACCGAGCGCCTGCTTAACTACGTCGCCGATACCCGCGGTGCTTTCCTGATGGAAGCGCTCGATTCGACCTATTCCCTGGAAACCCGCCCGCTGCCGCCGCTGGGAATCGCCGCCCCGGCTGTCTTCCCGGAGCAGGTGGGCGGCTATCTGCTCACCAACGTGGTGACGGTCAATCCTGCCTTCAGCAACCCCACGCCGCTGGAAGCCCTGAATGCCATGACTCCCCCCGCCGGGATGCTGGGCCGCTGCGCGCTGGGCCTCTACAACTACCGCGTGACGCAGTGTGAGTTCGTGGCAAACTACGCCGCTCTCGACGCCGCAGTAGCGGTCTACACCCGCCCGAACGGAACCGACCCGGTGTACGTATACGCCGTCCAGTTCAATAACATGGAACGCGTGCCAGATGCCCTGGCGGAACTGCGCGGCTACGCTCGCACGATCGGGCGCACCAGCAGCTTTGCCCTGTACGGCACGGCCTCGGTCGACTACTTCCAAAGTTCGACCCGCGGCTGGTTCTCCTTCGACTGGGCGCGCGCCAACTGGATTTTCCAGGTCTCAACCCGCACCCAGGACGAACTGGAAGCCTTCATGCCCGTCTTCACCTACTGACTCCGCTTTCCATCGACTTTCCAAACCGTCCTGAAAGGGACGGTTTTTTGTTGTTGGTTCGTGGTGGGTGGTTAAGGCAGGGACGTGACAGGCGCGGCCGGTGGTCTTTATCTTTCGCCTGGACGCTTGCGGCTTCGACGCTGGCTCCGCATAGGGCTTGCGCGGAGCGCCTTGGCTGGGGTACAAGTGAGCCGCTCGCTGTCGGAAGGAGACTGCCATGCGCCTGCCCGTCGCCGCCATCCTCGCTCACCTGGAACTCACCGCGCTCGACCGCGGGGAGCCAGACCGCACGCTGCTCGACCGCGCCGGTCGGGAATTACTCGACCGGGTCTTGCTGGCCTGGAGCGCGCGCATCCCCTGGGAGTCGGCCTCGCGCATCGTCCGCCACCAGTCGCCCGGCGCGCCGGAGGACTACGCGCGCGGCCCGGAGCGCTTCTTCGCGGATGCGCTGCGCTTCGGCAGCGGCGGGACGTGCTTCGAGAGCAACGGCGCGCTGTTAGCCCTGCTGGAGGCCCTGGGCTTCACGGCGCGGATCGTCTTCTGCGACATGGACGACGATGATGTCACCGATCCCCACTGCGCCCTGATCGTCGCGCTGGATGGGGAGTCCTGGCTGGCCGACGTGGGCTATCCCATCCCCGCCGCGCTGCGCCTCGACCCAACCGCGCCGACCTCGGTCGAGACGCCCGTCTACCGCTACACGGCGGAGCCGCTGGAAAGCGGCGAGTGGGAGGTGCGCCGGACCAGCGGGAGCTGGGGCGGATTCTGCTTCCGGGTGAGGCCGGCGGCGATCGACCCGGCGGCCTTCCAGGCCCGGCTGGTGCGCGATCACGGCCCGGATGGGCTGTTCCTGGAGGAAGTGATCCTGCACCGGGTGGACGGCGACCAGGTGTGGTACTTCAGCGAGCACCGGGGGTTGGTGCGTCGGACGGCCGGGCGGGAAGACCCGCTCCACATCACCGACCTCGCCCGCCCGCATCTGGACGCGGTGCTGAGCCGCTTCTTCCGCGTGGACCGGGCGCTAATCCGCGCCGCGCTGACGCGCACGCCGTTGGATGGCGGCCGCTAGACCCGTTTCAACGCGCCAGGATGACATGGATAAAAGGATGAACACAGCTTCAAACTGTGAAAATCGGTGTTCATCCGTGTTATCCGTGTTGAATTGGAAGGTGGCCCTACGCCCTTGCTGGCCTGATCTCAGCCCCCGCCTTCGTACGCGGCCAGGGCGGCATCCTCGGCAGCGTAGTCGAACTGGCCCTCCGGCAGCGGATCGGGCGGGTTGTCGCGCTCCCAGGCGACCGTGGCCCGCACGCCTTGCTCGAAGGGCACCACCTCGCTGTAGCCCAGCTCCACCCGGATGCGCGAGGTCGAGCAGACCAGCGCTTGCTCCAGGTTCATGTCATCCACCCGCAGGGCCGGGGGCAGCGCTTCGCCGGGGATCAGCTTGAACTCGCCCGGCCAGCCCAGGGCCGCCTTGACCATCTGGCCCAGCTCCAGCATGGAGAAGGCCGCCACCCCCACGTTGTAGACGTGCCCCGCCGCGCGCTCGTCCAGACAGGCCAGGGCGATCCCCGCCCCGATGTTCTCCACGTATCCGAAGGTGGAGCGCCAGCGGGCATACTCCGCCTGCATCACGAGGTGCGGCCGCCCGTCCAGCATGGGCTTGATGAACGGGTACAGGCGGTGCTGGTAGTCGTGCGGACCGATCACCATCGGCAGGCGCAGGACGGTCCCCGGCAGACCCGGCTCTCCCATGACCACCTTCTCGATCGGGATTTTGTCGTAGTCGCGCATGACGTGCCCCTCCGGGAATTTGTCGCGGTAGGGGTAGAGTTTGCTGCGCCGGGGCGAATCCTCGTTGAGCGGCACCGGGTCGGGCGGGCCGGGTTCCGTGCCGATCAGGCGGCCATAGGCCCGGTAGACGTCCATGCTGCTCAACAGCACGACCCGCCCGACCAGCCCGCGCACCGCCGCCATGAAGTCGAAGGCGTGCTGGCGGGTGATGGCGATCGTATGCAGGGCCACGTCCGGCCGGAAGGCGGCGAAGGCTTCCCGCGCCTCGTCCAGGTGGGCGATATCCCCGGTCAGGCGGGTGACGCCTTCCGGCGGCGCGAGGGGACTCTGGCCCCGGTTGAAGACCGCGAGCGTGTGGCCGAGCCGGTGGAGCCGCCGCACGGCGGCCGCGCCGATGAAGCGGGTCCCGCCAATGACCAGAATACGCATGAGGGTTTGCCTGTCCTCCGCATGGGTGAAGAAGCACGAACTGTGACGGTCAATAATCGTCACGGTCAGATCATAAAGGAGAGTCGGCCCGGCGGCAAAAAAAGACAGCCGGCGGCAAAAAGACTACCGGCGCGGGCGCTTTCCGGAGCGATGCATTACTCGGCTATCGGTCGGCCTGGGAGACCGCCGGGAGCTCCGCCGGGATCAGGCATCCACCCGCACGAGGGTGAAGCCGTCGTAGCCTTTGCTGCCCACGGTCTGGATCGTCGTGGCGCTGACGCGCGGCTCGGCGGCGATCCGCTCCATCAGGCGGCGCACCCCCTGCACGGCCGGATCGGCGCTGGCCGGGTCGATCACCGCGCCATCGCGCACCACGTTATCGAACACGATCGCGCTGCCCGGCCGGGAGAAGCGCAGCGCCCAGGCGAAGTAATCCGGGTAGTTGGGTTTGTCGGCGTCGATGAAGATCAGGTCGAACGGCCCGCGCCCCTCGGCCGCCAGGCGGGGCAGCGTCTCCAGGGCCAGGCCGAGGCGCACGTCCACGACCCGGGCCAGCCCGGCGCGGGCCAGGTTGGCGCGGGCAACGGCGGCATGATCCGGATTGGCCTCCAGGCTGATCAGGGAGCCGCCCGCGGGCAGCGCTTGCGCCAGCCAGATCGTGCTGTAGCCGCCCAGCGTGCCGATCTCGAGGATGGCCTGGGCGTTGACCATCCAGGCCAGGAGCTGGAGCAGCCTGCCCTGGTTGGGAGCGACCTGCACCTCCGGCAGCCCGGCCGCGCGGCTGGCTTCCAGGGCCGCGTCCAGGGCCGAATCGGGCGGGATGAGGTGCTCGGCGAAATAACGATCGACGGCGGTCCACTGGGATTGGGTCATGGTCGTTTTCCTGGCGGCACGATGTGAGTTGCCTCAAGGCCGCCCTGCTGAAGCCCATCGAAGGGGCATGGCGAGTAAGGTGGACCTGGATTCAGGCCCCCGGCATCAGGCGGGGTCCTCGTCTGGCCCCGCTTGCACGAATTCCGGCTCGATGTCTTCGGAGGCCAGCCAGTCCAGCAGCCGTTCCCGTTCGCGTTCGTCCCGGAATTTGAACCAATCATCCTGCGCCGCCGGATAACGGCGCAGCACATCCTTGAACCGGCGGAACGCGCCCGCCCCGTGAATGGCAACCTCCAGAAGCTCGCGCAGATGCGCATCCCCAAGCGTCTC
The DNA here is from genome assembly GCA_029976005.1 of Aggregatilineales bacterium. Classification (GTDB taxonomy): domain Bacteria; phylum Chloroflexota; class Anaerolineae; order Aggregatilineales; family Ch27; genus JARKOQ01. The sequence continues at coordinate 15,892 of JARKOQ010000017.1, read as the reverse complement.
GATGAAGGCCTGCATATCCCGATAGCCTTCCCGCGAATCCTGCTTCGGGATCATCAGGTAACGGCCCGTCACATCCAACTCGACCCGCGCCGCGTCCATCACCTGCCTGCGCTCAAGGTCGGAAAGATGAGTCTGGGCTTGCACGCTCGCCTGGAGGTCTTCGAGCGTTTCTTCGCCGGTCAGCAGCACGTCCAGTTCGCGGGAGACATCCGCTTCGACAAACAGCACTTCCCCGGTTTCGGCGTCGAGATAGGCGGTGGCTTCTTCGCCGCTCAATTCCAGGGCCAGTTCCAGATTCACGCGATCGATCCTGAGACGACGCATGGCACGCATCCCCCTTTATTTCAGACGGCGCAGCGCCTTGTTGATCGCGTCCAGGTCGAACGCGTCCGGGTCGAACTCGCCGCCGCACCATTCCAGGTACATGTCATGTTCGGGATGTCCTGGATCGCGGAGCGCTTCCAGAAAGAGCTGATAGCCCCCCAGGCCGCCCACATCCTCCGGAGGACAACAACGCGCGCCCTCCAGACAGGCGGGAATGGTCTGGGTTGGGTCCGCCTGGCGCAGCACATTCTCGAACACGACCTCGTGATTCCAGCCATCCCCAAAATCATACTCGTAATCGAAGACGAAGTGGAAGTCGCCGCGCCAGAGCTTCCTCAGCGGCACGAGATGGCACAGCCGCACGTAACGGGAGTCGACGGCGGTCAGTTCTTCCAGGTGGCCGGGTTCATACGGATAGCTGAACCGCACGTCGCCGATTTTGAACAAATGCAGGTGCGAATCGGTCCACCCCATCGCGACCTGGAGGATGTCATGAAACCGGGAAAGTTTCGTATCACTGGAGACAAGCAACCGCCGCCAGATCGGCGGATCGCTCCCTTTGAGCGTGATCTTGACCTGGAATACCGGGATGGGCATTTTTCTCCTCCAACGGCTACGCACATCCTCATTCTACGCGAGAAACGCATCCCAAGGACTCCCCGGCGATCACACCTCCGGCGGCGGGGCCAGGATCGCCAGCCCATCCGCCAGCCCGATCCAGACCCGGCCGGCCGGGTCGACCAGCAGCGCCCCGCTCGGCGCGCCAGGCAGCCCTTCGTCCGGGCCGACCGCCGCCTGGAACCAGAAGCGGCGTTCCCTGGTGGCGTGCAGCAGGTCGTCCCCGCACACCAGCCAGATCGAGGCCTCGCCGGCGGCGGCCGCGCCGCGTAGTCCGTCCGGGCACATGGCCGCGACCGGATCGGGCAGGGTCATGGGCGCGGCCGCGCTCACCCAGCGCCCCTCGGCCTGACTCAGCCCCTCCGGCGCGGACTCCGGCGGCACGGCTTGCAGCACGTCGCCCGCACCGGCGGCGAACAGCCCGGCTGCGCCGCCCACGTAGACCGTCCCGCCCGCGAGCAGCAGCGCGTCCACCCGCCCCGGCGTGGAATCGACCGTCCAGGCGGCGCGCAGGCGGGCCTGGGCAGTCGCCGTCACGGCCGGGATGGGCAGCAGGGCGTTGGCCGCGTCCAGGGTGCGGACGGCGTTGGTCGCGGCGATGTCGACGATGGGCGTCCCGGCGGCGGGGAATCCGCTGCCGTTGGCGGCCAACACCAGGACCAGCACCAGCGCCCCGAACCCAATCACCGGCAGGCCGATTCGCGCCCCGGCCGGAAGGCGTCGCAGAAAGGTCATGGCTTCCTCGAATGAATCTCGAACAAGCGATCGCAGGATGGAATCAACCGGCTGTTAGCGGGAACCTCTGCCTCGACCACTAACCAATCACCGATGACCACCCACCTTTTCATAGGAGGATTGTACCGTATGCGCTACGTTAAGCATCCCCAACGCAGGCCTTTTGCTGTACAATCGGGCGTCGTGTAATCGATGTCATATGCTCAATCATCGTCAACCCACCACGCCAAGCCGAAAGGACCCCGTCATGCCGGCAGCCCGCTTGAGCAAGCGGCTGATGCGCACCCTGGGCTATCCAGACGTGGCCGCCCTGCCCAAGGAAAAACAGCGCGATCTGCGCTCCTTCTGGTGGGACGGCTTCTTCGCCGCCCTGGCCGGCGCTTTCGCCAATTCCTACCATACCCTGTACCTGCTCAGCCTGGGGGCGAACAGCGCCCAGATCGGCCTGGTGAGCACGCTCTCCCAGCTCGCGGCCGGCATGTCGGTCCCCGGCGCGATGATCGCCGATCGCACCGGACGTTACAAGCAAGTCGTGCTGCGGGCCGGGATTCTGAACCGCCTGATGTGGCCGTTGATGGTGCTCAGCCCGCTGATCCTGATCGGCCCGGCGGCCGTGTGGGTCTCGATGCTGGCCCTGGTGGGGATTTCGGCCTTCGGCAACCTGGGCCAGCCGGCCTGGGCGGCCCTCTCGGCGGAGTTCGTCCCAAGCCACATGCGCGGCGGGTACTTCGCCTCGCGCAACATCGCCATCCAGATCGTCCAGCTCGCCGCCATTCCGGTGGCCGGGCAGCTCGTAAACTACGTGGGCGAGCCGGCCGGGTTCCAGATCAACTTCATGTTGGCCTTCGCGATCTCCCTGGTCTCGCTGTACTTCTACAGCCGGATCGGCGAGCACGAGATTCCGCCCAAAACGCCGGAGGGACCGTCCGCGTGCGGGCAGGAGCCGGGCCTGCTGGCCCAATTGCGCGGCATGCCGACTTTCCTGCGCTTCACCGCGGCCCATGCCACCCTGAGCCTGGGCGTGATGATCGCCGGGCCGTTTTTCCAGGTCTACATGGCCGAATACGCCGGTTTCGATCCCGGCACGATCGGGATCACCACGACGGTCAACGTGCTGGCGACCCTGATCGGCATGCGCACGATGGGCCGGATTCACGACCGGCTTGGCCCGACGCGCTCGATGTATTTCGGCATCGTGATCGCCACCCTGCCGGTGCTGTGGCTGGGAGTCTTGCAGCCGTGGCAGGCCTGCCTGGTGCAGTTCATCGCCGGGCTGACCTGGTCGGGCTACAACCTGGGGGCGTTCAACCTGCTGCTGGGCTGCACGCCGGACGAACACCGCCCGCGCTACGTGGCGATTCACACCACGACCACGGCCCTGGTCGCCTCCATCGGCCCGATCATCGGCGGCTGGCTGATCGACCTCGGCGGCTTCACGCCCACCTTCGCCCTGTCGTCCGTGGTGCGCGCGCTGGGGTTGATCCTGTTCGTCGCCTTCGTGAGCGAGTCGCGCCAGAACAAGGCCCGCCAGCAGGTCGCACAGCCTGTTGCCGCCCAGCCCAGCGCCCCGGACGGAACTCACGCCCCCGGCGAGCCTGGGATGGAAGCCTCGGAGTAGAATAGAGGAATGAGGGGCGCTTCCTCGTTCAGCAGTCAGATGGCCTGACCTCGCCCCCCAGAAAGAAGGATCGTGATGTCCCAAGCCAAAGTGGCTGTGATCCATACCCATCCGGAAACCGTCCTGGCGGATTACCAGCGCCTGTTCGAGCTGGTCGAGGTCGAGCGGGTCCTCCAGCCCGGCACAACCACGATCCTCAAGGACAACATCACCTGGCACTTCCCCATGCCGGGAGCCAATACCACGCCCTGGCAGCTCGAAGGCTCGATCCTGGCCCTGCGCCGGGCCGGGTTCGACGACCTGGTGTGCGTTCAGAACCAGACCGTGGTCACCAACGCCTTCAAGGGCGAAGACCTCAACGGCTACGTGCCGATCTTCAGGCACCACCAGCTCCCGGTCAAGTACAACTTCCGCAAGGAAGACATGACCTGGATTCCCTACAAGCCCCAGGCCAGGATGCTGGCCCTGGATCACATCTACCCGGAGGGCATCCACATCCCGGATTACTTCCTGGGCAAGAACATCGTCCACCTGCCCACGGTCAAGACTCACATGTACACCACCACGACCGGGGCCATGAAAAACGCCTTCGGCGGCCTGCTGAGCAAATACCGGCACTATACCCACACCTGGATTCACGAGACGCTGGTCGACCTGCTGGCGATCCAGAGGGAGATTCATCCCGGCGTGCTGGCCGTGATGGACGGCACCACGGCCGGCGACGGCGCCGGACCGCGCATGATCCGCCCGGTGGAGAAGAACGTCATCCTGGCGTCGGCCGACCAGGTGGCGATCGACGCGGTGGCGGCCCGGATGATGGGCTTCGATCCGTTGAGCATCAAATACATCCGCCTGGCGCACGAGCAGGGCCTCGGCGTGGGCGACCCGCGCGAGATCGAGCTGGTGGGGGAGGACGTTTCCGGCGAGAACTGGGGTTTCAAGGTGGGCTACAACTCGCACAGCTTCCTGGCGTGGCTGGCCTGGTATGGGCCTACCAAAGTGCTGCAGAAAGCCGTCCTGCGCACCCCGCTGGTGATCGTCCCGACCCTGATCGGCGAGATCGAGCAGGATTACATGTACTGGCCGCTCAAGTACCGGGCCATCGCCCGGCACTGGCGCGAGACCGCGCCCTGGGGCCGCCTGTTCGAGACCTACCAGCAGCGCGGCTACCTGGCGGACAGCGCGGAGGCCCCGGCCGCCGGCTCGCCCGTGACGCAGGTCATGGGGTAGCGGATCGAGTCCGCTGCCAGGCCGCGGTGAAATAACCGGCGATACGCTCCCGTTCCAGCCACGGGAGCGCGCCACCACAAGCAGGGACGACCGGCCGGTCGTCCCTGCGACGTTACCCCTCCGTCGGGAATCCGATCCGGCCCAATCACCGGGGCACCGGGCCGTCCCATATCAACGGGGCCGGTCGCTCCTAGAAGTGCTCGAAGGCGGCGCTGCCCAGCACGAAGATCGTGGCCCGGTGCTCGTCGGGCTGCGGCGTGCTGTGGCAGGCGAAGCGAATCACGTCCAGCGCGCTTTCGAGGTCGCCCTCGTCCACCCCGATGAACAGAGTCACGCTGCCCCGGCGCAGAAAGCCGCCGGTGCTGCTGATGCGCGTCACGGGGAATTTGTGCGCGACCAGGGCGTTGAGCACACTGTCCGCGTCCGCCTGGCCAATGATGGCCATAATCATCTTTTTGTTCATGGTCAAATCTGCTCAAAGTGTTCGACATCGAGGATAAAAAGGGTCGCGCCTCCGACCGTGACTTCGACATACGCCCCCACGGTCATCGGGTGCTCGGCGGAGTGCGGCGCGATGGGCATCATCCGGGTGCGCCGCTTGCAGGTCTTGCGCAGCAGGTCGATCAGGTGTTGGACTTGCTCGTCTTGAACGCCGCACAGCAGGGTGGTATTGCCCTGGCGGAAGAACCCGCCCGTGCTGGCGACCCGGGTCACGCGGTAGTTTTCCGCGGTAATCACCTCGATCACGTCATCCGCATCCAGGTCTTGTACGACCGCAATCACCAGCTTCATCGGTCACTCCTCTCTGTGGTTGGCCCAGACGCATGGGTTGGCGGCATGTGCTCCGGAGATCGTCTCTCCGGCAGGATGGCGGGAGCTGTCGCTGGTATCCCGCCCACTGGCTCTAAGTGTACCTCCCCGGAACGCAGGAGCTTCAGGGCTTATTATACAATAACCTGAGTCACTTCCTGGTGCGAATTGCGACTGGGCAAAGCGAACCGCCAACCCGCCAGGAAGAAACGCGGAGAAAACTTGCGCCGCACCGGCGCGGCGGTGAGAGGCATTTGTTGTTTGATGCGCCCGCCCTGGCCGAAGTCACCCCTCCCGGCCCGCCCGCATGCTATACTAAACGGCGTATCGTCGGACGCCGCATTCCACTCATCGACGCACAAGGAGGCCGCCATGCGCGCGCGCGGATGGGCATGTTGGACCCTGCTGGGCATGCTGCTGGCGCTGGCCGGGTGCGGCCCCCAGGTCACGAGCCTGGCCGGGGTCGATCTGGAACCGGCCCCGGTCATCCCTACCCCCGTCCCGGCCGCCAGTCCGACCGCGCCGCTGGCGGCGGTGGGCAACCACCTCGATCTCGAATTTCTGAACGTCGCGATCGGGTTCGAGTATCCGCCCACCTGGGAGACTCAGCGCGGCGTGGAGTACATCCTGGCCTATGACCCGGCCGGGCAGGACTACTTCCCCCGGGTGAGCGCGATCGTGATGCGGGCCAACGACGAGGAGCAGGCCGATCCGCTGCGCATCGCCGGGCGGAACGTGTTCCTGCACTGGAACAGGTCGGAACGCCGCTGGGATATGTTCACGGAGTTCTATCCCAACTACAACCGGATCGTGCCGGAGACGGAAGAACTCTATCGGGTGGCCTGGGGCGGGCGCAACGCCGCCGTGCGGCGGATGGAGATGGCCTACCGGCCGGACTTCGCCCGCCCGGAGGTGACGGTCTCGCAGCTTCAAATCGCGCTGCGCGTGGCCGAGACGGGGAGCGATTACGTGACCGTGCTGGCGACGGTGGGCGAAGGCGGCTGGCCGGACTTCGAGCCGGTGCTGAGCTGGGTGCTGGAGACGCTGACCGTCAACGGCGAGCACCTGCCCGCCAACCAGGTGCTGAACTTCGTGGCGCTCGGCGATCAGTCGCCGGCAATTGGCTAAAACCGGGAACGGATGGTTGCCAGAGCGCGCCAGTATCAACCAGGGTGATAGCTGATCGGCCGGCTGGCTTTTACCGAGAACCCATCACCAGGAACCAAACACCGCCTTTATCCAAGGAGCATGCCTCAATGACCCTGATGTCATTGTTCCGTCCGCTGACCCCGGCCGAGCTGGCCAACTGGACGCTGCGCATCTACCTCCGCTACTGGCCGCGCTGGATGGCGCTGGCCCTGCTGGCGGTCATCCCGCTGGCGCTGGTCAACCTGGGCATCACGGCCGCCGTTCCCCAGCCGGAGCTGGACCCGGCCGCGCTGGAAGCGCTGCTCAACTCCATGCAGGACAACCCGCTGCCCGGCGGCGCGGTCCTGCCCAACAACCTGCTGGAGCAGGTCGTCAACAGCAGCGTGGCCACCCTGGAACAGGCCGTCCTGAGCCTGATGGCCCAGTTGATCATCGCCGGCGTGATCGCCGGGGGCGCGGGGGCGGTGATGGCCGCGGCCGCCTACAACGGCGCGGAACCCGATCTCGGCCAGGCCCTGCGCACCGGGCTGCTGGAGCGCGGCCGGCTGCTGCTACGCGGGCACCTGCTGGTCGGCGGGCTGCTGATGGTCATGGTCGTCGCCAGCCTGCTGGGCATGCTGGTTTGCATCGGCCTGATCGGGATGGGGATCACGGTGTACCTGTACGTGGGCTGGGTGCCGCTGCTGGCGCCGGCCCTGGCCCTGGAGGATGGGGGCTATCCCCTGCTGGTGCGGCGGGCCTGGCGCTTTGGCAAGCTGCGCATCTGGCTGCTCTTCGGCGCGGTGATCGCGCTGCTCGCGCTGCGCTATGGGGTTGCGATCCCGATCGGGCTGCTGGCCGGGGCGCTGATCCCCGATCCGGCGCTGGCGGCGCTGATCGTGGCGGTGGCCTCCGAGGCGCTCGTGCTGCCGCTGGGGGTGATCTTCTTTACCGTGGTCTTCCTGGATACGCGCGCCCGGCTGGACGGCCGCGTGCCGCCCGGCCAGCCAGCCGAGGAGAGTGGGCTGGCGATGGTCGAACCGTTCCTGAGCGCGGCGGACATGCCCAACCTGGTCGGGGTAGCGATGGCCTCCCTGGGACTGATGGTCGCGGCGTACTTCCTCGTGCTGATGCTGGCTTCGCTGGCCGTGCCGGGGTTGTAAAAAGGCGGCTGTTGGCTGTTGGCTCTTAGCTGACCCCATGTGCAATGAACCGACTCTGCCGGGCACCTCACCCTGGGCATGTTGTTGTGCCGGGGTGAGGTTTTGTTCCGCGTCCTGCGGCTATCCTTCCCGGCGCGCCCCTGGCGTCCCGACCCGATCCCCCTCCGGAACAGTAAATTATAGATAAAGATTACATTCTTCCTGCTTGCAAAGACAATTATTCGTGTATAATATGGGATGATCATCCATTCATAGGTTGGAGTCATCCTCATGTACGTCGCGTGTCCGAAGTGCGATTGGCGACCGGAACCGGTCCACCGTTGGGAGTGTACCTGTGGGTACGTGTGGAACACCTTTGAAACAGGCGGAGTCTGCCCGGTGTGTGCCTGCCGTTGGGAAGAGACGCTTTGCCCGGAATGCGGGTGCTGGTCGGATCACGAGGACTGGTATCATTTCCCCTACGATCTGACCGTGGCCGAGTACCTGGCGAATCCGTCCCTGATCAAACACTGGCCCGCCGCCTGAGTCTTCATCATCCTGCTCTCATCCCTGCCTGACGGCCCTCCCTCACCCGGAGGGCCGTTTGATTCCGGGGGCTGTTGGCTGTTGGCTCTTGGCTTTTGGCTGTTGGTCAGGGGCCGGCCAACGATTCGATGGGCCGGGATGCATCATGCGGAAGAAACCCCAGCACATAACCTGTGCTCCACCACTCGCCGTGCGGGGGCCAGCCAAAAGCCAAAAGCTAACAGCCAATAGCCAAAAGCTAACAGCCAATAGCCGCTTCCCCCCCAAGCACGAAACTTGAATTTTGTTTACAATATCTGTAGGGTTAGTGTTAATGGAGTCGCTCGATGGTCATCGCCTGCCCGAAGTGCGACTGGCGGCCCGGCCCGGCGGCGCTGTGGCAGTGTTCCTGCGCGCACGTCTGGCCGACCTTCGCCACCCACGGCGTCTGTCCGGCCTGCGGCCGGGTCTGGCACGACACTCAGTGCCTGGCCTGCAAGGCCTGGTCGGATCACGAAGACTGGTACCATGACGATGACGGGCTGACGGTCGCGGACTACCTGGCCGATCCGGCCCGCAGCCGCGAGGATACCGCCCTTCCGGCAGGGAAGTGACCGGACGGGGCGCAATCAGGACCGTTTTTCACTTGGTCGTTGTCCGGCATTCATGGTATACATCCTCTATGTCCTCCCATCCGCCCTGCGCCACCAGGCGAAGCCAGACCGAGTGACGGCAACCATGACCCAATCAACCGCAACCCTCCCTTCCGGCCATACCCGAATCGACCGCGCCGAGATGCGGGGAATCGTCAAGCGCTTCCCCGGCGTCCTGGCCAACGACCACGTGGATTTCGAGGTCAACGCCGGGGAAATCCACGCCCTGCTCGGGGAAAACGGGGCGGGCAAGAGCACCCTGATGAAGATCCTGTACGGGCTGTACCACCCGGATGAAGGCGAAATCCGGCTGAATGGGCAGCCCGTACGCTTACATTCCCCCGCCGACGCCCTGGCCCAGGGCATCGGGATGATCCACCAGCACTTCATGCTGGTGCCCACCCTGACCGTAACCGAAAACGTGGCCCTCGGCCTCAAGGTAGAGGGGGCCGGGCTGCTCCAGCGGGCGCTGGTCGACCTGGACAGCGTGCGCCGCAAGCTGCGCGCCCTGTCCGAGACCTACGGCCTCAAGGTCAACCCCGACGCCTACGTCTGGCAGCTTTCGGTCGGGGAGCAGCAGCGGGTGGAAATCCTCAAGGCCCTGTACCGGGGCGGCGCGCTGATCATCCTCGACGAGCCGACCGCCGTCCTCACCCCGCAGGAAGTCGACGAGCTGTTCGTCACCCTCAAGCAGATGCGCGACCAGGGCCACGCCCTGATCTTCATCTCGCACAAGCTCTACGAGGTGCAGGACCTCTCCACCCGGATCACGGTCATGCGCGACGGGCGGGTGGTGGACAGCGTGCCCAACGACGGGATCGAGCAGCGCACCCTGGCCCGGATGATGGTCGGGCGGGATGTCCAGTTCCAGATCGAGCGGCCGGCGGTCGACCTGGGGCCGACCCGCCTGGAGCTGCAAGCCCTGAGCGTCCAGAACGATCAGGGGCTGGCCGCCCTGCGCGAGGTGTCGCTGGCCGTGCGCGGCGGCGAAATCCTGGGGATCGCCGGGGTCTCCGGCAACGGCCAGCGCGAGCTGGCGGAGGCAATCGCCGGGCTGCGCGCCGTGTCCGGCGGCGTGATCGCGCTCGACGGGCAGCCGATCACCCACGCGCCGGTCGCCGAGCGGCTGCGCGCCGGGCTGTCCTTCATCCCGGAGGAGCGCAACCGGCACGGCACGATCGCGGCCTTCAGCGTGGCCGAGAACATGATCCTCCAGACACACGCCAGGCAGCCGTTCTCGCGCGGGACGTTCCTGAACTTCGGGGCGATCAAGACCCACTCGGCGCGCCTGATTGAGAGCTTCAACATCAAGACGCCCTCGCAGGAGACTCCGGTCAAGAGTCTCTCCGGCGGGAATGTCCAGAAATTGATCCTGGCCCGCGAGCTATCCCGCGAGCCGGCGGTGCTGATCGCGGCCCAGCCGACGCGCGGGGTGGACATCAGCGCGACGGAGTACATCCGCACCATCCTGATGCAGCAGCGCGCCAAGGGCGTGGCGATCCTGCTGATCTCGGAAGATCTGGACGAAATCATGGCCCTCTCGGACCGGATCGCGGTGCTGTACGAAGGCCGGGTGATGGGAGTCGTGGATCGAGCGGCGGCCCAGGTGGAAGAGCTGGGACTGATGATGGCCGGCGCGACCCTGGAGGAGACGCAGGCTCAGGCGTGAACGGCCTGGATAGAGCCGCGTCGCAGGCCGTTGGAGGGGCGGGGTGATGCATCGCGTCGACGCGCCCGCCCCCGGACGACCGGCCGGTCGTCCCTACGAGTGACGGAGCGATCCCGTCGCGGCCCATACAAACACAACCGGGCAGCGGAGGAAGGCTGCCCGGTCAGGGACGTTGAACCGGCAATGATGGCGACGTGACGAGACGGCTACAGATAGCTGACGTAGCTGAATAGATGGAACCAGAAGATACGCAGTTTCATAAACCACTCCTGTGGTTCGGCATCGATGAAGGTGGGCGGGCGATCGATCCTGAAAGCCGAACTCATTTTCAGGCTATCACAAAAAGAACGTAAAAACGGATTCTTTATCAACTATTCACAAATTTTTCGTTTTTACTTTATCTATGAATCGACCTCTTATCAGGATGAGCAGGCTTTGCGGACCCATCCGCCGGGATTCGTGGGGCCGCTGCGCCGCGCATGGAGGAGGGCCGTGACCAAACGCATTCTGGTCGTGGAGGATGACGAAACCACCCTGGCCGTGGTCATGCAACTGCTGGATTTGATCCTGGAGCAAGCGCCGCCGCTGGTCGCGCGGGATGGCCAGGAGGCCCTGCACCTGGCCTACCTCCACCTGCCCGATCTCATTCTGATGGACCTCTCGCTGCCCCGCCTGTCGGGCTGGGAGGTGACCCGTTCCTTACGGAGCGACAGCCGCTTCAACCAAACCGTGATCCTGGCCCTCACTGCCCACGCCATGGTCGGCGATCGGGAGCGCGCCCTGGAGGCCGGGTGTAATGGCTACCTGACCAAACCCATCGAAGTCGATACCTTTGCGGCTTTCATGCGGCCGTATCTGGTATGAGGCGCCTGCCTCACTTTTTGGAGAAAGGGAAAATACATCATGTTCCGTAAGGCCAAAGCCTGGTGGTACGTCGCGAAGAATATCGGACCTTCAATGGGCCTGGCCCGCCAGGCTGACGACCTCTTTCGTTTTTATGTCCTGAAGGCGCTGGACGATGACGGCCTGTTCAAATACCTTCAGGAGCCGCGCACCTACGGCCACATCCTGGCCGAGATGGGCTACGTGGACAGCGACTACACCCGCGGCATGCTGGATATTCTGATCAGCGACCGCAAGCCGATGATCGTGAAGGAGGGCAATTTTTACCGCCGCAGCGAACTGCCCATGCAAAAGCTGGAAGACCTGGTCGGCTCGACCCCGCGCAAAATCCGGGTCTTCCTCCTGATGGCGGACGGCATGTCCCGCAATATCCCCCAGCGCCTGCGCAACGAGCCGGTGGAACTGCTGGAATCCTTCGAGGAAGACGGGCGGCAGCTTTTGACCAAGCTGGATACCCTGCTGGGCAACCGGATCTATTCGGCCATGCGCAGCGCGGTATTCGCCCTGCTGACCGCCGAAGACCGGGCCTTGTTGAACGGCGGCACGCTGCTGGAGGTCGGGTGCGGCAGCGGGCGCGAGACGGCCGAAATCTGGCTCAAGACCCAGGGCAAAACCCACATCACCGGGATCGACGTGGTGCCGGGCGTGGTCAAGCTGGCCGACCAGAACTTCGAAATGTTCCTGAAGGAGATCGATCCGAACCACCCTTCGGTGGATGGCACCCGGCCGGCCTTCAAGGCAGCCAGCGCCACCCAGCTCCCCTTCGAGGATGGCAGCTTCGACGGCGTGTTGTGCCTGTGGATGCTGCACTGGACGTCCGACCCGCGCCAGGCGATCGGGGAGCTGGTCCGGGTCACCCGGCCGGGCGGCCTGATCTTTGGCGCGCAGGCCATGAAGCCCCTGGCCAACCCGTATTTCGACCTGGTCTTCCGCACCAGCGAGAATGTGAACGGCTTCTTCTGGAAAGAGGACTTCATGCGCTGGTTCGGGGAGCATGGCCTGGTGCCGGAGATGGCGACTCCCACGGGCATCTTTCGGATGAGAAAACAGGCCTGACCCCGCGGCCGGCGGCCTGAACTTCCAAATGGACCGCAGCCCTCACGAGGCCGCGGTGAAACCGGGACGGCAAGGTCATGACAGGGAATCCGTTCGAACTCCGATCGCCCTACCAGGTGGTCGGCAACCAACGTCGCAAACGGCTGATGATCGCGCTCAGCCGGGGGACGATATTCGTCTCAGTCCCGATCATCGTCCTGTACGGCCTCATGTTCCTCCTGACGCCATCCTGGCAAATCCTGGTGACGCTGTTCAATGTCTTTCTGTTCATTCCGCTGAGTCTGCTGTGCATCCGGCTGGCCCGGCAGGATCGGGCCCAGCTCGCCGGTTACCTCCAGACGACCGTCCTCACCGTGGTGCTGGGGATCAACTGCACCATGATCCGGGGCCTGGACATGCTGATCGGGCCGGCCCTGGTCGTCCTGGTCGTCATGGTCGGGATGCTGCTGGGGCCCAAGGAGAGCTATATCGCGGCGGGCATGGCGATGGTGGTCTGGGCGATCTCCCAACTGCTGCTCGAAAACGGGATCGCCCGGCCGGTCGCATTGCCGGAACCGCTGGGCGTGTGGAGCATGTGGGTGATCATGGGGCTGGTCTTCATCTTCGCCGCCCTCCTGAGCCTGTACGCCACCCGCGACCTGCGCGCGGCCCTCGACGACGCCACCTACGATCTCATCCAGGCCAACCGCCAGTTGGAGCAGGCCAGCCGCCTCAAATCCCAGTTCACCGCCCGCACCAGCCACGAGCTGCGCACGCCGCTGAGCGCCATTATCGTCTTCACCGACCTGGCCCTGCGCAAAGCCTATGGCCCGCTGACGGACAAACAGGAGGACAGCCTGCGGCGCGTTCTGATCAGCGCCAAGCGCCTCAAGGCGCTGATCGAGGACATCCTGGACATCTCCAAGATCGAAGCCGGGGAGCTGGAGCTGACCGACTCCGACTTCCCGGTCGCCAAGCTGATCGAAACGCTGACGGCCACCGTCGAGGCCACCGCCCTGGGCAAGGGGCTGGACTTCGGCGTGACCCTCGCCGAGGGGATGCCGTCCCATCTGGTGGGGGACGAGCGGCGGCTTTCCCAGATTCTGATCAACCTGACGGACAACGCGATCAAGTTCACGGAGAAGGGCTTCGTCCGGGTCACGATCGGGCCGGTCGGGGCCGATCGCTGGCAGATCGTGGTCCAGGATACCGGGCGAGGCATTCACGAAACCAGCTTCAAGACCATCTTCGAGGAGTTCCGCCAGGAAGCCACGACGGCGACGGATACCGGGGCCAAGGGCACCGGGCTGGGCCTGGCGATCACCAAGAACCTGGTGGAGATCATGGGCGGGCAGATCGCCCTGGCCAGCCAGATCGGCAAGGGCAGCACCTTCACGGTGGAGCTGCCGCTGCGCACCGCCCTGCCGGAGGAGACGCCTCCCCCGGCCTAGGCCGGGGCGCGTTCGGGTATCCCCGCTGTTGCAAAAAAGGCCGCCTGCCGAGGAGTCCCCGGCAGGCGGCTGATTCGATTCGATAGTTGTCGCGTCGGAATTGCTATTTCGACGCTACGGCCTCCCTCCACTCCTTGTGCCGCGACAGCGCAAAAAACCCCCTGGTTGCGGGTCAGGGGGTGCGTATTGCCAGTCGAGTGTCTTAGTTAGGCGTTGAGCGCCGGTGTCTCTTGACCGGAACGTCTTTCTTCTTGCCGCCCGGTTCCCTACGCTTGTACGGCTTCACAGGAACGATCTTCTTGCCTTTGTCAGTTTTCGCCATCTCGTGACAACTCCTGAACAGTATTGGCTTTGTGGAGCACTTTAGCCGGGGCTAAAGCCCCAGTCTCCACCAAGCCGCTTCGTTAGTCGAGCGAATCGGAGGGAATTTTTCCCCCTTCGACAGCGGGATGTTTCTCTCATTCGCCGTTGGCGGTCGGGATGAGGTGGTTTCATCGACATATTTGACAAATTGATATGTCGCCGTTCGTGGGGCCTCTTGCCCCGTCTTGTAGAGTTGTTCAGCCATTGCTCTGCTCTTTCTCTCGTAGTTTTCGAACTTGACTACAGACTTCCGCCTCGATCGACTGGCAATACGATCTTAACTAGCCCCGTGTAACTACCGTTCTTCCTCCGCTGATATACTGCCGTTGTGGTACTCCTTGTTTGTGTCCATTTACATAAAAACGGAGACTCAAGGTCTCCGCTTCGGCGAACGTTCTCTGGTTCGGACTGGCTTTTGGGTCGGGGTCTTGTCCACCGGTTCAGGGGCCATCACGCACGCATTGGGCACATACCCGCCGTGTGGGTCCCACTCAATGTATGTCCCCAACTTATTGGGAGGCTCGCCGGGCGTCTGGTTTTCAAACACGGAACACTCCCTTTCCGAAGCACTCTCGTGACAAAACGTGAAAATCATGAGATACTGGTCTAAAGCGTATAATATCCCCGCTTTTTGTGAATGTCAAGCATCAATTTCACAAATTGTAAACTCATCTACGTCGCCTTTAATCAGAAGGGGAGAGAATGGAGGAGCAACTCTACCGACAGATAGGCCGTCGCATTCGGAGCGCTCGCGAGCAATCGGGGATGTCTCAGGATGAATTGGCTCGCCGTATGGGATATACATCCTCAGCGACTATATCTCATTTCGAAACCGGGCTTCGCAAGGTAAGTCTTGCCGATCTCCATCGGCTGTCTGAAATTCTAGGAGTTCCGATTGAATATCTTCTCTCTATAGAAGATACTCCAACGATGCAGCGTTTTCGGCTTCGTGCACAGGAGGTCCGACCATCAGTTAGAGAAGAAGTGGCTACATTTCTAGCGTTTGCCGAGAACCATGGGCGGTCGTTTCCTCGAGCACTGGCCCCCCTTCGCAATCAGCGGACTGGTGATGCTGCGAAACAGGTTCTTCAGCTTGCTGCTGTATCGGGGCCTCCAGTATCGCCCAGTGAGGTCGCGAAGATTCTTGGAGTTCCGGTTTTCTATTGGGATTTTCCTAACGAGGTCTCTGGCATTGTTGTGCTAGAGCGCGACCGGACATGTATTGGAGTTAACCAACACCATCCCAATACACGCCAGAGATTCACTATTGCTCATGAATTAGGGCATCTCGTATATGACGATAAAGAAAGCATGCTCGTGGATTTTTCGGATATGGAAGTGACGGCGCTCTTTGACGAGACCCAACGTAAGCTTGAGAGCAACGCAAATCAGTTTGCCGCAGATCTCCTCATGCCATACGACTGGATCAGAAAGGACTTCAAGAAACCCGGCAATGATGCGACACTTCTTGCCCAGCGATATGAGGTGAGTGAGCAGGCACTATGGTTTCGCTTGAAGAATTTGAAGCTAGTGGAGCCATAAGTCGTGCACTGCTGATTTAGAAGTAAGTTATGTGCCTTATTCTCCTACCTGTCTCGCACCTATCGATCTTCGCTATCTGACCCACAAAAAGGCCGTCCCAATTGGGGCGGCCTGTGATTTTCTAGGGTGGGTGTCGCGTCGGAAAT
>JARKOQ010000268.1 GCA_029976005.1 Aggregatilineales bacterium | reverse complement strand
AGCTTGACCTCGCCGATGGCGCGCGTGACCTCGATCTCGCGCGGGCAGGCGGGCGTGCAGTTGAAGACCGTCCGGCAGCGCCACACCCCGTCCGGCGCGGCCAGGATGTCCAGGCGCTG
The DNA here is from genome assembly GCA_029976005.1 of Aggregatilineales bacterium. GTDB lineage: Bacteria > Chloroflexota > Anaerolineae > Aggregatilineales > Ch27 > JARKOQ01. Next base: position 34,565 of record JARKOQ010000268.1, on the reverse strand, counting down.
CTCGGCGGCCTGGTCGCGGCTGTCGAAGATGAAGCGGTGGGCCTGGACGATCGCCGCCGGGCCGACGTACGAGCCGTTGGCCCAGAAGGATGGGCAGCTCGTCGTGCAGCACGCGCACAGGATGCACTTGGTCGTGTCGTCGAAGATCGCCCGATCCTGGGGCGACTGGCGGCGCTCCCGGCCGTCGGCGGGCGGGGTCTCGTCGTTGACGAAGTAAGGCATCACCGCCCGGTAGTGGGCGAAGAACGGCTCCATGTCCACGATCAGGTCTTTGATCACGGGCAGGCCCAGGATCGGCTCCAACTGAATCTTGACTTCGTCGGCGTCCTCCGGGGCCAGGCTCTTGACCAGAATCTTGCAGGCCAGGCGGTTGATCCCGTTGATGCGCATCGCGTCCGAGCCGCACACGCCGTGCGCGCACGAGCGCCGGAAGGAGAGCGTGCCGTCCTGCTCCCACTTGATGCGGTGCATCAGTTCCAGCACGCGGTCGCTCGGCTCGACGTGATCGAGCGTGAATTCCTGCCAGTAGGGTTTGGCGTTCTTTTCCGGGTCAAACCGCCGGATGCGGAAAAGGGCTTTCATGGGCACCTCGGTTATTGGTTCGTGGTCAATGGTTGGTGGCGGGTGGCTTTTAGCTATTGGCCTTTAGCTGTTGGCTAAAGACAAAAGCTGATTGCCGGTCGCCATGTCTGGTCTCGAACAGTCCCACGCTTTGGGCCGCCGGATCGGCGCGCCCCCCCGGTACAACCCTCAATACACGCGCTCTTTCGGTTCGTGGCCCAGCGACAGGTCGACCTTGCGGGAGGTATCCAGCACAATCGCGCCGTCTTTCTGCTGGGCGAAGCTGTGGACCAGCCACTGCTGGTCGTCGCGCTTGGGGAAGTCCTCCCGGCTGTGGCCGCCCCGGCTCTCGGTGCGATTGAGGGCGCTCTGGGCGGTCACTTCCGCCACGTCCAGCAGCGCGCCCAGTTCCCAGGCTTCCAGCAGGTCGGTGTTGAACTTCTGGCCGGGATCGTCGATGCTCAGGTCGGTCTGGAAGCGCTCCTTCAATTCGCGCAGCCCATCGACCGCCTGCTGCATGCCCGCCGCCGTGCGGAAGACGCCGACGTGATCCATCATCAGCGACTGCATCTTCTGGCGGAGCTGGCCGGGGCGTGTTTTGCCCTTGCCGCCGCGGATGCGGGCCAGCTCGGCCTGGATCGGGCCGGCCGGGTCGGCAGGCAGGGCGGGCAGATCGGCCTGGCGGGCATATTCGGCTGCCTTGCGCCCGGCGATCCGCCCGAAGACGATCAGGTCGGTCAGGCTGTTGGTCCCCAGCCGGTTGGCGCCGTGAACGCTGACGCAGGCCACCTCGCCCGCCGCGTACAGGCCGGGCACGATCGTGCCATCCGCGCCGGCCAGCACTTCGGCGTCGATGCTGGTCGGGATGCCGCCCATGCCGTAGTGCGCGGTCGGGGCGACCGGGATCGGCGCTTCGACCGGATCGACCCCGGCGTAAACCTTGCAGAAGTCCATGATATCGGGCAGCTTGGCGTGGACGTACGCGCCGTCGATGCGGCGGCTGTCGCCCGCCTCGGCCAGGTAGCGGTTGACCGTCTTGGGCGTCACGTCCAGGTGGACGTAGGGCTTGCCCTTGATGCCGCGCCCTTCCTTGATCTCCAGGTAGATCGCCCGGCTGATCACGTCGCGGCTGGCCAGGTCCTTGATCGTCGGGGCGTAGCGCTCCATGAAGCGCTCGCCGCGGCTGTTGAGCAGGATACCGCCCTCGCCGCGCACACCCTCGGTGATCAGCACGCCCAGGCCGTACAGGCCGGTGGGATGGAACTGGAAAAATTCCATGTCCTCCAGGGGCAGGCCGCGCCGGAAGAGCACCGCCGGGCCGTCGCCGGTCAGACTGTGAGCGTTGCTGGTCACCGACCAGACCCGGCCCCAGCCGCCGGTGGCCCAGATCACGGCCTTGCTGTGGAAGACGTGCAGCTCGCCGGTGCCCAACTGGACGGCGACGATCCCCGCCGCGCGCCCGTCGGCGCTGAGGAGCTGGTCGACGGCGTGGAACTCGTCGAAGAACTGGATATTGTTTTTGATGCCCTGCTGGTACAGGGTTTGCAGGATCATGTGCCCGGTGCGGTCGGCGGCGTGGCAGGCCCGCCGTACCGGCTGCTTGGTCTGGTTGTTGGTGTGCCCTCCGAAGCGGCGCTGGCTGATCGTGCCGTCCGGGTTGCGGTCGAAGGGCAGGCCCATGTGCTCCAGCTCGATGATGGCGCTGACGGCTTCCTGGGCCAGCACCCGGACGGCGTTCTGGTCGGCCAGGTAGTCGCCGCCCTTGACCGTGTCGAAGGCGTGCCACTCCCAGCGGTCCTCTTCCAGGTTGCCCAGCGCCGCGCCGATCCCGCCCTGGGCGGTGCCGGTGTGGCTGCGGGTGGGATACAGCTTGCTGACGACGGCGACCCTGGCCCCGCCCTGGCTGGCATACAGGGCCGCCATCAGCCCCGCCCCGCCGGCCCCGACCACGATGACATCAAAAGTATGGGTTTGCATGGTTGCACTCTGCTTTCCGCGGCCGGCCATCCGCCGGTGGCGCATGGCGACCCGTAGATTCTGTTGATAAGGTGGCTTCTCGCCAACAAGGGGCTTAAGCCCCTTGTTCAAAGGCAGGCGGGTGCATATCGCCCCGGCCGATCAGGGCATGGCGTTCGGCACGCCGCCGATCAGGGCCACCGCGCCGACGATAATCACGCCCAGGCAGCCCAGCCAGATCGCCCAGTTCAGGCCGCGCCGGATGGCCGGGTGGGTGGCATAGTCGTTGACCACGTGGCGGAAGCCGTTGAAACCGTGGATCAGGGCCAGGGCCAGCAGCCCCGCGTCGTAGACGCGCCAGAACAGGAAGGCCCAGCGCGCGGCCACGAAATCCGCCGCCGCCCCGCTGGCGTTGATGGCAAAGACGCCCTCGATCACGTGCATGATCGCCAGGTGGCCGAAAACCAGGGGCAGGATCAGCAGGCCCGACAGACGCATGAAGGTCCACATGAGCTGGTCGAAGCGGCTGCGCTGGCGGAGCTGCGGCCCGGCCGCGCCCCGGTTGCCCGTGACCGCGCCGACCAGGACGGACAGCACCGCCCCGCCCACCAGGGCCGCGGCCATCCCGCCGCCGAAGGGCAGCGCCACCCTGGTGATGACCGCCTCCAGTCCCAGATCGAACGGGCGGCCGGTGTAGAACTCGACCACGTGCTGGCCCATCAGGATGAAGACCGGCACCAGCACGACGAAGGTCGCCAGGAAGACGATCTGGGCGGCCACGGCCTGATGCTTCCACCACTCCGGCTTGAAGTCGAACAGGACGATGCGCACCCCGTTGAAGGCGTGAAAGACCACGCAGGCCACCAGGAAGAACTCGCCTACCGTGAACAGCGGCGTCTGATAAATCCTGATGGCTTCTTCGTACAGCTCCGGGAAGAAGTACACCCAACTCGTGTCGATAACGTGGATCACCAGAAAGAGCAGGGTGCCCAGACCGCCAATCCGGTGCAGCACCCAGCTCCACTGGCCGATCTTCCCGCGGTAGCGCAGGGTCTCGGAGATGGTTGTCACAAGGGTTGCCATCCGCAAACTCCTCACTGACTCAGACGTATGGGGTTTGAAGTGCAGGGTAGGCCGAGCAAGGTTGGCCTGAGCAGGCAAGCGTCCGGCGTGGGCGGTCTGGAATCGGATTCCGGCGGCGACGCAAACCACGCCCGGACGGGATCGCCGCATCGGGTGGCCGGTGGGCGATCTGGTGACGCGCATTATAGCCTTTCCTGTGAAAAAGACCCAAATAGACGATTGGCGATGTTGTGCATCCACTTGGGCAAAAGCGACACGCCGACCCAATGCATGGGACGGGGCAATCGCGGCATGCTGAGGGCGGTTCGCCGTGGAACTGCTCATGCGCTGGCTGCCGCCCGGCGTCTGGGCGGTTCAGTTTGCGTTTGTACGAATGTTCCCAATTCCTAGGAGGAATTCCTCGAAAATTGCGACTTTGTGCGATAATATCGTATCTATATTATACGATTAACCTTTTTGTGCCTTCTGGCGCGAGCCGCCACCAAAACCATCTTGTTGGTCGACCCCAAAGGAGCTGCATACGCATGACTGCCTCGCCCAATATCCCCGCGAAAGGACTCGATGGCATTACGGTTGCCAGCACCAAGCTGAGCAAGGTCGAGGGTGACATCGGCCGCCTGACGTACAGCGGCTATGACATCAAGGACCTGGCCCTGAATGCCACCTTCGAGGAGATTGTCTACCTCCTCTGGCACCTCAGGCTGCCCACGCAGGCCGAACTGAATGCCTTCAAAACCCAGCTCTCCGAGAACATGGCGCTCCCGCCCGAGTTGTGCCGTCTGATGAAGAGCCTGCCCACCCAGACTCACCCGATGGCGGCCCTGCGCTCCATCGTCAGCCTGGCCGGCATGTACGACCCCCTGGCGGAGGACAACAGCCTGGCGGCCAACCGCAAGAAGGCCCTGACCCTGACCGCCCGGATGCCCACCATGATCGCCGCCTGGGGCCGCATCCGCGAGGGCAAGGAGCCGATCGGCCCGCGCGAGGACCTGAGCATCGCCGGCAACTTCCTGTATATGCTCGACGGCAAGGAACCCGATCCGGTGGCCGTGCGGGCCATCGACCGCTACCTGATCCTGCTGACCGAGCACGGCATGAACGCCAGCACGTTCACCGCCCGCGTGGTCACCAGCACCGATGGCGACATGTACTCGGCCATCGTGGCGGCGATTGGCTCCCTCAAAGGCCCCAAGCACGGCGGGGCGAACGAGCAGGCCATGCGCCTCTTCTTCGAGGTGGAAGACTCCGGGCTGGGCGTCGAGGAGTGGTACAAGCAGGCCCGCGCCGCCGGACGGCGCTTCGCCGGGATCGGCCACCGCATCTACAAGGCCCTTGACCCGCGCGCCGGAATCCTGCGCGATGACGCGCGCGCCCTGGCCCAGTCGTCCGGCAATACCCTGTGGTTCGACATCGCCTACAAGATCGAAGAGTTGACTCGCGCCGACGCCTATTTCGTGGAACGCAACCTGTACCCGAACGTGGACTACTACAGCGCGATCGTGCTCTACACCCTGGGCATCCCGACCGACATGTTCACGCCGCTGTTCGCCCTGAGCCGGATCGCCGGCTGGACGGCCCACATCATCGAGCAGTGGGAAGACAACCGCCTGATCCGGCCCGAGTCGGAGTACATCGGGCCGATGGGCCTGAGCGTGATCCCGATCGAGCAACGCGGTTAGCTCGCAGCATTAGGGCAAAGGAATGGGGCACGGATTTCACGGATAGGACACGGATGACCACGGATAAAACAAAGATTGATTGATCCCGTGAAAATCCGTGCCGAATCCGTGTTATCCGTGCCCCATGTGTCATGGCATTGACCTTCCCCCGGTCAGGTGGTCACTCGAATCTGGCGAACCGTCCGCGCTTGCACGCCGTGCTGTTCCGTCATAACCTTGGTGTCAGTCCGGTTCCGACCCTGCTACCGACGGAAGAACGCCATGTCGACCGATTTGCTCCTGATCGAGGCCGCCATAGGCCGCCACGCAAGCTCGCCGTTCTGGATGAAAGCCCTCCTGCATGGGTGCCGCCTGGAAGTGGCGCACCCAGACACCTTCCCAATCGTCGGTCGAACCAGGGTCCCGCCCGGAACCCTGCTCACCTTTTGGGCAGGCGGTGGCGACGGTGGCGATGATTTCGGCGATTTTTGGATTGTCCAGATGGTCACGCCTGAGAATCCAGCCATCCTGACATCGAACCAGTTTTACCTGAAAGGCTCATTCACGGTCCTCGCGCACGCGGCTCACCGCGTGGGAGACATGTGGAACGAGCCGGACCTGCGATTGCAGCGCTGGTGGTTCAAGTGGGCGCCGCAGCACGGCGGGCAAACGCCGTCCATGGCGCGTTGGCTTGGCTCACTAGCCCGCAAAAACGGGCCGGAGGAACCAGGCGAGTTTCCCGGTCCCCAGGACATGCCCCGCTTCGACCCGGTCGCCGGGTGGGATTTCTGACCACAAGCGTTCGTGCGACAGCCGTTCGCCGCTCCCTCTGTACGCCTGCAAAGGGGCTTTTCCCTCCGCGCCCCATGCCTGAATCTCCAGATAGAAGTTACGCGGTTGAACCCAATTTGTGCTTGAACAGGGGGCTTAAGCCCTTGTTCCCGAACTCAACCGCGTAAGTCCTATCCAGATTCTTGCCGCTACCCTCCCTGGCATGGTATGGTGGCGTTGACGGTCGAGCAAAACTCAATGCCCAAAAACTGAGAACTGCGTATGCCCTCCATCCTCGTCGTCGACGACGAAGAACCGATCCGGACCCTGGCCCAGGCCTACCTGGAGGCCGGCGGGTATACCGTGCACGTCGCGGCCGACGGCCCGGCCGGGCTGGCGGCCTTCCGCCGCTACCGGCCTGACCTGATCGTGCTGGACGTGATGCTGCCCGGCCTGGACGGGCTGGAGCTGCTCCAGCAGCTTCGGCGCGAGTCCGAGGTGTACGTCCTGCTCCTGACCGCGCGCTCGGAGGAAGCCGACCGCGTGCTCGGTCTGCTGGCCGGGGCGGACGACTACCTGACCAAGCCCTTCAGCCCGCGCGAGCTGGTGGCGCGGGTCAAGGCGATCCTGCGGCGCGGGCGCGGCGGCACGGGTGAGCTGGACGCGCCGCTGGCCTTCGCCCACATCTCCCTCGATCCCCAGCGCTTCGAAGTCACGCGCGATGGCACGGTGATCGACCTGACCGCCCTGGAATTCAGGCTGCTGCGCACTCTGGCGAGCTACGCTGGGATGGTTCTCAGCCGCGAGCAGCTTCTGGAGCGGGTGTGGGGCTACGATTTTTACGGCGACCCGCGCGTGGTGGACGTTCACATCGGCCATATCCGGCAAAAGCTGGAAGTTGACCCGGCCAACCCCGTCCACGTGCTGACCGTGCGCGGGGTCGGCTATAAATTCCAGGACGATCCGGCGTGAGAAAAAGCAATCAGCCGTCAGCGGTCAGCCATCAGCAAAAACCAGTGGCGAACGCTCAAGGGCTGATGGCTGGCTGCTGAAAGCTGATCGCGAATCATGAGCCTGCGTAACAAGCTGTTCCTCTCCTATTTGATCGTGATCGCCGCCATGCTGGGCCTGATGGCAACGGCGACGGCCTTGATCGCCCCGGCGGCCTTCTCCGGGCACGTCGAGGGGATGCCGCATTGGGGCGGGCATGCGGACGATCGATCGCGCGCCAGTGACGAAACGCCCACCCTGGAGGCGGAGTCGGCCGGCGGCATGATGATGTCCGGGCGCGGCATGGGGATTATGGAGACCTTCCTGGCCGACTACGGCGACGAGCTGCTTGAGGGATTCCGCGCCTCGGTCGGGGAAGCGCTGCTGGCCGCCGGGCTGGCGGCCCTGATCGTCGCCGCCGGGGCGAGCTGGTACGTGGGCCGCCTGATCCTGCGCCCATTGCAGGAGGTCGGCCGGGCCAGCCAGGTGATCGCCGCCGGGCACTACGCGGAGCGGCTGGCCGTCCACGGCAACGACGAGCTGGCCGAGCTGACCCGCAGCTTCAACCAGATGGCGGCTTCCCTGGACGAGGTCGAAGCGATGCGCCGCGCCCTGATCGCGGATGTCAGCCACGAACTGAAGACGCCGCTGGCCAGCATCAGAGGCTACATGGAAGGCTTGCAGGACGGCATCCTGCCCCCCTCGCCGGAGATTTTCCAGCTTGTCCACCACGAGGCCGGCCGCCTGGAGCGCCTGGTGCACGACCTTCAGGAGCTTTCCCGCGCGGAGGCGGAGCAGCTCCAGCTTCAGATCGCGCCGCGAGACGCCCTGGCCCTGGCGACCGCCGCCGCCGACTGGCTGCGGCCTCAATTTGAGGAGCGAGGGATCGGCCTGACGCTCGACCTGCCGGCCCACCCGGTCCAGGTGCGGGCCGATTTCGACCGGGTGCGCCAGGTGCTGCTCAACCTGCTGGGCAACGCCCTCCAGTACACGCCCGAAGGCGGGCAGGTGACTCTCCACGTCCGGCCAGAAAGAGACGCCGTCCGCTTTGCCGTGCAGGATACGGGGATTGGGCTGGCCGCCGCCGATCTGGAGCGCGTCTTCCAGCGCTTCTACCGGGTGGATCGCTCCCGATCGCGGGCCAGCGGCGGCAGCGGGATCGGCCTGACCATCGCCCGCTACATCGTCGAGGCGCACGGCGGGCGCATCTGGGCGGAGAGCGCCGGGCCGGGCCAGGGCTGCACGTTCGCCTTCACCCTCCCGGCGTGACTTCTCGTCCAACCCCTGCTATGCCTTGCCGCTTGCCTCCTCGATCGTGGGTTGTGGCGGCGCGGTCCATCCGGTAGAATGATCGGTTATCGTTGGGTTACGCAGCCTGCCCTCATCATGCTGCGCGTTCCACGGAGGGCGGACGATGATTCGTTCTGCTGACGAAATGAAACCGGTTCTGCTCCAGATGCGCGAGGACCTGCTGGTCAAGGTCGACCGCCTGAAGGATACCCAGGCCCTGGACGGCACCGGCTACACCAACCATCAGGCGGACGACGCCACCCAGGCTTTCGACCAGGCCAAGGACCTCGCCCTGCGCACCAGCAGCCAGAAACAGCTCCGGCTGGTGGAAGACGCCCTGGCGCGCTTCGAGGACAATACCTATGGCCGCTGCGACAACTGCGGCAAGGAGATCGATCTGGCCCGCCTGGAGGCGATTCCCTACACCCCGCTGTGCCTGGCCTGCGCCGAGGCGCGGGAATACCGGCGGCGCTGAGGAAGACCGTCATGCGCCGTTCCCTGTGGGTGGGAGGGCTGGCCCTGGGCATTGCCCTCGCGGATCAGGTCGCCAAGGCGCTGGTCACGTCCGTTTTACCCGTCGATGCCAGTCTGGCGCCGATCCCGGCCCTGGACGCGATCTTCAGCCTGACCTACGTGCGCAACACCGGCATGGCCCTCAGCCTGCTGCGCGATTCGAACGCCTTCCTGATCCTGGTCTCGCTGGTCATGATCGGCGTGCTGCTGGTGCTCTACCGCCGGCTGCACGAAGAAGGGCCGTGGCTGAGCCTGGCGATTGGCGTGCAGATGGGCGGCGCGCTGGGCAACCTGATCGACCGCCTGCGACTGGGCTACGTGGTGGATTACCTGCACATCCGGGGCCTGCCGATCTTCAATGTCGCCGACGTCGCCATCGCGGTCGGAGTCCTGGCCCTGGCCCTGACAATCTGGCGCATGACTCCCCCTTCCGCCGAAGACTCTCAGCATGAGGTTCCCTGTCCGTGATCCGAACCCGCAAGTGGTTTTCCCTGATCGCCGTTGCTCTTGCCGTCATCGTCGCCGACCAGGTCACCAAGGCCCTGGTGGTCGCCAACCTGGTCCTGTATGAATCCTGGGCGCCGGTCGACTCGCTGCGCCACCTCTTCACCGTGACGCGCGTCCACAACACCGGGGCGGCCTTTGGCCTCTTCCCGGATGGCGGGGCTTTTTTCGCCCTGGTGGCCGTGATCGTGGTCGGGATCGTGATCTACTTCTACCGCACCATGCCGGACGAGATGCCCCTGATCGGGATCGCGCTGGGCCTCCAGTTGGGCGGGGCGATGGGCAACCTGATCGACCGGCTGCGCCAGGGCTACGTGGTGGACTTCCTCGACTTCAAGTTCTGGCCGGTCTTCAACATCGCCGACAGCGGGATCGTGGTGGGCACGCTGAGCCTGCTGGCCCTGATGTGGTGGCAGGAGCGCCGCGCCGCCCGGAAAAACCAGGACGGCCCGCCCACCAACCCGCCGCCAGAAGAGAAGCCGTCCTCGGTTTCCTGATCTCAGTCCACGTAGGCCGCGTCGTAAAACACGCGATAGGCTTGCGGATCGCTGGTATCAATCAGAACCTCCAGCGCGACGACGCCATCCATATAGCGGCCGAGCCGCAACGACTCCATCCGCGCCGCTTCATCCGCGAAAACAAGCGCCTCCGATGCCTCGGTCTGCCATTCGGTGATCACGATGCTGGCCTGGAACGCTTCCAGGTCGGCCGGGGACAGGGTGAATGTGGCGGTATAGCTGGGGTTGACGAGGTTCATCGCGCAGCGTTCCTCGACCTGCCCGGCGCTGGGCGGCAACACGACCCGCCAGTCCGCCGCCGGGTTATCCTCGCAGCTCGTGTCGCCCCTCAATGCCTGGCAACCGGTGACGCCAATCACCAGCAGTCCCAGCACGATCAGGCTCGCCCAGGGCCGGCCCGTCGCTCGAATACGCTTCTCCGGGTGCATCGCCTCCTCCTCGCTCCGAACATCGTCGTCATACCGCGTTCCAGGCAAAACAACCGCCGATCGACATTGTATCCGGCCGCGGTTAACGCTGCTTGAAATCGAGGTTAAAGCCGAGAGACCCGCGTGAACGGCCTATGCCCTGTCCGCCGGGGCATAGCGGGCCACCAGGGCCGCGACGCGCTCATCTTTCCAACTGACCAGTTCGCCCTCGATGTCGCGGGTTGCATACAGGGCCAGCACGGCCAGGGCGCGGCCCGGCACCTCCGGCGGCAGGAGCGTCCCCTGCGCTTTGTGGCCCATGAATTCCGCGTGCGTTTCATCCGACGTGCGGGCCGGACCGGCCGCCCGGATCACATCCTGCATGATGGTGTCGACCGGGCCTGGCCGGAAGGCCACGGACGTGATCCGCGGCTCCTCCAGGACCAGGGATTTGGTGAACACGTTGAGCGCCCCCTTGGACGCCGCGTACGCGCCAAAGCCGGCCCGCGGCGTGAGGCTCACACCGCTGGAGACGTTGACGATGCGGCCCTGGGACCGGCGCAGGAAGGGCAGGGCTTCGCACGTCATGCGCAGCGCGCCAATCAGGTTGACGTGGAGCAGCGCCTCCCAGACATCGGGATCGGCGTCCGCCACGCGCGCCAGCGGCTCGATCACGCCCGCGTTGTTGATCAGCCCGTCCACCCGCCCGAAGCGCTCCACCGCCACCGCAACAACCCGGCGGCAGTCCTCGGCATGGGTCACGTCGCCGGGGACGGGCAGGGCCGTCCCGCCCGCCGCGCGGATTTCCCGCGCCACGTCTTCCAGATCGGCCGCCGAGCGCGCCATCAGGACGACGTTGGCCCCGATCCCGGCGGCGATCCGGGCCGTCGCCGCCCCCAGCCCGCGCGACGCACCGGTGATGATGAGGGTAGGCTTGTCCGTCATGACTCGTTCCTTTCCATTCCATATATGAGGGTGATCGCGGCGTCGGAAGCGACGCGCCCTGAGGGGGCGACCGCGTGATACCTGCCGCCGCGATCCCATACCCGTCTGTGTGCTCCAGAGTATTTCCCCCCAGACCTTACCTCGATCTGGCCGATTCCGCCGTCAGAATCGGATGATGCCCCTGCCCGAACCGGCCCCCGCCGGACTCTAACCACTTCCTAACCGGAACCGGGTCTTGATCGTTTGACAGAACGGGCGTTCGCTCGTACACTAGGAATAGAACAAATGTTCAAGGCCCGATCAGGAGTGTGGGTGATGGCCACGACGATCGAACTCAACCCGAATCTGTTCACATCCATGCGTAATTTCCGCCACCGAATCCGCGCGCGCGGCCTGTGGTTTGGCCTGATCCTGCTGGGGGCGCTGGTGGCGTTCGAGCTGTTCAACTTCGCCACGACCGAATTCGCCCTGCAAACCCTGTTCGGCGCGCGCGACGCCCTGGGAGTGGCGACCTGGGCCAAGGTGCTGGCGATCGCCTTCTGCGGGATCGACTTCGCCGGGCTGGCCCGCCTGTTCACGCCGGAAACCGGGCGCAAGGAACCGAAGGAAATCTGGCTGCTGACCGGGGCCTGGTTCCTGGGGGCCAGCATGAACGCCCTGATGACCTGGTGGGGCGTGGGCAGCGCCCTCTCGGAAAATCCCGCGCTCGGCAACGAGCTGCTTACCCGCCAGGATGTCCTGCTCTACGGGCCGATCTTCATCGCCGTCCTGGTCTGGGTGACGCGCATCCTGATCATCGGGACATTCGCCTTCGCCGGGGATCACATCTTCACCACCGCCGACCGGCGCGCGACCGGCTACGTGGAAGGCACGGCCCGCCCGGTCGGGCGGAGCGAGTCCCACTCGCATGAGGAGCGCCGCGGCCTGTTCGGGCGCGGGGAATCGCGCGCCGTCCCGAAGCCGTCTTCCGCCCCCGCCCTCGGCCAGCCGCTGGCCTCGTCCTCCTACGCTCGCGCCGCCGATACCTCCGGCGAGCGGCGCGTCTACGACGCCAGCCGCAGCCTGTTTGGGCGCGGGGCCGGGGAGAGCACCCGGCCGGGTTATCCGACCAGCAGCGTGCCCACGCCCCCGGCCTATGCCGAGGTCGCCCGGCCGGAGCCGGTCGCCAGCGCCAGCTACACCGGCCGGAGCGAGCCGCGCTCCCCGGCCGCCGAGAGCCGCGAGCCGGACGTGCGGCGCAGCGGCGTGACCTCCCTGTGGGCCAGCGATACCCCGCGCGAAGGGGCCGACATCACCCGCACCCAGACCGTCCCCGCCGTGCGCGACGAACCGCCGCGCTACGAACCGCCGCAGGTTGAGTCTGTCCGCGCGGAGCCGGCCCCGGCGGCGCGGGGGGCCGGCCCCGTCCGCAGCCACTCCGGCCGCGCCAGCTCGATCCGGACGCGCCCGGCCGGCCCATCCCGCCCGGAAAGCAGCCCGCGCCCGGCCAGCCCGTCCACCCAGGTCACCCAGCCCGGCCTGGAGCTGGAGTACGTCGAGCTGGATTAGCGCCCACTCCAAAGCCTCATCTTCCGCCGACGCGCCGGACCCCCGGCGCGTTTTGCTGGATTGGACTATGATAGGCGCATGCGCTAATTTGGATTAAGGCTCACCGATATGACCGATTACCTGCTCCGGTCATTCGACTGGAACGATCCCAGCCTCGTGAACCTGTACGACGAAGTGCCCCTCTGGTCGGCCCCTTTCGGACTGCTGCTGCTCGACCGGCTCCGCCTGCGACCCAACCTGAGCGTGCTCGACCTGGGCTGCGGCCCCGGCTTCCCGCTGATCGAGCTGGCCCAGCGCCTGGGGGCATCCTGCCGGGCGTTCGGCGTCGATCCCTGGGGCGCGGCCCTGGCCCGCGCCCGGCAGCGCATCACGCGCCTTCAGGTGCGCCACGTCCACCTGATCCAGGGCGACGGGCTGGCCCTGCCGCTGCCTGCCGCCAGCATCGATCTGATTGTTTCCAACCTGGGGCTGAACAACTTCTCTTCGCCGGCGGACGCGCTGGTCGAAGCCGCGCGCGTGGCCCGTCCTGGGGCCAGAATCGCCCTGACCACCAACCTGCGCGGGCACATGGCCGAGTTCTACGCGGTCTTCGAGCAGGTCCTGCGCGATCTGGGCCAGCCGGAGATGGTCGAACGGCTGCGCGAGCACGTCAACCACCGCGCCACCGCCCTGGGCACCCAGCGCCTGCTGGAGATGGCAGGCTTTCGCGTCCGGCGCATCGACGAGCAGGCCGTCATCCTGCGCTACCTGAACGGCACGGCCATGCTGAACCACACCTTCATCCAGATGGCGTTCATGGAAGCCTGGCGCGAAGTGCTGCCCGAAGCGCTGCATCACGAGGTCTTCGCGGCACTGGAAGCGCGGCTCAACCAGGTGGCCGAGCGCCAGGGCGAGCTGGCCCTGACCGTCCCGATGGCCTTCATCGAGGGCGAGCGGCGGGCCTGATCGCCACGGGACGAGGTTTGCCTCGTCCCGTGGGTCATTCCTCGGACATCGGGCAGCGGCGGATACCGTCCGCCGCTGCGATTGATTGAACCTATTCCGGCGCGCCGGCGGCGATCCAGTCCTGGAGGAGCTGCATCTGGTCGGGGGTGAGATTGGCGTGATGCGCCTCGCCCTGGACTTCCAGGATGTAGCTGTTGGCCGGATCGCCCGGCTCGATGACCGAGCCGCCCCGGCTGCCGGCCATGATCCCGGCGTAGGTGGTCAGATCCAGCCCGGCGCGCGGCCGGTCGCCGCCGTGACACTCCCCGCAGGCTGCGATCAGGATCGGTTGCAAGGCGGCATAGGTCATGCCGCCGGCGGCCGAAGATTCCGTCGGGGCCGCCTCGGTTGGAGCTGTCTCCGCCGGGGCTGTCCCGCCGCCCGTTTCCGGCGCGCCGGCGGCGATCCAGTCCTGGAGGAGCTGCATCTGGTCGGGGGTAAGGTTGGCATGATGCGCCTCGCCCTGGACTTCCAGGATGTAGCTGTTGGCCGGATCGCCCGGCTCGACCACCGAGCCGCCCCGGCTGCCGGCCATGATCCCGGCGTAGGTGGTCAGGTCCAGCCCGGCGCGCGGCCGGTCGCCGCCGTGACACTCCCCGCAGGCTGCGATCAGGATCGGTTGCAAGGCGGCCCAACCGCCGCTTTCGGTGGCGGTCTCCGCCGGGGCAGCCTCGGTCGCCGGGATGACATCCGCCGGCGTCTCCGGCGCGCCGGACGCGATCCATTCGCGCAACTGGCCCATCTGCTCGTCGGTCAGGGCCGCGAAGTGGCCTTCGCCCAGGACGGTCAGGATGTAGCTGGCGTCCAGGTCGCCCGGCTCGATCACCGTCCCGCCCCGGCTGCCTTTCATGATGGAGGCGTAGGTGGTCAGGTCGAGACCGGCGCGCGGCCGGTCGCCGCTGTGGCACTCGCCGCACGTCTGCACGAACACCGGCTGGAGGGTCTGGTAGGTGATCACTTCCGGCGCGGCCACCGCCGGAGCGCCCTCCGGCGCGCCCGCCGCAACCCACTGGCGCAGCAGCTCAAGCTGGGCGCTGGTCAGCGCCCCGAAGTGCCCCTGGCCGAGCATTGTGAAGATCAGGCTGCCGTCCGGGTCGCCGGGGACGATCACCGCCCCGTCCCGGCCGCCGGCCATCAGGCTGGCGTAATCAGTCACGCGCAGCCCGGCCGTGGGATTCTCCCCGTGGCAGTCGCCGCATTCGGCGGCCAGCACCGGCCGAAGCTCCTGGTAGGTCAGGGTCTCCGGCAGCGCGACCGGCTCCTCGGCGGCGGGTTCCTGAATCAGGCCCATCTCCAGAGCCAGGGCCGGGGCATCGAACCCGGCGAAGCGCCAGGTCGTGCCGTGGCAGGCGCTGTTGGAGCAGAAGCTGGTGTCGCTCGTCCCGCCGGGATTTTCCACCGTATGGCAGTTGGCGCAGGAGCGATCGAACTCGTTGTGGTGGCGGCTGACCCAGTCGCCGCTCAGGTGCGACTCCGGCTCCTGGCCGGTGGCGAGGGGCAGGACCGGCTCGATGTCGCCGGGTTTGACCACCAGCGGGATCGAATGGCACAGGTTGCATTCCAGGCGGATCGGCTCGCCTTCCGTGCTGAAGTGCCGCCCATCGTGGCAGCGGAAGCAGCCCGGCCAGTCGCGGTGGCCGATGTTGCTGGGGTGAGTCTGCCAGTTCAGTTCCTGCTCGACGTAGTTGTTGGCGCTCCACAACGACTGGAGGAGCGTCACGGCATTGTCCACCAGGGCCTGGTTGGTCTGGTAGAAGTCCGGGTAGTTCTCCTGGTAGTAGGCCTCAAGCGTCCGGATGCCTTCGGCCGCCGCCGCGCTGGAGTCGTACTCGGCGGCCAGCACGGTCTCGCCCATGTAGCGGATGTTGGGCACCTCGCGCGGGAGGTCGCCGCGAGCCAGGGCATCGTCGACGAGCTGGCGCGGCGGCTCGATCAGGTGCGAAATCCGGTTGTGGCAGGTCATGCAGTCCATCTCGCGGATCGTGTACTGCTCCAGACCGGCCTCGTCGATGGTCGACTCCGTGCTGGTGTAGACCGTCGTCGTGCCATCGGCGTTGGTCACCCGAATCCAGGGGATGTCCTGGTCAAGGTTGTCGGTGGCGATGTACTCCAGCTTGTTTTCCACGTGCCAGTGGATGCCCAGGCCCAGCCCTTCGCGGGCGCTGCCGCCCCCGGTGTGCATCAGCAGGTAAATCTGGTAGGGCGTGTTGGCCTCGTTCTCGCGGCTGCGCTCCAGCTCGCGCAGGCTGTCGTCGGAGAATTTCTCCGGGAAGTGGCATAGCTCGCACGTGTCGCGGGCCGGGCGCATGCTGCTGACCATGATGGGGTATTCGTAGCTGTTGGTGAGCGTGGCCCACAACAGGCGCATGTGCCCGACCTTGCGGAAGGCCTGCTGGATGATCAGGCCGCGCCCGATGTGGCAGTCCACACACAGGACGCGGGCGTGCGGCGAAACCAGATACGTCTGGTATTCGGGGGGCATGGTATGGCAGGTCTCGCCGCAGAACGGGACGGAGTTGGAGTATTCCCAGACCGGCGGAATGGCCAGCAGCACCACGACCAGGAAGCCCGCCACACCGAAATAGGGCAGCAGACGGCGGCGGTACTGGCGGCCTTCGACCGTCCTCGACAAAAACAAACGAATCTTGTTCATTGCACCGCCTCGGAATCCGGTGAGGGAAGATCACGGGTTGTGAGAGGATGGCGGCTAAAAGCGAAAAGTCACCCCCACGCCATCGGGCGCGGGGGTGAACCCCAGGTCTACTGGTCTGACGAGGCGTTCAGTTGAACGCCCCTACTGCTATTTGGGCGGCAAGATCGTCGCGCCGGGCACCGGCTCGCCCATCAGCTTCTCGTAGCTGAGCTGGAGCAGGCTGACGGTGTAGCGCAGGTTGTGGACGGCGGCTGCGCCAGCGCGCGAGAACTTGAAGTTATACACCGCGCCGTACAGATCGGTGCTCGCGCCCTCGGGAATCTCGAAGTAGGGATAGTAGTTAAGCACGCCCACCCCATTGGCTTCCAGCGCGCCCTGGAGGACCGCCAGCAGCCCTTCGACCTCGGCCTGATTGGTCTCGATCGCGCCGTCGCCGTCGTAGTCACGGCGGGCCTCGAACTCGAAGCTCGTCGCGGCGTCGTGGCACTGCTGGCAGACGGCCACGTTTTCGGCGCCATCCGCGCCCACCATCGAGAAGGTGTGTCCACCCATCTCATTGTGGCCGGGCAGCGGCTCGCCGCTCTCGTCCAGGCCGGGGGTCGCGCTCATGTGGCAGCCGATGCAGGCGTCCTCGATCGCGCGGCCGTGAGTGCTGGTCGGCAGGGTTTCGCCCCAGGTGTAACCGCCGGTGGCGTTCATCAGCTCGGCCGCGGTGGAGTAGTGCGGGGTGCTGAAGCGGCCCCCTGTGGCCGGGCCTTCGACCGACGCCACGGCATCGACGCGCGCGTTGTGGCACATCATGCAGGTCGCGGCCGGGCCGGCATCGGAGACTTCCATGCCGTTGGGCAGCGTGACCGTGTCGAAGACGCGGAGCTGGTTGGGATTATCCGCCACGTCGTGCGGGTCGTGGCAGACCGCGCAGGTGATCACCTGATAGTTGACCCGCGTGTCTTCCACATCCACCCCATTGACGAAATCGATGTAGCCCGCGCCGCTGTGGCAGCGGACGCAGGCCGCTTCTTCTTCACCGATGGGATAGGTGAAAGCGCGGGCGTTCTTGATGGCATGGGCGCTGTTTTCCCACTGCTGCGGAATGATGTTGTACGGCTCTTCCGCGTGGCACTGGGCGCACACGCCGTATTCGAGGCCGCGCGAGATCATCGATTCGCGGCGGCTGCTCTCAAAGACGTGATGGTAGCCCGGCCCATGGCAGGCTTCGCACTGGACGTTGCCCAGTCCGGCCACCTGGGGGAACTCCGCGAGCATCGCCTCCCAGTTGCCGGGTTGCAGCGTCTCCGGGAAGGTCCAGCCGCTTTCGGCCACCATGTCGTCGAACCCGCCGTTGACCGCCGTCTCGCTGTTGTTGAAGCCGGTGGTGTGGCAGGCCAGACAATTCGGGCCGAAGTGATCGCCATACTGGCCGTCAAGACCCTGGCTCAGCGCGGCCGCGTGTCCGGTCTGAGCCCAGGCCGGGGCGATCTCGTCGTGGCAGTCGGTGCACTGATCCTCGTTGTTCTCGCCGTCCCAGTAGCCGTTGCCGATATACGTGGTGGCGTAAACGGGCCAGGTGACTTCACTGGTGTTGCCATTCGCGTCGGTGGCGGTCAGGGTCAGCTCGTAGATGCCAACCACGTCCGCCATGAAGATCGCCACGTTTCCGGAGATCAACTCCGTCGCCGAATCTTCCGGAGGCACCAGGCTCCACTCGAAGGTGAAGCCCTCGGCCGCCGATTCGGGCTGGACGAAGTCCGCGATGTCTTGCAGGCCCATGTCGGGGTAGATGCCGTAGGGCAGGATGATGGCCTGCGCCGGTTGTTCCGCCGGGTCTTCCCCGGCCGGGATGCCGTACGCTTCGGCCGCGACGTAGGTGCCCACGCCCACGGCCTGGCTGGCCGTGGTGACGATCGGGCGCGGCTCGAATTCCTGGCCGCCCTGGCCTACGGCGACGACGACGCCGGTGACCAGCAGCAGGAGGCCGGTGCCGACCGCCAGCAGGATTTTGCGTGATGCCATAGAAAGGTCCCCCCTTGATCTATGTGCACTTGCAGAACAGGAATGAAACGACGATGCGACAGTGGCGTTTCTTGGAGATTGTCGATTACTTTCCTGGGATTCACCTCCTGAATAAAGTAGCCCTTCCGGACATTTTTAATCTAACACTCATATTGTATAACACACTTCGCTAAAAAGTGAAAATTCTTGTCAGTTAGACAGGGCCATTGCCTCGAAAAACAGTCTGAACCGCCAAGACGCCAAGGACGCCAGCAGCGTCGAAGCGGCAAGCGTCTAGGCGAAAAGCGCAAACCAAGCGCGGATCGGGCTGCCGGACCAAATCGCGGCGACACACAAGGGATGAAAACCAGGCCAGTTGACGACGCACGTGGCTCGTCTTGCTTTCGCTGACTACTGATAGCTGATCGCTTTTCCGAGGAGGTTTTTTCGTTTTCGCTTTTCTCCGCGTTTTTCCTTGGCGTACTTGGCGCTTTGGCGTTTCAATCCGCTTTTCCCCGGCCAGCCAGTCGATCTGCCCCCAGGAATCAAACGGCGGGAGCGAGCCGGACTCGCCCCCGCCGGAGATCGCGCGCTGGCCGGGCTAGAGGGTGTGGCTGCCGCCCGGATCGAGGATGATGACCTTGCTGGTGGTTTCGGTGTGGACGCGCCGCGCCCAGCCCGCCACGTCCACCTGGATGACCGGGAAGGTGTTGTAGTGGACCGGCAGGACGGCTGTCGGCTGGATGAACTGCACGGCGCGCAGGGCCTCGTCCGGCCCCATTGTATAGTTGCCGCCGATGGGCAGCACGGCCAGGTCGATCCCCTGCTCGCCGATCAGCTTCATGTCCGAGAACAGGCCGGTATCCCCCGCGATGTAGATTTTTTCGCCGCCGGGGGCGTGCAGCAGGATGCCGTTCGGCTGGCCGCCGTAGGCGCCATCGGGCAGGCTGGAGCTGTGGAAGGCGATGGTCAGGGCCACCCTGGCGAAGCCAAAATCGTAGTAGGCGTCCGGGTTCATGCCGTGGATCGTCTGGACACCCTGGCGGGCCACCCAGTTGGCGATCTCGTTGTTGGCGATCACCAGCGCCCCGGTGCGCTTGGCGATGGCGATCGTATCCCCCACGTGGTCGCCGTGCCCGTGCGTCAGCAGGATGGCGCGCGCCTGGACATCCGACGGGCGGGCGGCCGCCAGGGGATTGTTGCTCAGAAAGGGGTCCACAAGGACCGGCGTCCCATTCACATCCAGGGCCAGGGCGGCATGGCCCAACCACGTGACTTTGATCGCCATGGGTACCTCCTCGTTTTCAGATGGGTGACTTCTGCCTTCAACCCTCAATGGATTGATTCATAACTGTTTTCTGGCAAATAGACAAGTCGAGCCGGGCTTATCCCGGCCCAACCGACAGTCGCTAAACGCCGGGCGCAGGCTCGGCACGGTCGGTCGCCTCCGGCTCGGCGGGGGTGGACTCGTCCTCGTCGGGCGCATCGCGCCAAAGCTCGGTCGCCCGGTCGATGAACAGCACGCCGTCCAGGTGGTCGATCTCGTGCTGGAAAACGCGCGCCAGCCAGCCCTCGGCCTTGATCCGGATTTTGCGCCCGTGGCGGTCCTGGCCCTTGACCAGGATCGACTCGTGGCGGGATACTTCCCCGAAGTAGCCGGGGATCGACAGGCAGGCTTCGACGCCGTCGACCATCTCGCGGGAGGCGCGCACGATCTCCGGGTTCACGACTTCGTACAGCACCCCGGCCTGATCGCCGTATTCCTTGCGGCTTTCCTCGTCATCCGGCAGGCGGACAACAATCACGCGTTTGGTGGAATCCACCTGCGGGGCGGCCAGGCCCACGCCCGGCGCGTCGAGCAGCGTCTCAACCATGCTGTCCAGCAGGGCATGCAGCTTCTTGTCGAAGTCCTCGACCTTGTAGGCGCGCTTGCGGAGGACCCCCGCCTGCTCGCTGCCCAGCAACACAATATCAAGTAAAGCCATCGTTTTACTCCTCAACCCGAACGCCACTCACCATCCTTAGATGCGGGCCAGGCCCTCCCGGCCACATCCGGCGCTCCCTTTGACTACGGCCAATTTTATCTATTATAAGCGACCGGTTCGCGGGCGTCCACCTGATGAAAAGGAGGCCAGGAGACCAGAGGCCATGAGGCCAGAAAAAGCGGAGGCGCGGCAGGGCTGGACGATGGGGGGAGGAGCGTGGCGGCGCGGCCGTTGATCTCGGCCGCCGATCGCTGAAAGCTGGCCCGCTCAGGGCAATCGCCTCAAATCGCAAGCGACATCCCACCCCAGAGGACACGAAGGACACAGAGGGCAAACCAGTTCACCGGCTTTCGATTCGCGGCTTCAGTGGTGGAAATCTTCCTGATTTTCGTTTTTCTCTGCGTTTTTTTCCTGGTGTTCCTGGCGTTCTGGCGGTTCATTTTGTTTTTGATGCGATAACCCTGTGGCCCGCTGCCCCGCATCTCTCAAAATCCGGCGGACACCAGTATAATCGTGCGGAAGCAATTCCGGCTCGTGCGAGCAGACCGCGAAGGGACGTGTATGAATCACCTCGAACTCAAAGACTGGCAGAACCTGGCCGTGATCAGCCGTAACAAGGTCGCCGGCCACGTGCCCCTGTTTGCCTATGCCGATCCGCAAGCGGCCCTGGCCGGCCAGCTTGAGACCCCCTTTTTGAAGTCGCTCAACGGCGGCTGGGCCTTTCACTACGCGCCCGCTCCGGCGGCTGCGCCGCCCGACTTCTTCCGCCCGGAGTACGACGCCGCCGGCTGGGACACGATCGCCGTGCCGGGCAACTGGCAGCTTCAGGGCTACGACCGCCCGATCTACTGCAACGTCCAGTACCCGATCCCGGTCGAGGATTTGCCGCGCGTCCCGGAGGATGACAACCCCACCGGCTCGTACCGCACGACCTTCACCGTCCCACCGGAATGGGCCGGGCGCGAGCTGTTCCTGCTGTTCGAGGGTGTCGATTCGGCCTTTTACGTGTGGATCAACGGCGAGCTGGCCGGCTACAGCGAGGACAGCCGCCTGCCGGCCGAGTTCAATATCACGCCCTACGTGCATCCCGGCGAGAATCTGCTGGCCGTGCAGGTCTACCGCTGGTCGATCGGCACCTGGCTGGAGGATCAGGACTTCTGGCGGTTGAGCGGCATCTACCGCGACGTGTGGCTGCGCGCCGTCCCGGCCGTCCACATCGCCGATTACACCGTCGTAACCGAGCTGGACCCGGCCTACCGCGACGCCGAGCTGCGCCTGACGGTGGCCGTGGCCCGGACGGCCGGATCGGGCGCGCCGGTGGCGGTCGAAGCCCAGCTCTACGACGGGATGCGCCCGATTTTCGGCGCGCCGCTGGCCGCCAGCGCCGACCCCGCTCCCGGCGAGACGATCACCGTCCACCTGAGCCAGCCGGTCAGCGCCCCGCGCCTGTGGTCGGACGAAACTCCCAACCTGTATACCCTGCTCCTGACCCTGCGCGACGCCGCGGGCCGGGTCCAGCAGGTCGAGCGCTGCCGGGTCGGCTTCCGGGCGGTATCGATCAAGGACGGCCAGGTGTGCCTCAACGGGCGGCCGATCCTGTTCAAGGGCGTCAACCGCCACGAGCACGATCCCCACACCGGCCATACCGTCAGCATGGAGTCGATGATCGCCGACATCAAGCTGATGAAGCAGTTCAACATCAACGCCGTGCGCACCTGCCACTATCCCGACGATCCGCGCTGGTACGACCTGTGCGACGAATACGGCCTGCTGCTCTACGACGAGGCCAACCTCGAATCGCACGGAGTCTGGGACCGGCTGACCAAAGACCCGGCCTGGCGGGAAGCCTTCCTCGAGCGGGTCGTGCGCATGGTGCAGCGCGACAGGAATCACCCCTCGGTGATCGTCTGGTCGCTGGGCAACGAATCGGGCTTCGGCCCCAACCACGTGACCATGTCCGACTGGGTGCGGGCCGCCGATCCCACCCGCCCGGTGCACTACCACCCGGCGGAAGACGCCCCGGCGGTGGACATCCTGGGGCCGATGTATCCCAGCGTCGAAAAGCTGATCCTGATGGCCAGCGATCCGGCCGACGACCGCCCGATCGTGGCCTGCGAGTACGCCCACTCGATGGGCAACAGCACCGGCAACCTGCAAGAGTACTGGGATGCCGTGGCCGCCTATCCCCGCTTGCAGGGCGGCTTCATCTGGGACTGGGTTGACCAGGGCATCGAGCAGCACACCCCGGACGGCCGCCCCTGGTATGCCTACGGCGGCGACTTCGGCGACCGGCCCAACGACGGCCCGTTCTGCATCAACGGCCTGATCTGGCCCGACCGCGTGCCGCACCCCGGCCTGTGGGAATACAAGAAGGTGCTGGAGCCGGTGATCGTCGAGGCGATCGACCTGGGCGGCCCGGCCGGCCAGGTCACCCTGCGCATCACCAACCGCTATACCTTCCGCGACCTGAGCCACCTCAGCGGGCGCTGGGCCGTGGTCGCCAACGGGGCGGAACTGCAATCCGGCAGCCTGATGCCCCTGGAGCTGAAGCCGGGATCGAGCGCCGTGCTCAGCCTGCCGGTGCGCAAGCCGGCCCTGCCGCCCGGCACCGAAGCCTGGCTGGAGGTGCGCTTCCGCCTGGCGGAGGACTGCCGCTGGGCGGCGAAGGGCCACGAGGTGGCCTGGGCGCAGTTCAAGCTGCCGGACGGCCGTCCGGCCCTGGCCCCGATCAAGGCGGCGGGTCTGCCCGCCCTGCGCCTTCAGGACGGCCCGGACGCGATCGTGATCGCCGGGCACGACTTCGCCCTGAGCTTTGACCGGGGCACGGGCTGCCTGGCGACCTTCCGGGCGCAGGGGCGCGATCTGCTGACCGCCGGGCCGAAGACCAGCGTCTGGCGCGCGCCGACCGATAACGACACGGCCCTGATCTTCCCCCACGATTACACCCACCGCCTGGCCGAGCAGTGGCGCGACGCCGGGCTGGACCGGCTGGCCGAGCGGGTGACGCGCTTCGAGGTGACTGCCATCAGCCCGCAGGAAATCCGGGTCGACGTCGGCCTGGTGGCGTCCGCGCCGGACGTAGGCGACGTGCTGGAAATCGGTCTGGCCTACCGGGTGTATGCCAGCGGTGACGTGGTGATCACGCATCGCCTGCTGCCCGGCCGCCCGGTGCGGACTCTGGCCCGGGTCGGGCTGGTCATGGCCCTGCCCGGCGGGCTGGAGCGCCTGACGTGGTACGGGCGCGGGCCGCACGAGGCCTACCCCGACCGCAAGCAGGGCGCGGCGATTGGCATTTATGACAGCACGGTGGATGCCCAGTACGTGCCCTACATCGTGCCCCAGGAACACGGCAGCCACCCGGACACGCGCTGGGCGGCCCTGACCGGCCCGGATGGTTTCGGGCTGCTGGTGGCGGGGTTGCCGCTGCTGGCCGTCAGCGCCTCGCACTACAGCACGGCCAACCTGACCGAGGCCAGCCATACCCACCAGTTGGTTCGCCAGCCGGACGTGCTGTTCCACGCGGACTACAGGCAGGCCGGGCTGGGCAACGGGAGCTGCGGCCCCTTCACCCTGACGCCTTACATGCTCGACGCGCGCGAATACCAGTACGGGCTGCGCCTGCGGGCGATCACCATCCCGGAGGCCGATCCGGCCGCCTTCGCCGCGCGGGTGATGGCCCTGCTGGGGTAGCACAGATCAGGCTGCGCCGAGGCAAAAGGCAAGAAAAACGAGGCCAGAGCAAACACCGGTTGGGCACTGCCCCGTCCGCCGCGTGTCAATCGCACAACTTCGCCAGGAGAGACTCCAGGCCGATCGCTGCCAGTTCCCCGCCGCGAACCTCCCTCGAACCACACAAGGACGACCTGCCCTCAAGGTGCAAGTCGTCCTTGTCTCTCGATCTCCGCCGGTCAGGTGGAACCGTCACCCCTCCTGAAGCGCGGCGGAGCCGATCCCGAACAGGCACGTGCGCACCAGGCCGATCTGGGCCGTGTCCAGGGGCGTCACGCCCGCCTGGACGAGCCGCGCGCGTGTGTCCGCGTCCAGCCCGGCGGACGGCTCCAGCAGGGCCAGGATGGCCTCGGCCACGTCGTCGGCCGCGATGCGGTTGATCGAAAGCTTGCCGCAGTCCTCGCACCGGTGGACGAGCATCAGCTCGCCCTGGGCGTGCCCGGTGTACTTCTTGCCGATCCGCTTGAGCGTCAGCCCGACCGGGCGCATGCGCGCCTTGCAGGCCGAGAGCCGGTCGCCCGCCTCGAACTGGTCGAGGTGGCGCGATGACAGGCAGTACGGGCAATGGTTGCGGTTGCGCACGCCGGAGAGCGCCGCCTCCGCGCAGACCAGCGCGCCGCAGTGCAGGCAGATGAAATCGCCAGGGGATTCCTTGATCTTGCCCGGACGGGTGTAGAAGCGTGGGGATGCAAAGGTGACAGTCATGGTTCGACCCTCATCTTGAGATAACTCTGGTAGCGGTAGGGGCTGATCCGGCCGTCCATGACGGCCTTGCGGATGGCGCAGCCCGGTTCCTCGTCGTGGCGGCAGTCCAGTCCAAACCGGCAGCGGCCCAGGTAGGGGCGCATCTCCGGGAAGAACCAGGCCAGGTCGTCCTCGTCCACGTCCCACAGCCCGAATTCCCGGATGCCGGGGGTATCGACGAGACTGCCGCCGGAGGGCAGGGCGAAGATTTCCGAAGTTGTGGTGGTATGGCGGCCCTTGCCCGTGGCCTTGCTGAGGGCCTGGACGCGCGCCCCCAGGCCGGGGTCGAGCGCGTTGAGCAGCGAGGTCTTGCCCGTCCCGGACTTGCCGACCAGGGCGGACAGCCGCCCCGCCAGCCGGGCGTTCAGCTCGTCCAGGCCGCGCCCGGTGACGGTGCTGGTCAGGACGACCGCGTACCCGATGGCGCGGTACTCCGCCGCCACCGCCTCGATCTCCTCGGCTTCCGGGCGGCCTTCGACCAGGTCCAGCTTGGTCAGGATGACCAGGGCCGGGATGTCGGCCGACTCGGCCGAGACCAGGGTGCGATCCAGCAGAGTCCAGGCCGGGCGCGGATTGGCGGCGGCAAAAACCGGGACGACCTGGTCAACGTTGGCGGCGATCACCTGCTCGCGGGCATAGGCCCCCGGCGTCGGCACGGCCCCCCGGCGTGAGAGCCGGTTGCGGCGCGGCAGCACCCCGGTGATCTGGGCGGCCTCGTTCCAGACGACCACGTCCCCGACGACGACGGGGTCGGCGTTCGGGTCTTTCTTCAACCGGGTGGAGAGCGTGCATTCGACGTGGGCTTCTCCAAACCCGATGAGGTAGCTGTTCAGTGTTTTTCTTACAACGATGCCCTGGTTGGTCGTGGGCATATTCAGAGCGTGCATGGTTGGAGTTCCTGTTGGAAACAAAAAAGCCAGCCACAGGATCATCCCGTGACTGGCTAAAAAGGCGTTTCTGGTCGCTCGTCATCCGCGATCGCGGATGAAGTGCTTCAATGAGAAGACGCGCGGCGAATCAAAAGCCACGGGGCATGAGCACCCGTGGCCGCGATTAGTTCACCGACCAGGCGCACTCATGCAGATTCTCAATTGAGCACAACCACTCTGCCTAACATCCAACCTTCTTTGCTCTGACTTTGATGGGGGCAGTATATACCGGTGGGGCCGCCGCGTCAAGATCGGGATCGGGCGGTGTATTTCAGATTGGGGGCAATCAAAAGACTTTGGACACGGATAAAGCGGATGGGGCACGGATCTTCACCCATGATGCTTTTCTCCGCGTTTTTCCCTGGCGTTCCTGGCGTTTTGGCGGTTCGATTTGCTTTTTGATGTTGCTGCTCCAGGGCGGGCAATTCGTTGACAAACTGGACGAAGCGCACTACAGTAAGCGCCGTAGGACGCAGGCAGTGATGTGCAAAGGTCACAAACAACGCCCGGAAGTCCGGGCGTTTGTTGTACCCGGCGGGCGTCCGCCCGCCGCCGGACACGCCCCCCTACAATCTTCTCTCAAGCCATCTGATGCAAGGAGCAAGAAGGACATGGCTGATCGTGTCGTGGGTGTCGTGAAGTGGTTCAATACGTCGAAGGGCTTCGGCTTCCTGCAGCAGCCCAACGGCCCGGACGTGTTCGTTCACTACTCGGCCATCAAGGATACGGGCTTCCGCAACCTTGAGGAAGGCCAGCGCGTGGAATTCAGCATCGTCGAAGGCCCCAAGGGCCTCCAGGCTGCCGACGTCGTCAAGCTCTAGGGCTTCTCCCTGGCTCGCCAGGTTAACCAGGCGCTCCCCACCGGGGGGCGCTTTTTGCTGCCCGGCCCCCGATCGGGAACGGTGCTACAATCCGGGCATTATCTCACCTTAGAGGAGACCTTATGAGCAACCGTTACACGGTGGAAGTGCAGACCCCGCTCGGCCCGGAAGAGATCGCCGTCACGCGCCACGGCAACCCGAACGCCCCCCAGCAGATTTTCGCCTGGCACGGCATCACCAGCGGCAACGATTTCTGGTTCTGGGATACTTTCTGGGAGGAAGCCGAGGTCCTCCTGGTCGGGCTGCCCGGCCACGGCCCGGTCCGCCGCTACGAGGACGGGCACTACCGGCGCTGGACGACCCAACACCTCTTTGACGTGGGCGAAGCCGTGGTGCGCCACCACGCGCGCGGCGTCCCGGCGACCCTGATCGGCCATTCGACCGGCGGGCTGACCGCCCTGGGGGTGGCGCTCCAGGCCCCGGCGCTGGCCGCGCGGCTGGTGCTGCTTGGGACGGTGATCTGGGGCGACCTGCGCGGGATCGTCCGGGTGTGGGAAGAAGCGACCCGCTGGCCGGCCCTGGCCCAGGGCCTGGTGGCGGCCAGCCTGGCCCCGACCCACCTTTCCCCGGCCGTGTTCAAGCAGGCCATGCGCTTCTACATCGCCGATTCGAGCGCGTTCTACGCCAACCCGCGCTTCCACGAGACGATCGAAGCCGGATACGCGGCCTACTGCGCCACGAGCTACGCCGCCATCGCGGAGACGGCCCGCATCCTGCGCGCGACCGACCTGCGCCCGGCGGTCGAGGCCCAGCCGCCGGCCGTGCCGACCCTGGTCGTGCACGGCGGGCAGGACGGCGTGGTGCCGCTGGAACAGGGCAAGTGGATCGCCGCGCACATCCCCGGCGCGGAATTGTTCGTGGTGCCCGGCGCGGGCCACCTGTGCTTCGCCGAGCGTGAGGACCTGGTCAACCGCCGGGTGCGCCAGTGGGCCGACGAGCACCCCGTGGGTTAGGGCTGAGTCGGCGGGCGCAGGGCGCGCAAGTGGTTGGTTCGCGCCGCGTCGGACTTGATGCTCCCTGGCAAAGTAACCCGGTCATTGGGCGAGGGGCAATGGGATCGCGTCACGACGTGGATCGCGCCAGGGCCTGCACGGCGGGCAGGAACAGGGCCTGAGCCAGCGCGGTGCGCACGCCGGGGGAGCTCTGGAGCAGCACAACCACCGCCCCCTGATCGTCTTGCGCCGCCGCCAGGTCGAGGGCCATCGTCACGCCCTGCACGGTCAGCGTGAAGCTGTACACATCCCAGGTGAAGCCCGTTCCCTCGAACACCCCATCCCTGCCGGGCGGATCGCTCAGGCCCAGCCGTCCGGTCAGAGCGGCCACGGCGCCGGCGGCGGTCTGGCCGGGCAGGACGTCGTAGGTCAGGGCCGCGCCGGGTTGTTCCGGCACGAAGTAGCCCGCCTGCGCCTCGGTCCAGCCCTCCGGCGCGACTCCACGCAAGCCCAGCGCCGCGCTCTGGTACTCGACCAGGGCCACTGCCCACAGTCCGGCCACGAGCCGCAGTTCCCGCACGGCGGGCAGGAAAAGCGCGTCGTAGAGCGCGGCGTGCTCCTCCGGGGTCGAAACCAGCATGACCAGCACCGCGCCGCTGGCGCTGTCGGCGGCGGCCAGGCTCAGGCTGGCGGTCGCGCCGCCCACATTGACCGGGAAGGTGTAGAACGTCCAGGTCAGCGTCTCGGCGGCGTCCTCCGCCAGGGGGGGCGTGGTCAGCGTCCCCAATGGCTCCGGCGCTTCGCCCGTGCCGAGCCGCTCGGCCAGGATCGGGGCGACGCTGGCCGCCCGCGCCCCGGTCGCCACCTGCTGGATCAGGCTGGTCACGTCGGTCGGGGTGCGCTCCCGGCGGACTTCCCCGGAGCCGGTTTCGCGCCAGCCGGCCGGACGCACGCCGCTCAGGCCAAAGGTCGGATCGCTGAACGGCTCCAGCGCGATCGTGTCCGGTCCGGCCGGGGGCGGCGTGTAGACCAGGGCATCCACCGCTGGAATAAAAACCGAGTCGTACAACCCGGCGTAATCCTCCGGCAAGGCCTGGAGCATGATCACCAGCGAATCCTCCCCGGCGGGAGTCACGGCCAGGTCGATCTCCAGCGGCAGGTCGGGCTGAGGAGTCACGCGGAGGTGGTAGAGCGTCCAGGTCAGGGTCGGGCTGGCGTGGGGCGTGCCCTGGGGAACCTCCTCCAGGCCGAACTGGGCCGCCAGGGCGGGCGCGACGCCCTCCGCGGACTGGGCCTGGGCGAACTGAAAAACCAGGTTCGGCCCCAGCGTCCCGGCCATGAACAGGCCGGTCTGAATCTGCTGCCAGCCTTCGGGGGCCAGCCCGCTGATCCCGGCGGCGGCGTTCTCGAACGGGACGAGTCTCACCGTCTCCGGGCCATCCTGGGCCAGGGCGAGGCCGGGCGTGGACAGCATCAGCAGGACCAGCAACCATCGGATCAGGTTCAGGTGGCGCATGGGCGGCTCCTCAAAAACATTGGACACGGAAAAAACGGATAAGACACGGATTGGTACGGTTTTTTCTTTTTTGAAATCCGTCTTATCCGTGTTCCATCCGTTTTATCCGTGACCTGTTTTAGTCTTTCGGGCAGTAGGTATCCCACCAGGCGACGATCCGCTCCAGGCGGTCGATGATGTGCTTCGGCTCCCCGGCGCGCGACAGCTCGTGCCCCTCGCGAGGGTAGCGGACCAGCTCCACCGGGGCCTTGCCAACCCGCTTCATCACGGCGAAAAGCTGCTCGCCCTCGGAGATCGGCACGCGGTAGTCCTGCTCGCTGTGCAGGATCAGCAGCGGCGTGGTGATGTCCTGCGCGTAGGCCAGCGGGGAATACAGCCAGAACAGGTCCGGGTCGTCCCACGGCTCGGCCCCCAGGTTGGAGGTCATGAACCAGGGGATGTCGGTCGTGCCGTGAAAGGCTTGCAGGTGGTAGACCCCGCGCTGGGCCACCGCCGCCTTGAAGCGGTGATCGTGGCCAACGATCCAGGCGGTCAGGTAGCCGCCGTAGGAGCCGCCGGTCAGCACCAGCCGGTCGGGATCGGCGATGCCGCGTGCCACCAGCAGGTCGACCCCCGCCAGCACGTCGCTTTGCGGGCCGTCGCCCCAGTCGGGATGGTTGGCGCGGATGAAGGCCTCGCCGTAGCCATCCGAGCCGCGCGGGTTGCAGAAGAAAACCGCGTAGCCGCTGGCGGCGTGGTGCTGCCATTCCAGCCACATGGTCGGTTCGGTCGCGCCCCACATGCCCTGCGGCCCGCCGTGAATGTTGACCGCCAGCGGGTAGCGCCGCCCCGGCTCGTAGTCCGCCGGGTAGAGCAGCCAGCCGTCGATCGGCGTGCCGTCCGGAGCGGTGTAATGCAGCGCCTCGAAGGGCGCGACGCGCACCGTCTCCAGGAAGGCGCGGTTGAAGGTGGTGAGCTGTTTGCCGCCGGCGTACAGATCGAACTGGCCGTCCTCGGTGAAGACCGCCGCCGCCAGCAGCCCGTCCGGCCCGGCGTCCAGCCCGGTCACGCAGGCCCGGCTGTGCCCGGCGAATTCCACCCCCTTGCGATCCAGCAGCACCCGGCAGATCGGCACCGCGCCCCGGTCGGGCACGCTGAAGACCAGGCCGCTGCTGTCGCGCAGCCAGCGGAACTCCTCCGGGCCGCGATCCAGCGCGTCGGTCAGGTGGCGGACGTCCCCGCCCTCGACCGGCAGCACCGCCAGCGTGCCGTCGCGGTTCATAGGCAGCTCGTCCGGCTGGGCCAGGAAGGCCAGCCAGCGCCCGTCCGGCGAGGGATCGACGGCATGGCAGGTCAGGCCCGCGCCGGTCAACTCGGCCAGCGCGCCGTCTTCCAGGGCGATCCGCACCACGGCGTAAAACATCGAGGGCATGTCGTGGTCGGGACGGCGGCTGGCCGCGCTGAACAGAGCCAGCCCGTCCGCCGACCAGCGCGGGGCCTCGTAATCGCGCTGGTCGCGGGTCAGGCGGCGCGGGCGGCGCAGCCCGGCTTCGTCCGGCTCGACGGCGACCACGTAGACCTGGCTGAAGCGCCCATCCCAGTAGCTCGTGCCAACGCGGTAGGGCAGCCGGGTGATGACGCGCGGATCGATCCGGGCCTTGTCGGCCTCCTCGTCCGGCTTGGGCAGGTCTTCCGGGCGGGCGGGCGGCAGGCTTTCGGACCCGTCCTCGGCCTGCATTTCGTCCGGGCGCAGGCGGGAGAGGAAGGCGATCTGGCGGCCGTCCAGCGACCAGGCCGGGTCGGTGGCCCCGTTGGGCATCCAGGTCAGCGGCTGGGCCTCGCCGCCGTCGGCCGGGATCAGGTAAATCTGGGGCTTGTCGTCGCGCCGGGTGGAGACAAAGGCCAGCCAGCGGCCATCGGGACTCCAGCGCGGCGAGGTATCGGGCTTGACACCGCTGGTGAACTGGCGCAGGCCGCTGCCATCCGGCCGCACCAGCCAGATCGCGCGCACGGTGGCGTTATCGTGTTCGCGCCGGGTGCGTCTGACAAAGGCGATCCACGCGCCGTCCGGGCTGATCCGGGGGTCTTCCACGGCGGCCAGGTGGTAGAGATCGGTGGGTGCGATCAAACGCTTGTCGTCTGCCATTGGGATTCCTTTGCTGGCGGGGTATTCAGGCCGCGTTTATTGTCGCCCGTTCGGGCCGTGGCGGCAAGGGGTGTGCAACCTTCGGTTGCGGCGAGGCCGGGAGACCAGAGGCCAGGAGGCCAGAGAAGGCGGGCAGGAACGTCGAAGCGTCCAGGCGAAAAGCGTCGCCAGAGGGTCGGTGGTCAGGGCGGTACTGGTTCCTGGTGGAGGGGGGGCGGTTGGCCTGTAGCGCCGGAATTGCAATTCTGACGCTACATATCCGATACACGCCTCTGCCGGGATTGGACACCCTGATCCCCCGCGCCCGGCCGTTTGACCAATCACCACCCACCACGCACCAACAACCGCCTTACCCAAACACCCCGGTCGGCCAGCAGCCCAGATTCGCAGCGCGGGCATCGCGCGCGAGCCGGCCGAACCAGGCGGCGTTGGCCGTGTCCGGCGGATACTCGACGTTCTCGGCGTAGCCCTGACGCACCAGCTCGGCGTTGACGAACGTGCTGCCCACGTATACGTAGCGCAGCAGCCGGCCGTAGCGGTCGGTTTCGCTCACGTCGCGCACCAGGGTCACGGTCTGGCCGCGCACGAACGCGGCGTTGGCGTTGGTCGCGTCCTGGTAGCAGGATTCGTCGCGCTCCGGCGTGTTGATTCCGATGTAGCGCACGCGGTATTCGTCCCCGTCGATCAGGACGTCGATCGTGTCGCCGTCGATCACGTGCGTCACCAGGGCGCGCTGGCCCTCGACGCTTCCCGCGGTCGGGGACGCGGACGGCCCCGCCGGGATCAGGTTGCAGCCCACCAGGCCCAGCATCACCACGAGCAGCAGCGGAATCAGTCGTTTCATCAGTCCCCATCCGGCAAGACAGGCCGCGAATCCGCACGAGTATGGCCGCATCCGGCCCGCGCGGCAACTGATTGCCGCGAGAAAGACAAGCTGAACCGCCAAAACACCAGGGACGCCAAGGAAAAACGCAGAGAAAAGAAGGTCTTTAGTGGTGCGACAATTGGGGTGATGCCGTCTCAGGCCCTCCAGACGACAAAACGCCTTCCAGTCCGGAGGACTTCCTGTCCTGAGTCGGGATTTCATGAAGATTAACAAATTGATCCGGTAACGCTGCGGACGGTTGTAGGGACGACCGGCGGTCGTCCGGGGCGGTTCGCGAACCGCCCCTACGGATGGCGTATCGATCCCGTTGCCGGATCATTTTCGCGGCGACCCTGGCCGCCGGGTCCCGCTACCCCATCAGCAACACCCGCACCCCCAGCAGGACCAGCAGCCCGCCGGACAGGCGGGCCTGCCAGCGGCCCGCGCCGGGCCGGGCGCGCGTCCACTGCCCGGCGGTGCCGGTCAGCAGGGCGATTGCCGTGTGGGTCGTGGTCGCGGTGGTGATGAAGACCAGCCCCAGGATCACGATCTGGAGCGCGACCGCGCCGCGCGCCGGGTCCACGAACTGGGGCAGGAAGGCCAGGAAGAAGATCGCGATGCTGGGGTTGAGGGTGCTGGTCAGCGCCCCCTGGCGGAACACGGCGCACAGGCGGCCGTCGGCCGGGGGCCGGGGAGCGTCGGAATCGTCCGCGGGCAGGGTTGGCGGCGCGAAGCTGGCGTGGATCGTCCGGCCGCCCAGGTAGACCAGGTAGAGCGCCCCGGCCACGCGCACCGCCGCATAGGCCGCCGGGAACGAGACCAGCAGCGCCGCCAGTCCGGACGCGGCCAGCAGGGTATGGGCCAGGTAGCCCAGGCTCAGCCCCAGCGCGGAGACGAAGCCCGCCCGGCGGCCCTGGCCCAGGCTGCGCGCGATGACGTACAGCATATCCGGCCCCGGCGTCACGTTGAGCGAGAGCGCGGCGGCGGCGAAGAGCAGCAGCGTAGCGGGATCGGGCATGGATGGCTCAGCCCAGGAAGATGGACAGCAGGATGAAACACCCGACCGCGATCAGGATTTTGCCGATCAGGCCGACGCTCTCGTCCCAGCCGGGGGTGCGGGCCAGCTCCGGCTTGCGCGGCTCCACCCCGCCGTTGTAGATGCGCCACACGCTATCCTTGGCGAAAACCATCACCAGCCCCAGCGCGAAGAAAAAGGCCGCGCCCAACAGCTCGATCGCCAGGTTCATAGCCCCTCCGGCTCCGGTTCCATCTCGCCCGTGTCCTGCGCGCGGCGCGCCTGGGCCGGGATGGCGAAGCGCCGCCGGTAACTCAGCACGCCCAGCAAAAGGACAAACTGGACCAGCGCCTGGGTGATCGTCCCGAACTGGTCGAAGTAAAAAACCAGGAGGTTGACCGTGGTCAGGGTCAGCAGCAGGCCGTAGTAGCCCAGGCGGGTGCCCAGCTCATCACGGCGCAGCACGATCAGCGCCGACCCGACCAACAGCAGCGTGCCGTTCAGCCCTTCCAGCACCATGCGGACCCAATACCAGGTCAGGCTGATCGCACCCCGGACGCGCTGCTCGGTCGCCAGCAGCTCGATGGCGACCTCGCGCAGCAGGTCGGGCACGAACAACGCCGCCAGCGAGACCAAGAGCTGTAAGGCGCTGAGCAGGCCGACGATCCCCAGCCCCAGGATCAACAGCCAGCGCAGGCGCGACTTGCGCAGGTAGCGCGTCTCGTAGGCTTCCAGCCGCCTGCGCAGGCGCTCCCACAGGCTGGGCCGGTCGGGCATGACCTCCAGCCCGTCGGACAGGATCAGGTCGCGCAGGGCGGCCGCCAGGTGGACTTCATTGGGGTGATCGGCCTGCTCGGCCACGAAGCTCAGCCGTTCGAGCAGGATCACCTGCTCGTCGCGCTCGAAGTCGCGGTCGAGCACTTCCAGCAGGCCGTCCAGGGCCAGGTACAACTCGGCGCGGGTGTTGCGCTTGCCGCGCCGTTTGACGCGCAGGTAGACCAGCACGGTCAGCAGGAAGAAGGCGTAGATGATCGGCGCGGCGAAAGGGTAGAAGTAGTCGTTGCTCTGGGTGATGAACTTGCCGATCTCGTCGATGAACAGGCCCACGCCCGTCCCGCCCATCAGGGCGCTGGCGGGGAAGGCCCAGCGGTTGGCCAGAATCAGCGGCAGCAGCACCCCCAGGAAGAGCAGCAGCCCGCCCCACAGCACGTGGGCGATGTGCAGCTCGCTGCTGCCAAGCTGGGGATAGCCGGTCAGTTGCAGAAAGAGGCGGGTGGCGGTCACCGAAGTGGCGAAACTGAGCAGCATCAACAGCAGGTAGAGTTCGGCGTGGGCGCGCTTGACGCCCGCCAGCCGGATGGGCAGGCTCCTCATGCGTGGTCATCCTGTTCCAGAGGCGATCCCGATTCGGGCCGATCTTACCGCACAATGGCGGCAAGCGGCCACGCGCAACCCGGCCGGGGGGGGGGGG
>JARKOQ010000267.1 GCA_029976005.1 Aggregatilineales bacterium | reverse complement strand
GTGATCGTAGTCGGTCAGGGCGCGGTCCACGGCGGCATAAACCGAGCCGTGATAGGCGTCGACGGAGGGATGCACGTCATCCCAGCGCATCCAGCAGTTGACCTGGAGGATCAGGACCGGCTCGACCGGTTCAGCCGCCGCCAGCTTCGCCAGCGCGGCGTCGCGCTCCTCGTATAGCCGGTCCAGTTCGGCCTCCAGCGCGGTCGGGTGCTGCTCGATGTCCAGCGGGCGGAGCGCGCCCAGCAGCAAGCCGGCCAGGGCGGCGCGATCGGCGGGATTGTCCAGGCAGAGGCCCCGCGCCTGGGCCAGGGTCGCCTCAATGAGGGTGCGGAGCGAGTCGGTCATGCCGTGGCAGGCGGGCACGTCCCGCGCGGACAGCTTCGTGCATCCGGAAACCATCTGGGCCAGTTGGCCCTGGGTGATGTCGGTCATGCCCGCACCGCCTCGATGCCGTGGGCGCGCAGCAGGCGGCGCAGCTCGTCACGCTCCGCCTCGAAGGCTTTGGCGAGGCCGGTGACGGTGCCCAGGGTGGTTTCCAGGTCATCCACCTCGGCCTGGAAGGCGGCCAGCAGGGCCTCGGTGGCCCGGCCGAGCGCGTCCGAGTCCGGCACGACGTCCAGCAGGATGTCGGTGATCTTGAGGTACAGCACGTTGTCGTCCATGGGGTCTCCACAAACACCCCACCCCGGCGCGGTAAGACTGCGCACCGAGGCGGGGAGGCGATCAGATGGGAATGGCGTGCAGGGACGCCTGACTACGGGCGAAGCTGGGGTCGGCCTTGTAGTAGCCGGCCCGGCGCTCCTCCCAGCGGTCCGTGCCCAGCGGGCAGCGGTAGAGCCGAATCTCGCGGGTGAACAGGTGGATGAAGGCCTGTTCGCCCAGGCGCGGGCCGCGGCCCGCCTCGGCGAGGATGACGAAGCCCTGAAAAGCCAGCTCGCGCGTCAGGCGGCGCAGAGCGGCGGCGCGGGCTACTTCCAGCGCTGCCTGCCGGTCGTTCCTGGCCATCGAGGCGGGCGCGAGTACAGCCGCCTCGGCTTCGAGATCGAGGCGGAGGGCGCGGGCGCGCTCCAGGCCGAGGTCGGTGAGGGCGTACCACATTTTGAGCTTGCGATCCGGATGGGGGCGCAGGTAGCCGTAGAGCACCAGGCCGTCGCACTCCGGGCGGGTGAGGACCGACACGGCGAACCATTCCGGGCCGTACCTGGCGGCGGCGTAACAGCCCTCGGCGGCGGCCTCGGCGTGGGTGAGGGCGGCCTGGAGCACTTCCTCCTGGGCGGCGGTGAGGCTGTCCGGGGTGACGCGGGTCACGATACGCGGGCAGCGGGCGGGAAGCAGGCCGGCGATCCTGGGAGCGGGCAGGAGGTAGATCACGCCACACTCTCCACGCTGACCATGACCGCGACCAGGTCCAGGCCGCGGGCGGTGATGCGGGCTTCCTGGAGTTGACGCTGCCAGAAGATGAGCAGGTCATGATCGAGGGCGCGCAGGTCTGAATCGGCCACGCCGCGGACGGGCTGCCAGCCGGGACGGCCGGAGAGCAGGACCAGCGCGGCCTGAGCCTCGACGGTCAGGCCGTTCCAGATCGCCTGCTGATCGACGGTGATGGGCGGCAGGTCGTCCACCTCACTCCCTGTCCCTCTCACCACGGCGTTGGAAAGTAACGCTGGAGAGAGGGAAGCGACGACGGCGGGCAATGCTTCCGGCGCGGGGTCGATCAGGAGCAGGGACGGGACAGGATCGCCGGGGGCGACGGGGCCGGCGGCAACAATGCCGGCGGCGAGGAGGGGCATATCCTCCTGGAGATGGAAGGTCACGGCCGCCCAGGCGACCCGGCGCACGTTGCGGATCCGCTGGATCGTGTCCGTCTTGATCACGGGGTTGGGGCCTCTTTTGAGACCGGCGGCGCGTTGATCGTCGCCAGGGTAGGCGCGGGCCGGATGGGCCGCCACGGCCGTCACGGCGGCGCGGGGCAGCAGACGGCGCACAAAGACGGCCATGTCCTCGGCGAAGGCCGCCGGGCTGTAGGCCGAGGGCGCGCCGTAGGGCAGCGGCTCCAGGCGGAAGAAGGCGGTGAGGGTGCAGCCGTCGGGATGACCAAGGACGCGCACGTCCTTCCAGCCTTCGCCGATCGCGGCGCGCAGATCGCGCCGGCCGGAGGCATCCAGCAGCACGGGGCGCTGGGGGGCGACGGGAGCGGGCGGCACGGACGGGCGGGGCAGCAGGGCGCGACCGGCATCGGTCACGCGGTAGGCGCGGGTCACGGAGGCCCGGCGGTAGCGGCCCCAGACGCGGCGGACTTCCATCCCCTCCAGCAGGCCATGGCGCACCAGGGCCGGGCAAGGCCGGGACAGACCAGGGCGCGGGACGACGAAGCGGCCGCGCTCGCGCAGGCCGTCCTGGTAGATGGCGTAGAGGGCCTTGAACTGGAGCGGGGTCAGCATGACGGGACCTGCCTGGTCGATTTGACGGGATAGCTCATCCGTGCTAGACTGAATCTGCTGAGTTTGAGAGAGTTTCTTTGGGGCGCGGACGCTCGTCGTGTTACCGGCACGGCGGGCGTCTTCGTTTGTCAGGGCGGTCGTGACGGCGATCATGCGGTTTCCCCCTGCTGATGTTCCTCGGACTGGGTGAGTTCGTCGACGGCCTGCCAGAACGCGCTCCGGAAGACCCCGGCGGCCTGGTCGATGGTCGCCCCGGCGTCGATGGCCCGGCGGACGGCCTGTTCGGCCCGGCGTTTGGCCTCAGCCAGGACAGAATCATCGATGAGATGGATTGGACGCATAGGGCGCGACCTCGTCGTGTTTGCGCAGCAGGGCGGACAGGGTGAGGCAGGTATGGCGGCGGAGCCAGGCATCGGCCAGGACGGCCGTCGGGCCGGGCATGGCGGCGACGTGCTCCAGCGCCCAGAGCTGGCCGCGCTCGGCGGCGCGCAGGGCCTGGCTGTCGTGACGGCGTTCATGCGGTTTCCCCCTGCTGATGTTCCTCGGACTGGGTGAGGTCGTCGACGGCCAACCAGAACGCGCTCCGGTAGACCCCGGCGGGCTGGTCGCTGGTCGCCCCGGCGTCGATGGCTTGGCGGACGGCCTGTTCGGCCCGGCGTTTGGCCTCGATCAGGACAGAATCATCGATGAGCGTGATGGGCGGTTGCATAGGGCGCGACCTCGTCGTGTTTGCGCAGCAGGGCGGACAGG